>NZ_JBEYHH010000005.1:83313-290325 GCF_040635175.1 Streptomyces sp. NPDC006997
CGCAGGCCGCAGGCCGCAGGCCGCAGGCCGCAGGCCGCAGGCCGCAGGCCGCAGGCCGCAGGCCGCAGGCCGCAGGCCGCAGGCCGCAGGCCGCAGGCCGCAGGATCACCGTCGGCGCGCCGCACGCCCGCGCCGGGATCGTCGCCGTCGGCACGCCGAACACTCACCGCGGACCCGCCCCCGTCTCACAGCGGCCAGCTCAGCAGCGTGTAGATCATCCCGCCGATCCACCCGACGCCCGCGAGCACCGCCACCGCCAGACCGAGCACCACGGCGCGCTCGACGGGGCGGTGGGGGTCGGACAGGGGCTTGGGGGCACGGTGTGTCGTCATGGGGCCAGCTTCTCGGGCGGGCGAGGCCCCTGGGCATCCGTACTCCTACTCAGGTAGGACGGCAGGTACTCAGGAGGTGAGGGTCGCCTCCCGCAGCGCCCGGCGGCACAGCGCGTCCGCGCGGCGGGTGGTCTCCGGGAGGCGGTAACGCGGGGTGAGCCGCAGGACGTGGGCGCAGGCGGTGTCCAGCCCGACCCGGTGGCCGACCGAGACGAACACCGGCTTCACCCCATCCCGGGTGCGCAGCGCCCGCCCCACCTCCTCCTCACCCGCGAGCAGCGGGGACGACGACCCGCGCGGATGGGCCGGTTCCTCGTGGGTGAAGGTGAACGGGTTCTTGGCGACGCCGACCGTGGGCAGCCCGGTGAGCACCCCGAGGTGGCTGGCGAGGCCGAAGCGGCGCGGGTGGGCGAGTCCGTAGCCGTCGCAGACGACGAGGCCCGGCGGGTGGCGCAGCGCCTCCAGGGCGGCCAGCACGGTGGGAATCTCCCGGAAGGCCAGCAGACCCGGCACGTACGGGAAGGAGACGCGCCCCACCGCAGTCGCCTCGGCGACGGTGTCGAGACTCGCGGCGTCCAGCACGACGGCCGCCGCGGCGACGACGTCCCGTTCGTCGTCGTAGGCGACGTCGACGCCGGTGACGTACCCCGTCCCGGGCGGTGGCCCCGGCTCGTCGTGGACCACCCGCGCGCGCAACTCGTCCTGGACGGCGCGGGCCTGCTGCTCGGTCGCGGGCCAGCCCGCGGGAACGCGTACGGTCGTCATGGTGGTGCCGAGCGTACGCGTCCGTGCACCGGCCTACTTGCCCAGCGCCCGCCGCAGCTGCTCCTTGTTCATGTCCGAACGGCCGTGGATGTCGCGCCGCTTGGCCTCCTCGTACAGCTGGTCCCGGGTGGGCCCCTGGGAGCCCTGGCCGGACCGCTGGCCGCCGCGCTGGCCGGACGACATGTCCTGCGTGGAGGTGCGGCTGGCGGTCTTCGACTCGCCGGAGCGGGCGCGTTCCTTGTTCACCGTGCGTGCCGCGATCTCCTTGGCGCGCCCCGGGCTCTCGCCCCGGTCCCGCGCGCTCTCCTTGATGTGCTCGTACTGGCGCTCCCGCTTGGAGCCGGAACCGCGTGGCATGTCCACTCACTTCCTCTCGGCTGCGCGGCCCGGGTACCCGTCTCGCCGGTGAACGCCACACGGGTCCCGGGCGGGCCCGGCCGAACATTCCGTCACGGCCGTGATTGAGGACAGTGACGTAGGTCACTCGCCCAGGGTGCACGGATTGACGGATTCCGACGTCTCAACCCATGCCGGGCCGTACCCGGAAGCCGTCCCGTCGTCCCGCCGTCACAAGGGAGCAAGGCGTTGTCCACCGTCATTGAGCAGCCCGTCGAGGCCCGCCTCGTGGCCGCGGCACCACGGATGCAGAACATCCCCGCGACCCTGAGCTACGACGACCGGGACCCGTTCGCGGTCCGTATGACCTTCCCCGCGCAGGCCACCCTGGAGGGCGTGGAGGTGCGCTGGACCTTCGCCCGCGAGCTGCTGGCGGCCGGTCTGCACGACGCCGAGGGCCACGGCGACGTCCGGGTGCGGCCCTACGGTTTCGACCGCACCGTCCTGGAGTTCCACGCCCCGGAGGGCACCGCGGTGGTCCACCTGCACTCCGGCGACGTACGCCAGTTCCTGGCGACGACCGCGGAGCTGGTCCCCCTCGGCCTCGAACACCTCCAACTCGACCTGGACGACGGCCTGGCGGAGCTGATGCGGGACGCCTACTGAGAGCCCAGCAGGGCGTTCAGCTCCGCGTACCCGGTCCCCCCGGTCAGCGTGTCGTACGTCCCCGTGCCCAGGAGCTCCCGTGCGGCGCGGCGGATCAGGGCGTGGGTGGCCTGGGCGATGGCCGAACCGGCGCTGACGCGGGCGACGCCGAGGGCGGCGAGTTCGCTGACCGGGGGTGCGCCGGGACCGACCAGCACGTTCAGGGGGGCGTCCACGCCGTCCGCGAGCAGTTTCACCGTTCCCGGGTCGACGGTGCCGGGGACGAAGATGCCGTCGGCGCCCGCGGCGAGGTAGGCGGCGGCCCGCTCCAGGGTGTCGTCCACTCCCCCGGCGCCGCGCAGGAAAGTGTCGACGCGGGCGTTGACGAACAGCGGCACGCCCGCCGCGTCGGCCGCCCCGCGCGCGGCGGCGATCCGCTCGGCCTGCTCGGTGAGCGGGCGCAGCGGTCCCCGGCCCGGCTCGTGCGACGCGTCCTCGATGTTGACGCCCACCGCGCCCGCCGCGAGCACCGCGCGGACGGTGTCGGCGACGCCCTCCGGGTCCCGGGCGTAGCCGCTCTCGATGTCGGCGCTCACCGGCAGGCGCACCCCGGCGGCGATCACCGCGACCGCGCCGAGTGCCGCGTCCCGCCCCAGCCGGTCGCCGTCCGCCGCGCCCAGGGCCCAGGCGAGCCCGGCGCTGGTGGTGGCCACGGCCGCGGCGCCCGCGTCGGCGACGATCCGGGCGCTGGCGAGGTCCCAGGCGTTGGGCAGGACCAGGGGCCGTCCGGGAACGTGCAGGGCGCGGAAGGCCACGGCGCGGTCGTGCGGCGTGCGGGTGGTGTCGTCGGTCGTCATGCCGCCGACTCAACCAGGCGGGAACGGGTTTGGCTCGCAGGAATCCGACGGGGACGTGCGGCGGCGTTAATCCGTTGACAGGGCCCGGAGGCCGTTCGTACGGTCGGGAGCGTTCTGTTGCCGCCGATGGGAGAAGGACGTTGCTCGTCTGAGGTCCTGAGACACCGCGTGACACCCCGGGGTGGGGTGTGCGCAGCGTGCGACCTCGGCGTACGAGCCGTCCGTCCAGTCCGTTCCGTCCGTTCCGCCTTCCGGGCGCTCGGATTCTCGGGCACAGGGCTTTCCCGCCCACGGCATCCTCGTTCCCGGCCCGTCGGCCGCAGGTGTCTCGACACGCGTTCGCCCCTCACCGACCCGACGCTTCGAGCGACCGCGGAGGCCGCATGTCCATCCCTTCCATCACCGTCACGTCCCTCGCCTTCGGCTGGCCCGACGGCACCGCCGTCTTCGACGGCCTCGACACCACCTTCGGGCCCGGCCGCACCGGCCTCATCGGCGTCAACGGCTCGGGGAAGTCCACCCTCCTGAGGCTCGTAGCCGGTGACCTCACCCCCGTCGACGGCACCGTCCGCGTCGCGGGCGAGGTCGGCTACCTGCCGCAGAACGTCACCCTCGACACCGCCCTGCGGGTCGACGAGGCGCTCGGCATCGCCGCGCGCCGGGCCGCCCTGCACGCCATCGAGGCCGGCGACGCGGCGACCGGGCACTTCGAGACCGTCGGCGACGACTGGGACGTGGAGGAACGCGCCCTCGCCACCCTCGGTGAGCTGGGCCTCGGCCACATCGACCTGGACCGCACGGTCGGTGAGGTCTCGGGCGGCGAGTCGGTGCTGCTGCGGCTGGCCGCGCTGCTGCTGCGCCGCCCGGACGTCCTGCTCCTCGACGAACCCACCAACAACCTGGACGTCTACGCCCGCAAGCGGCTGTACGCGGCGGTGGCGTCCTGGCCGGGCGTGCTGGTCGTGGTCAGCCACGACCGGGACCTGCTGGAACTGGTCGACCAGATCGCGGACCTGCGCTCCGGCGAGATCTCCTGGTACGGCGGCAACTACTCGGCGTACGAGGAGGCGCTCGCCGTCGAGCAGGAGGCGGCCGAGCGGATGGTGCGGGTCGCGGAGGCCGATCTGCGCAGGCAGAAGCAGGAGCTCGTCGAGGCGCACGGCAAGCTGGCCAAGCGGACCCGCTACGCCAACAAGATGTACGAGAACAAGCGGGAGCCGAGGGCGGTGATGAAGCTCAGGAAGCGCTCCGCCCAGGTGTCCGCGGGCAAGCACCGCATCATGCACGAGGAGAAGCTCGCCGAGGCAAGGGAACGCCTCGACGAGGCCGCGGAGGCGGTACGGGACGACGACGAGATCCGCGTCGACCTGCCGTACACGGCCGTACCGCCGGGCCGCACCGTGCTGACCCTGCGCGGGCTGGAACTGGCGTACGGCGCACGGATCGACGGCGGTCTCGACGTGCACGGCCCGGAGCGGATCGCGCTGGTCGGCCGCAACGGCGCGGGCAAGACGACGCTGCTGCGGACCATCGCCGGGGAGCTGGCGCCGGTGGCGGGCGAGGCGACGGCGCACGTGCCGCTGCGGTTCCTGCCCCAGCGGCTCGACGTCCTGGACGGGGAGCTGAGCGTCGCGGAGAACGTGGCCCGGTTCGCGCCGGGTGCCACCAACAACCAGATCCGGGCGCGGCTGGCCCGCTTCCTGTTCCGGGGCGCCCGCGCCGACCAGCGGGCGGCGACGCTCTCCGGCGGCGAGCGCTTCCGGGCGGCGCTGGCGGCGCTGATGCTGGCGGAACCGGCGCCCCAGCTGCTGATGCTGGACGAACCGACGAACAACCTGGACATGGCGAGCGTGCGGCAGCTCACCTCGGCCCTGGAGTCGTACGAGGGCGCGCTGCTCGTGGCCAGCCACGACCTGCCGTTCCTGGAGTCCGTCGGCATCACCCGCTGGCTGCTGCTGGACGGCACGCTCACGCGGACCACACCGGAGGCGTTGGCGGTCGGGGGGTGACGGGCGGGAAAGTGGTGTGAAGGGGGGCGCGTCGCCTTCGACGCGCGGCGCGGATGCGGTACGCCGGTGACAGCCCCCACCTTCCCAGGGAGACCCCAGTGCCCAGCAAGAAGGCCCTCGTCCGCCGCCCCGGTCCACGTCTCGCCGAGGGGCTGGTGACGCACGTCGAACGGGCGCCGGTCGACACCGAGCTGGCGCTCCGGCAGTGGGAGGCGTACGTCGACGCGCTGCGCGCCCACGGCTGGGAGACCGTCGAGGTGCCCCCGGCCGACGACTGCCCGGACTCCGTGTTCGTCGAGGACACGGTGGTCATGTTCCGCAACGTCGCGCTGATCGCCCGCTCCGGCGCCGAGTCCCGCCGGGACGAGACCGCCGGGGTGGAGGAGGTGGTGGCCGGGCTCGGCTGCTCGGTCAACTGGGTCTGGGAGCCGGGCACCCTGGACGGCGGCGACGTGCTGAAGATCGGCGACACCGTGTACGTCGGCCGCGGCGGGCGCACCAACGCCGCCGGGGTACGGCAGCTGCGGGCCGCCTTCGCGCCGCTGGGCGCGCGGGTGGTCGGCGTGCCGGTGAGCAGGGTGCTGCACCTGAAGTCGGCGGTCACGGCGCTGCCGGACGGGACGGTCGTCGGCCATGTGCCGCTGACGGACACGCCGTCGCTGTTCGGCCGGTTCCTGCCGGTCCCCGAGGAGTCCGGCGCCCACGTGGTGCTCCTCGGCGGCGACCGGCTGCTGATGGCGGCGAGCGCGCCGAAGACCGCGGAGCTGTTCGCGGACCTCGGGTACGAGCCGGTCGTCGTGGACATCAGCGAGTTCGAGAAGCTGGAGGGGTGCGTGACCTGTCTGTCGGTGCGGCTGCGGGACCTGCACACCTGACCACACACCTGAAACCGCACACCTGACCGCACGCCCTTGGGCACACTCGGGCTCGGATGAACAGAGGTCTTTACGGCGTTCTTAACCTACGGCTTCGTAACCTACGGATTCGTAGCCTACGATTCCGTAGGTTCCCGGCTACCCACGGCCGGAACGTCCCCGTTCAGCGCCCCGTCCCCCTGGAGTACCCGTGACGATCACCTCCCCCCATCTCGGCAGCCCGTCCGTCTGGACCGACGCCAAGCTGCTGTACGCGCTGGAGGAAGTGGTCGAGACCGAACTGAACCGGCATCTGAAGATCGCCAAGGACTGGATGCCGCACGAGTACGTGCCGTGGACCGACGGCCGTAACTTCCCCGGGTTCTTCGAGGACGGCGAGTCCTGGGAGAAGGAGCAGTCCAAGGTCACCGAGATCGGCCGGATCGCGCTCGTCGTGAACCTGCTGACGGAGGACAACCTCCCCAGCTACCACCACGAGATCGCCTCCCTCTTCGGCCGCGACGGCGCCTGGGGCACCTGGGTGCACCGCTGGACCGCCGAGGAGGGCCGCCACGGCATCGTCATGCGGGACTACCTGCTCACCTCCCGCGCGGTGGACCCGGACAAGCTGGAGCAGTTCCGCATGGCCCACATGAGCGAGGGCTTCGAGCACGACCACCGGCACTCGATGCTGCACTCGGTCGCCTACGTCGCCTTCCAGGAGCTGGCCACCCGCATCTCCCACCGCAACACCGGGCACCAGTCGGGCGACCCGGTCTGCGACCGGATGCTGTCGCGCATCGCGACCGACGAGAACCTGCACATGGTGTTCTACCGCAACCTGCTGAAGGCGGCGTTCGAACTCGCCCCCGACCTCACCATGCAGGCCGTCCGCGATGTCGTCGTCGGTTTCCGGATGCCCGGTCACGGCATTCCCGGCTTCGAGCGGGCGGCGGCCCAGATGGCCATCGGCGAGGTCTACAACCTGCGCATCCACCACGACGACGTGCTCCAGCCCGTGCTGCGCTTCCTGAGGGTCATGGAGATCGACGGGCTGGGCCCGGAGGGCCTCAAGGCGCAGGAGGAGCTGGGCCTGTTCATGGGCGGGCTGGACGCCGAGGCCGCCAAGTTCGACGAGAAGCTGGCGGCGCGCAAGGCGCGGATGGCGGCCCGCGCGAGCGCCTGACCGACACGCCCGACGGACGCGCCCGACCGACACGCCGGGGCGGTGCGTCAGCGCGGGGTGCGCCTCAGGTGCAGGCGTTCCTTCTCGGAGAGGCCGCCCCAGACGCCGAAGCGTTCGTCGTGGGCGAGGGCGTACTCCAGGCAGGCCGCGCGCACCTCGCACATGCCGCAGATGCGCTTGGCCTCACGGACCGAGCTGCCCGGCTCGGGAAAGAAGAAGTCCGCCCCGGTCTGCGCGCACAGGGCCTGTTCCCAGGCGGTGCGGGCCGGGCGGGTCGTTTCGGTGTGCATGGCCGAGAGTGTGCCCACCGGCGAAAAACGTTCCATCAACGTCCGCTCAACGCCCGGCGCCGGGCCTCCTCCGACCGCCCCGATGATGACCGCCCGTACTCCTCCGCGCACGGCGGCGCGCGGAGGAGCGCGGGCGGATCTGGCGCGCCCCGGAGCGGTGGCGCGGTTGTCGGTGGGGAGTGCGAGACTCGGCAGTGGAGGCAGTGGGTCTCGTGCGAGGAGGGCGGGCATGATCACCACCCGTTTCGTCGGCGGCGCGCCGAACTGGCTCGACGTCGGGGCTCCCGACCTGGACGGCGCCGTCGACTTCTACGGCGGCCTCTTCGGCTGGCGGTTCCGCCCCGCGGGGCCGGAGGCCGGGAGGTACGGCTTCTTCCAGCTCGACGGCCGCACCGTCGCCGCCGGGATGCCCACCGACCCGGAGCAGGGCCCGCCGTCCTGGACGGTGTACTTCCACAGCCCCGACGCGGAGGCCACCGCCAAGGCGGTCGAGCAGGCGCACGGCACCGTGCTGACCCCGCCGATGGACGTGCCGGGGCAGGGCCACATGGCCGTCCTCGCCGACCGCGCGGGCGTGCCGTTCGGCATCTGGCAGCCGGGGCGGCTGAGCGGCCTGGACGTCTTCGAGGTCCCCGGCGCGCTGTGCTGGCTGGAGCTGTACTCGCCGGACATCGCGGCAGCCGCCGGTTTCTTCAACGCCGCGCTCGGCTGGGAGACCACCTCGCTCGCCTTCCCGGGCGGCGTCTACACCTGCGTCGCCCCGGCCGGGGTGGGTGACGAGGGGCTGTTCGGCGGTCTGGTCCCGCTGACCGACGACCCCGCGGAGGCGGACTCCCCGCCGTACTGGCTGCCGTACTTCGAGGTCGTCGACACGGACGCGGCGGTCGCCAGGGCACAGGAACTGGGCGGCACGCTCCGGGCGGGGCCCACGGACGTGCCGGACGTCGGCCGGATGGCCAAACTGGCGGACCCGTACGGCGCCCGGTTCGCCGTACTGAAGAGCCTGCCGCAGGCCGGCGGCTGACCGGGGCGGCGACCGCGGGCGCCTCAGGCCGAGGCGCGGCGGACCAGGGTGGTGGGCAGGACCACGCTGGTCGGCGGGAGGTGGGCCGCGTCGCCGTCGGGGCGGCGGTCCAGGCGGTGCAGCAGCAGACGGGCCATCAGGCGCCCCATGCCCTCTATGTCCTGGCGGATCGTGGTGAGCGGCGGGTCGGTCTGCTCCGCGACGGGGACCATGTCGTCGAAGCCGATCACCGCGACGTCCTCGGGCACCCGGCGCCCCCGCTCGCGCAGCACCCGCAGGGCGCCGGAGGCGGTGAGGTCGTTGGCGGCGAAGACGGCGTCCACGTCGGGGCGGCGGTCCAGGAGTTCCCGCATCGCCCGCTCCCCACCGGACGGGGTGAAGTCGCCCTCGACCACCAGCGCGGGGTCGGCGTCGACCATGACGTCCCGGTAGCCGTCCAGCCGGTCCACCGCCGACGTCTGGTCCAGCGCCCCGGCGATGTGCGCGACCCGGGTGCGGCCGAGGTCCACGAGGTGGCGTACGGCGTCCCGGGCGCCGCCCCGGTTGTCACTGTCGACGAAGACCGCCGACGGGGCGTGGGGATCGGCGCCCTCGCCCCAGCCGGGCCGCCCGCCGAACACGGTCGGCACCCCGGCGCCCCGGATCAGGCCGGGCAGCGGGTCGTCGAGGTGCAGCGAGAACACCAGCGCCCCGTCGACATGGCCACCGGCGAGGTAGCGGCCGACGCGGGCGTGGTCGTCGCGGCCCTCGGTGAGCAGCAGCACGAGCTGGTTGTCGTGGGCGGTCAGCTCCTTGCTGATGCCGCGCAGCTGGCGGGCGAAGAAGGGGTCGGCGAAGACCCGGGTCTCCGGTTCGGCGATGACGACGGCGACGGCGTCGTGGCGCCGGGTGACGAGGGTGCGGGCGGCCTGGTTGGGGACGTAGCCGAGTTCCTCCACCGCCCGCCGGACCCGCTCGGCGAGGGCCGTGCGCACCCCGTCGCCGCCGTTGACGACGCGGGAGACGGTGGCCCGGGAGACACCCGCACGCGCGGCGACCGCTTCCAGGGTGGGGCGCGACACTGCCTCGGTCACTTCGAGCACTCCTCCTGCGCGGCTGCGGATCAGGATAGCCGCGGGCAGGTGGGGAGGGGGAGCGCTCTACGACGGGGCCCCCTTAATGCCCCTCATACCCCGCTAATGCCCCTCATGCCCCGCGCCGGGATCGTGCGGTTCGTAGCCCGGGATCGTGCCGTCCGCCTTCCTCACCAGGAACAGGCCCACCATCCCCATGTCGGCGTGGCTCTGCACATGGCAGTGGTACATCCACGCCCCGGCGCCCACCCCCTCGCCCGCGATCACCTGGAAGCCGAAGGAGTCGGCGGGGCCCACGATCTTGTTGTCGATGACGGCGCTGGGGTCCTCGGGGCCGGTGAGCAGGCCGGTGCGGTTGTCCGCCCAGCGGTGACCGTGCATGTGGAACGTGTGGTAGAACTCGCCGTGCGTGATCACCACGAACTCCACCCGGTCGCCCACGGTGGCCTCGAAGTCCGGACCGGTGTGCGGGGCACGGTTGTTGACCGTCATGTCGTTGAAGACGATCGTGTGGGTCCGGTCGGGCAGGACGTCGTCCTTGCGGCGGACGATCACCGCGCCGTAGAGGCCCTTGCGGATGCCGCCGGTGCCGTGTTCGGTGCCGACGACATGGTCGTGGTAGTGCCAGTACCCCGCGCTGCCGGGCCGCCAGGTGCCGTCCTTGCGGCGGCCGGGGGCGTGGGTGCGCCAGGTGTATGTGCGGGTGCCGCCGGGTTCGACGTGGCTGTGGTTCTGCTTGGTGCCGTCGCTGGAGATCTCGTAGTCCAGGCCGTGCACATGGAGGCTGGCGGCCACGTCGAGGGTGTTCTCCACCTCGACGTGCAGGGTGTCGCCCTCGTTCAGTTCGATCAGCGGGCCGGGCACGGTCGCCTTGCCCTTCTCCAGGCCGTAGCCCAACCGGCCGTCGGCGAGCTGTTCCATGTAGAGCCTCAGGTGCCGGACCTCGCCACCGGCCGGTGCGGTGCGGACCGGCCGGGCGGCGGCGCCGACCGCCTCCGGGGCCATGGACAACGATGTCGCCACGGCCGCGCCACCCAGTAGTACCCGACGGTTGAACCCACGTCTGTCCATGGTGAACTCCCCACTCCAGTACGGGTGGTGTGACCGTAACCGCACGGAACGCGTTTATCCACACCCAGGACAAAGTTTGTTCTGTTCCGGTCGTAGCTCTTGGCGAACCGAGCAAAGAGGTCTAGCTTCCATGGCGCTGTCGCTGTGACCGACGAGGGGTGAGTGACCACATGCGGTCCACTTCGCACCAACGGCCAGGAAACGCCAACCGATCGACCCGCGGAAGACGGCTGCTGACGGCTGTCCTGACCGCCGGGTTCGTCACCGCGGGGCTGCTCACCGGCTCCGCCGCGAGCGCGCGTCCGGCGCCCGAGCCGACGCTGACAACGATGTCCGTGAAGTCGCCCCCGGGCGGCGCGAACGTACGGGTGCTGATCTTCTACGGCTCCGCCGCCCCCGGCGAGGAGTCCCCCCTGGTGAACGCCGGGATCGAGGCGATCGAACGGATCGGGCTCACCGGACCGGCCAACGAGCGCTTCAGGGTCGTCGCCACCGACGACGCCTCCGTCTTCACCGACGAGAGGAGGCTCGGCCGCTTCAACTCGATCGTGTTCCTGACCGGCGGCGGGGACGTCCTCGACCCCGAGCAGGAGGCCGGTCTTGAGGCGTACATGGAGGCGGGCGGCGGCTTCGTCGGCCTGCACGACGCGGCCCGTGCCGAGCCGTACTCGGACTGGTTCACCGGGCTGATCGGCGCCCGCCCGGCGGCCTCCTCCCCCAGCGCCGTGCGGCGCGCCACCGTCGAGGTGGGCGACCGGCTCCACCCGGCCACCAAGGACCTGCCGCTGGAGTGGAAGCGGCCGGACCGGTGGCTGAACTGGACCGAGAACCCGTCCGGCGACGTGCACACGGTCGCCCGGGTACGGGAGTCGACCTACCAGCCGGGGTCCGGCGCCAACGGGTGGGACCACCCGGTCAGCTGGTGCCGGGACTACGACGGCGGCCGGTCCTTCTACACCGGCATGGGCGGCACGGTGTCGTCGTACGACGAGACGGACTTCCGCGCCCATCTGCGCGGCGCGCTGCTGTGGACCACCCGGATCGCCCGCGCCGACTGCAAGGCCACGATCGCCGGGAACTACCAGGCCGAGCGCCTCACCCGGCCCAACCAGCCCGGCCAGAGCGACCAGATCGGCGAACCGCACGGCCTGGTCACCGCCCCCGACGGCCGCGTCTTCTACATCGGCCGCGGCGGGGGCGACGCCTCCCAGCCCGTGGTCACCGACTGGAACGACCCGGACGTCGGCAAGGGCAGGGGCCAGATCCACGTCTACGACCCGAGGACCGGGCAGGTCACGCTCGCCGGTGAGCTGACGGTGTTCGGCAACAAGGGCGGCGGCGACGAACTGGTCAAGGTCGAGGAGGGGCTCCTCGGCATCGAGCTGGACCCGGACTTCGAGGCCAACGGCTGGGTGTACCTGCACTACACGCCGCACTCGGAGATCGACCGCGACACCCGCATGGCCCAGCGGCGCGTCTCCCGGTTCACCCTCGACCCGGCCACCGACAGACTGGACCTCGGCAGCGAGAAGGTACTGCTCCAGTGGCCGGTGCAGATCCACAGCTGCTGCCACGCGGGCGGCGGGATGACCTGGGACTCGAAGGGCAACCTGTACATCGCGACCGGCGACAACAACTCCAGCGGCTTCAGCGGCGGTTACTCCGGCAACAACCCGCAGCCCCACTTCAAGGGCGTGTCCTTCGCGGACGCTCGCCGCACCGCCGGGAACACCAACAACCTCAACGGCAAGATCCTGCGCGTCCACCCGGAGCCGGACGGGACCTACACGCTCCCGGAGGGCAACCTGTTCACCGGGGAGGAGACCGACGAGGGCGGCGGCAAGACGCGCGGCGAGATCTACGTGATGGGCGTGCGCAACCCGGCGCGCATCTTCGTCGACCAGCGCACCGACGTGCTGTACGCGGGCTGGGTGGGCCCGGACGCCTCGGCACCGTCGCCGGTGTGGGGTCCGGCCAAGTACGACACCTTCGCCGCCATCACCGAGGCGGGCAACCGCGGTTGGCCGTACTGCATGGGCAACAAGCAGCCCTACCGGGACCGCAACCTGCCCGATCCCAGCCAACCGCTGGGCTGGTACGACTGCGACCACCCGAAGAACGAGTCCCCGAACAACGACGGCCTGGTCAATTTGCCGCCGGTCACCGGCAACAACATCTGGTACTCGCCCCAGGGCGGCGGCCCCGACTACCCGCGCGACGCGTCCGGTGTGCCGTCGTACCAGCAGGACGAGGCGACGTACCGGCTGCCGTGGCTCAAGGGCGGCGGGCAGGCCGCGATGAACGGGCCGGTCTACCGGTACGACGACACGGCGGCGGACAGCGCGGTCAGGTGGCCCGCGTACTGGGACGGCAAGTGGTTCGTCGGTGACTTCTACGACGCCGGCCAGCCGCGCAACGCGGTGCTCATGGACCCGAGGACCCAGGGTGACGGCGGGCTGCCGGTGCACTCGGAGACGCTGAAGGGGATCGTGCCGGTCGGCAACGACGGCATCAAGAACCTCATGGACTGGAAGTTCGGTCCGGACGGCGCCCTGTACGTGCTCGACTACGGCCGCGGCTTCTTCACCTCGGACGCCAAGTCCGCGCTGTGGCGGGTCACCTACACCGGCGGCGGGCCGACCCCCGCCGCCGACCAGCTGGCGAGAGGGGCGACGCGGTGACGCGGCGACGAAGAGTGTGGACGGCGCTGCTGGCGGCCGTACTGACGATCCTGGGGCTCCAGACGGCACCCGCCGTCGGCAGCGAGCCCGCACCGGGGGCCACGGCGGCCCAGGTGCTCACCTGGACGGCGAACGACGACATCACCCGGTACGCCTCCGTCCCCGCCACGGCGGTGGCGGGTCCGGCGACGATCGTCTTCGAGAACAGCGCGGCGACCGGCAACACCACGGGGATGCCGCACACGCTGACGTTCGTCACCAGCGACCCCGAGTTCAACGGCGACGTCGAGCTGAACATCCTGGCCAACCCCGACGACGGCGAGGGCGGGCGGCACACCGCCGAGGTCACGCTCACGCCGGGCCGCTACTTCTACCACTGCACGATCCCCGGCCACGGCCAGATGCAGGGCATCCTGGTGGTGTCCGAGGGCGGCGGCGAGGACACCACCCCGCCCGAGGCCACGGCGGAGGTCGGCGGCGCGCGGAACGCCGACGGCGCGTACGTCGGCTCCGCGACCGTCACCGTCACGGCCACCGACGAGGCGGGCGGCTCGGGCGTCGACCGGATCGAGTACGCCGTCGACGACGCGACCGCCTGGCAGCCGTACACCGCGCCGGTCGTCGTCGACCAGGTCGGTGACCACACGGTCCGCTACCGCGCCCTCGACCGGGCGGGCAACGTGTCCGCCGAGCGGAGCGCGCGGTTCACGGTCGTCGCGCCGCCGACCGACGACACCACCCCGCCGGAGACCTCGGCGACGGTCACCGGCGAGCGGAACGCGGACGGCACGTATGTCGACATGGCGACGGTCACCGTCTCCGCCTCGGACACCGGCTCCGGCGTCAACGGCGTCGAGTACGCGATCGGCGCGTCCGGCGCCTGGCAGCCGTACACCGCGCCGGTGATGGTCCACCAGGTCGGCACGCACACCGTGCGGTACCGGGCGACCGACAAGGCGGGCAACACCGCCGCGGAGAAGAGCGTGGAGTTCACGGTCGTCGCCGCGCCGGTGGAGGACACCACGCCGCCGGTGACCGGGGTGACGGTGGCCGGTTCACGGAACGCGGACGGGGCGTACATCGGCGCCGCCGAGGTCACGGTGACGGCGACCGACGAGGGCGGCTCGGGCGTCGACCGGATCGAGTACTCGCTCGACGGCGGACCATACCTCGCCTACGGCGGCCCGGTCGTCGTCGACCGCGCGGGCGCCCACATTCTCGCCTACCGCGCCACCGACAAGGCGGGCAACACCGCCGCGGCCCGCACCCTCAGCCTCACCGTCGTGTCGAGCCCGGTCCCGCCGCCGCACTGCCCGGAGTACGACGAGCGGCTGACGGTCTTCGTCGGCACCGTCGACTCGGGCGTGCCGAACCGGGTCACCGACAACCGGTGCCGGATCGGGGAGCTGATCGAGGACGAGAAGGAGTGGACGTCCCACGCGCTGTTCCTCAAGCACGTGAGGTCGGTGCTGGACGGGCTGCTCCGCGAGGGCGTCGTCGACCAGCGCGAGTACCGCGCGATCAACCGGGCCGCCCGGCAGTCCGGCATCGGCGAGCCCGGCCAGACCGAGGGCTACCGCAAGCTGTTCGACGGCAGCGCGGAGAGTCTCGCCCGCTGGCAGCACGTGGGCGGCGGTTCGTTCGCGCTGAACGCCGACGGGTCCATGACCAGCGGCACCACGAAGTCGGGCCTGGGGATGCTGTGGTTCCCGGAGCGCAAGTACGGCGACTTCTCGCTGCGCCTCCAGTGGCGGGACGACGCCCCCGGCACCGGGAACGCCAACTCCGGTGTGTTCGTGCGCTTCCCGTGGATCCTCGACCACCCCGAGGAGCCGCGGCCGGAGTGGGCCGCCATCAAGTACGGGCACGAGGTGCAGGTCTTCGACCGGCCCGACGGCGACATGTACAAGACCGGGTCGGTCTACGGCTTCGACCGGGTGGGTCTCGCCGGGGCCGGGGTCACCCAGAAGGGCACCTGGAACGACTACGAGATCCGGGTGGTCGACCAGCACTACTCGGTCTACCGCAACGGTGTGCTGATCAACGAGTTCGACAACACCGGCGGCCAGGAGTTCGCCCCGCCCCGCGCGGACGACCCCGGCACCGACGGACGGCGGTTCGCCTCCGGCTACGTCGGGCTCCAGGTGCACAGCACGACCGATGTCATCTCGTACCGGGACATCCGGATCAGGGAGCTGTAGGTCAGCCCTTCCGGGCCCGGCTCGGCTGTACCCGCTTGGGCTCCCCCGGCATCTTGGGGTACTCGGGCGGGTACGGCAGGTCGCCGAGGCCGTGTTCGCGCTCGTCCCGGGCCGCCAGCTCCAGCAGGGCGTCCAGGCGGTGGCGGTGCTCGTCCATGCCCGCGTGCACGTCGCCGACCTCGGCGTAGCGCGCGGGCATGGTCCTGAGGTCGAAGTCCCGGGGGTGCGCGTCGGGGACCTCGTCCCAGCGCAGGGGCGCGGAGACGGGGGCGTGCGGGCGTGGCCGTACGGAGTAGGCGGAGGCGATGGTGCGGTCCCGGGCGGTCTGGTTGTAGTCGACGAAGATCTTCTCGCCGCGCTCCTCCTTCCACCACCTGGTGGTGACCCGGTCGGGCATCCGGCGTTCCAGTTCCCGGGCCACGGCGATGGCGGCGCGCCGCACCTGGGTGAAGGTCCAGCGCGGTTCGATCGGCACGAAGACGTGCAGTCCGCGTCCGCCGGAGGTCTTGGGCCAGCCCCGCAGTCCGCCGAACTCGTCGAGGACGGCGCGCAGTTCCAGGGCGGCGTGGACGGCGTCAGCGAAGTCGGTGCCGGGCTGCGGGTCGAGGTCGACGCGCAGTTCGTCGGGCCGGTCGACGTCGGACCGCCGTACCGGCCAGGGGTGGAAGGTCAGCGTGCCGTACTGGGCGGCCCACACCACCGCGCCGACCTCGGTCGGGCACATCTCGTCGGCGCTGCGGCCGGAGGGGAAGGTGATGTGCGCGGTGGGGATCCAGTCGGGCATCCCCTTGGGCGCCCGCTTCTGGTAGAACCACTCGCCGCCCACGCCGTCCGGGTAGCGCTCCAGGGTGGTGGGCCGGTCGCGCAGGGCGCGCAGGATGCCGGGGCCGACGGCGAGGTAGTAGCGGGCGAGGTCCAGCTTGGTGTAGCCGGGCTCGGGGAAGTACACCTTGTCCGGGTTGGACAGCCGCACGGTCCGCCCGTCGGCCTCCAGTTCCACCGCTTCACCCATGCGAGCCACGGTAGGCGGAAGGGACGGACCTCGCATACCGGCCGTCAGGTCGGCGGGTTGTCGGTAACCGTGCGGATCTCGTAGTGCACGGTGCCGGTCCGCCACAGCCGGTGGACCAGCGGCACCACGAGCCCTTGCAGGACGGGGTGGTCCCGGCGCAGCAGCCGGGCCGCGCGCCGGTCCTCGGGGCTGCCCGGCGTCAGCCGCCGGGCCCGGGCCCGGACCGGTGGGCCCGTGGGCCGTCCGCGGACCGTGCAGGGGGCGAGGGTGACCTCCTGGGTGTGGCGCAGGCGTTTGACCTTCCCCGCGGTGCCGGGGGTGCGGAAGTAGCCGTGGTCACCGTCGACGGCGAGGTTGACGGGGGTGCCGACGCCCGTGCCATCCCTCTTGTAGGTGGTCAGCAGGGCGGCGTACGGCTTCACGAAGGCGCGGAGTTCGAGTGCGGCGTCGTTGCTGTCCATGTCTCCATGGAGGCACGGTCCGGGTGCCCTGTCACCCGCCCCGACGGTTTGCGGGGTGCTCCCCGGCCGCACAGAGTCGAGTCATGGACCTCCCCGTGATGCCGCCGGTCAAGCCGATGCTCGCCAAGTCCGTGGCGCGGATCCCGCCGGGGATGCAGTACGAGGCGAAGTGGGACGGGTTCCGGGCGGTCGTGTTCCGGGACGGGGCGGAAGTGGAGCTGGGCAGCCGGACCGGCAAGACGCTGACCAGGTACTTTCCCGAGCTGGTCGCGGCGCTCGGGGAGCGGGTGCCGGCGCGGTGCGTGCTGGACGGGGAGATCGTGATCGCGCGGGAGGGGCGGCTGGACTTCGACGCGCTCACCGAGCGGATCCACCCGGCCGACTCCCGGGTGCGGACGCTGGCGGAGCGCACCCCGGCCTCGTTCGTGGCGTTCGACCTGCTGGCGCTGGCCGACGCGTCGCTGCTGGACGTGCCGCTCAGCGAGCGGCGGGCGCTGCTGGTCACGGCGCTGGACGGGGTCACGGCGCCGGTGCACGTGGCGCCCGCGACGACCGACATCGAGGTGGCCCGGGAGTGGTTCGAGCAGTACGAGGGCGCGGGCCTGGACGGTGTGGTCGCCAAACCGCTCACCCTGCGCTACCGGCCGGACGAACGCGCCATGTTCAAGATCAAGCACGAGCGGACCGCCGACGTGGTCGTCGCGGGCTACCGCCTGCACAAGTCCGGCCCCGTGGTCGGCTCGCTGCTGCTCGGGCTGTACGACGACCGGGGCGCCCTCCAGCACGTCGGCGTGTCCGCGGCCTTCTCCATGGCGCGGCGCCGGGAGCTGGTGGCGGAGCTGGAGCCGCTGCGGATGGCCGACGTGACCGGCCACCCCTGGGCGGCCTGGGCCGACGAGGCGGCGCACGAGTCGGCCCGGCTGCCGGGCGCGCCGAGCCGCTGGTCGGGCAGGAAGGACCTGTCGTGGGTGCCGCTGCGGCCCGAGCGGGTGGCCGAGGTGGCCTACGACCACATGGAGAACGGCCAGCGGTTCCGGCACACGGCCCGGTTCCGCCGCTGGCGCCCGGACCGCACCCCGGAGAGCTGCACCTACGGGCAGCTGGAGGAGCCGGTGCGCTACGACCTGGCGGAGGTCTTCGGCGGGACCAGCTGAGTCACGGCCGCACGGGACCGGCTGGGTCACGGCCGCACGGGACCGGCTGGGTCACGGCCGCATGAGCACCTTCACCGCGCCCTCCTGCTTGCGCTGGAACATCTCGTAGGCGTGCGGCGCGTCGGTGAGCGGGACGTGGTGGGTGGCGAAGTCCTCCACCCCCAGCGGGTCCTCGTCCGTGAGGTAGGGCAGGATGTCGTCGCTCCAGCGCCGTACGTTGGCCTGGCCCATCCGCAGCTGGATCTGCTTGTCGAAGAGGGTGAGCATCGGCAGCGGGTCGGCGGTGCCGCCGTACACGCCGGACAGGGAGATCGTGCCGCCGCGCCGTACCAGGTCGATGGCGAGGTACAGGGCGGCGAGCCGGTCGACGCTGATCCGCTCGGCGAGCCTGCCGCTGACCGCGCGGGGCAGCATCGACGACGCCTGCTGGGCCAGCCGGGCGGCGGCGCTGCCGTGCGCCTCGGTGCCGACGGCGTCGATGACGGCGTCCGGGCCCCGCCCGTCGGTCTCGTCCTGGATGGCGGCGACCAGCTCCTTCTCCTTGTCGAAGGACCTGAGGTCGTACGTCTCCACGCCGCGCGCCCGCGCCCGCTCCAGCCGCTCGGGCACCAGGTCGACGCCGAACACCCGCCCGGCGCCGCGCAGCCGCGCGATCCGGCAGGCCATGTCGCCGATGGGGCCGAGGCCGAGCACGGCGATGCTGCCGCCCTGCGGCACGTCGGCGTAGGCGACGGCCTGCCAGGCGGTGGGCAGCACGTCGGAGAGGTAGACGAAGCGGTCGTCGGGCGGGCCCTCGGGCACCTTGATCGGCCCGAACTGGGCCTGCGGCACCCGCAGGTACTCGGCCTGGCCGCCGGGGACGGCGCCGTACAGCCGGGTGTAGCCGAACAGGGCGGCGCCCATGCCCTCGCTGGTGACCTGGGTGGTCTCGCACTGGGTGAACAGCCCGGTCAGGCACATCCAGCAGTTGCCGCAGGCGATCTGGAACGGCACCACCACCCGGTCCCCGGCCTGGAGGTCGGGGACCGCGGCGCCGACCTCCTCGACGATGCCCATGGGTTCGTGGCCGAGGATGTCGCCGGGGGTCATGAACGGGGTGAGCACCTCGTACAGGTGCAGGTCGGAGCCGCACAGCCCGGTGGAGGTGACGCGGATGACGGCGTCGGTCGGTTCCTCGATGCGCGGATCGGGGACGTTCTCCACCCGCACGTCGCGCTTGCCCTGCCAGGTCACTGCCTTCATCGCGCCCGCTCCCTCGTGTCACATGGTCGGTCACATGGGACGTCCGGGTACCCCGGCGGTCCGGCGCCGATGCACGGGCGCCGGGCGTGCGCCGTTCGGCGTAGGGACCGCCGCCTCACGGTGAATTCCTCATGGACCGCCAGAAGCCGTCGGAAGCGTTCGGGTATGGCAATCGATGCACCTATAAGCGCACAATTGATGGCACAGGGTAGGGCGGGTGGCTGCGGTGGGCACACGGCGGGCTTCTGGACGCGGTTCACGACTCGGGGAACACGGCAAGAGACGGGCACGGTGCGGCCGGCGGTCCGCCGGCGCGGGGACGCTGCTCGCCCTCGCGCTGACCGCGTCCCTCACGGCGGGCTGCGGCAGCGGCGGGGACGAACGCGACGACGGGCGGGCACCGGCGCACACCTCCGCGCGGACCCCCTCGCGGACGCCGTCCGATGCCGGTGCGGTGCTGGCGGTGAAGATCGACAACGCCCGTCAGGCCCGCCCGCACACCGGGCTCGACGCCGCCGACGTCGTCTACGCCGAGCAGGTCGAGGGCGGGCTGAGCCGACTCCTCGCGGTGTACGCCACCCGGCTGCCGGAGGTCGTCGGACCGGTACGCAGCGCCCGGGAGTCCGACCTGGAGCTGCTGCGCCAGTTCCACCGGCCGACGCTCGCCTTCTCGGGGGCGCAGCGCAAGCTGCTGCCGCTGATCGACGAGGCGCCGCTGCGGGCCGAGCCGCCCGGCCGGACCCGGGACGCCTACTTCCGCGGCACCGGCCGTCCCGCCCCGCACAACCTCTATCTGCGCCCGGACCGGCTGCTGGACGCCGCGCCCGGCCGGGAGGCGCTGACCACCACCGGCTTCCGCTACGGCGCCGCGCCCGACGGCGGCACGCCCCAGAACGCGCGCACCGTGCGCTTCCCGGCGGCCTCGTTCACGTTCACCTGGTCCGAGCGGCGCGACGGCTGGCTGGTGGCGATGGACGGCACCGAGGCGAGGTCCACGGAGGGGCGGCGGCTGGCCCCCGCGACGGTGGTGGTGCAGCACGTGCACATCCGCACCTCCGACTTCCACGACTCCAACGGCAACGTCACGCCGTTCATCGAGACGGTCGGCTCGGGGCGGGCGGAGGTACTGCGCGACGGGCAGGTCTACGACGCCCACTGGAAGCGGGACGTCGCCACCGACGGCACCCGGTTCACCACCGGGGACGGCACGCCGATGAACTTCGCCGACGGGCAGGTGTGGGTGCTGTTCGTGAAGGAGTGAGCCGCAGGACGGCTGTTCGGGGCCGGGTTGTTCAGGACGGGGTGACGAGGGGTTCCGCCGGGTTGCGGAGCCCCTCGGCCGCGTCCGCGAGCCGGCGGCTGAGGTCGACGAAGAGGGCCTGCTCCCCGGCGTCCAGCGGGGCGAGGGGGACACGGTTCGTCCGGGCCGCGCGCACGGCCAGCTTGCGGTGGGTGCGCGCGCCGTCCGCGGTCAGGCGCGGCAGGGAGCGGCGGCCGTCGTGCGGGGCGCGGCCCTGGTCGAGCAGACCGCGGCGGGTGAGCCCGCTGACCACCTCGGCGACGGTGGACCGGTCGAGGCCGACCCGCTCCCCCACCGTGCGCTGGTCCAGGCCCGGCCGCAGGACGAGCACGCTGAGGACCGTGAACCGCGGCGAGGTGGTCTCCTCCGAGACCATCGTGTTCCACAGCAGGTGGTGCGCCTGCTGGAGCCCGTACCGCGGGGTCCCGGCGGCGAACTCGGCGTTCGCGGCGGCGCGGCGGGTGCTGGCCGAGGAGGACCCGACCAGCTGACGTACCGCCGTCACGGCGGCGGGCCGCCGGTCTCCAGGGTGCGGCGGGCCGCGAGCGCCCGCTCGGCGAGGCCGTCGGCGCCGCAGGAGCGGGCCAGGGCGAGGCCCCGGTTCAGCTCGGCGGCGGAGCGGGCGGCGATGCCGTACTCGACGCGGGCGGCGGCGTGTTCGTACAGGCAGGGTGAGGCTTCCAGGTAGGTGACGGCCTGCTGGGCGAGGCGGACCTTGCGCTGGCCGGTCTCCAGGGCGGCGGCGCAGCGCACCGCCTCGCCGATCGCGGTGTCGGTGCCGAACCGCTCCGCCTGGCGGCGGGCGTCGACGGCGAGGCGGGCGGCCCGCGCGGGGTCGTCGGAGGCGAGGGCGCGGGCGAGGTCGGCGGTCCACGGGGCGAGGACGGGGTTGTGCCCGCCCCGCGCGGCGGCGGCCTTCTCGGCGGCCTCCAGTTCGTTGACGCCCTCCTCGGTGCGGCCGGTGGCGAGCAGCAGCCTGCCGCGTACCGAGCGGATGTCGGGCAGCACGATGGTGGACGGGTACGGCGGGGCGAAGCCGTACCGTTCGGCGAACGACCAGGCCTCGTCGACGTGGCCGCGGGCGAGCAGGGTGTCGACCAGGCCGCAGGTCGCCGACCAGTACAGCGGCAGTCCGCGGCCGACGCGCTCGGCGAGGCGCAGGGACTCGCGCAGCACCTCCTCGGCGTCCTTCAGACGGCCCTGCCTGCGGTAGGCGAGGCCGAGGAAGGCGTGCGCGAGGGCGAGGTGGCCGCCGCTCCAGCCCGCGGAGGTGTAGGCGCGCAGGGCCTCGGCGAAGAGGCTCTCGGCGCGGTCGAGGTGGTCGGCGTAGGCGTAGGCGCTGCCGAGCATCATCAGCAGTTCGACGCCCCACTCGGTGTCGGTCCAGCCGAGGCCGGGCGCGAGTCGGCCGTTGACGAGGGCCCGGTCGGCGAGTTCGACGACCTCGACGGCGTTCTCGCCGTGGGTCATGGCGTCGAAGGCGCGCAGGATGAGCAGGGCGCGTTCGGAGTTGTCGCGGCCGGCGCAGGTGCGGGCGAGCTGGGCGAGGCGCTCGGAGCGGCCGGGGGTGGCGGACTCGCCCGCGTAGACGCCCTCCCACATGTACTGCACGGCCTGGAGCCGCAGCCGGGCGGGACCTGCGTCATGCCGGGCGGCCTCCGCCGCGACGGTGCGGACGGCCTGCTCGGGCTGGTCGTTGTGGAGCAGCGCCTGGGAGAGGCGGAAGACGGCGTCCACGCGCGCGTCGCCGTCGAGGCCGGGCATGGCGAGCGCGGTCTGGAGGTGGCCGATGGTGGTGGCGGGCGCGGTGAGCAGGGTGGCGCAGCCCAGTTCGTAGAGCACGCGCGCGTGGGCCTCGGGGCGGGGCGGCTCCTCCAGGGCGCGTTCCAGGCAGCGGCGGGCGGCGTCGGGGGCGCCGACGGCGAGGTGTTCGCGGGCGGCCTCGCGGAGCTGGTCGACGAGTTCGGCGTCGTCGTCGGGGTGGACCTGGAGCAGGTGCCGGGAGGCCGCGGCGGCGCCGAGCCCGGAGTCGGTGACGACCTGGGCGGCGATGCCGTGCATGGCGGTGCGCAGGCCCTCGGGGATGGAGTTGTAGACGGCGGTGGCGATCAGCGGGTGCACGAACTCCAGCTCGCCGTCGTCGGCGCGGGGGTCGGCCGGGTCGGGGACGGTGAGGATGCGGGCGGTGCGCAGCAGGGCGGCGCAGCGGGCGGCGGCGTCGCGGTCCATGGTGGTGAGCTGGGCGACGAGCCGGACGGAGATGGCCTCGCCGAGGATGGCGGCGGCCCAGGCGAACCGGGTGGCGTCGACGCCGAGCCCTTCCAGGCGGGCGACGAGGCCGCGCCCGCGGGCGGAGCGGTTCAGGGCGCGCAGTTCCCCGGCGGAGACCTCGGTGGGGGTGAGTTCGCTGTCCTGGACCTTGGCGAGGAGTTCGACGGTCTCGTAGGGGTTGCCGCCGGTGACGGCCCACACCTCCCGGCAGAACGGGGCGTCGGCGTGGGCGCCGACGGTGGCGCGGGTGAGCCCGGCGGTGGCCTCGGGGGTGAGCGCGTCGAGGGTGCTGACGGGGCGGGCCGCCGCGGCGGCGACGGCGTCGAGGTGGCGGGCGCTGTCGCCGCCGATCTCGCCGGGCCTGCGGGCCACGACGACCAGCACCGGTACCTCGCGGAGCCGCTCGGCGAGGGCCGCGAGCCAGCGCAGGGTCTCCTGGTCGGCCCAGTGGGCGTCGTCGATCAGCAGGACGAGCGGCCAGTCGCGCTCGGCGAGGCGGCGCACGGCGTCGACGAGGCCGTCGCACACGCCCTGCGGGTCGGCCTGCCGCTCGCCGGGGTCGGCGATGCCGAGGGCGGGGCCCGCGATGTCGTACCCGTCACCGAGGTACTCGCGGGCCTCCTCGGGGAGCATCGTGACGAGGGCGGGCTGGAGCAGTTGCCGTACGACGTTGAAGGGGACGGACCTGAGGGTCTCGCCGCCGCGGGCCGACCAGACGGTGCAGCCGCGCAGTTCGGCGATCCGGCGGGTCTCGGCGAGCAGCGCGGTCTTGCCGAGACCGGCCTCGCCGCAGAACACCAGCAGGCCGCCGGAGGACGAGCGGTCGGCGCACAGGGTGTCGACCGCCTTCTCCAGTGCGGTGACCTCGCGGTCGCGCTCCCAGAGGGAGGCCGGACCAGGTGCCGTGGGCCGTGCCTCCGTCATCCCGCTGCCTCCCCGAGTCGCCCGAACGACGTACAGGGTGAGCGTAGTCCTCCCCAAGTCCCGGCGCAGGGTGGTCCGGTGACTGTTACCGGGCACGGGTGACACGGTCCGTCGGACGGGGCGCGGGGGTGGCTGGAACGAGTCGCCGCCCCTCTCATCCTGCTTTCACCGACGCCTCATACGGTGGGGGTATGACGCAGGTGACTCCTCCCGGGTGGTATCCCGACCCCGGGCAGACGAATGAGGGGCCGCCCACCGAGCGCTGGTGGGACGGCAAGGCATGGACGGACCAGGTCCGTCCCGCGGGGTCGGGTGCCGCGTGGGGTGCCCCGGCGCCGTCCCCGGCGGACCCGGCTGGCTCCGCCGCGCCCGGCTATCCGGCGCCGCCGGGCTATCCCGCACAGCCGGGCGCTCCCGCACAGCCGGGCTATCCGGGGCAGCCGGGGATGCCCGCCTACCCGGGCTTCGGTGGCCACCCCGGTTACCCGGGGCAGCCTCCGGCCACCGGCCGGCGCGGGCTGCGCACCGGGATAGCCGTCGCGGTCGCGGTCGCGGTGCTGGCGAGCATAGGCGTCGGCGTGTGGGCGCTGACCAAGGACGACGGCGGCGGTGGCGACCGGGCCGGGGCGTCGCAGGGGCAGTCCGGCGGCCCCTTCGGCGGGCCGGGCGGCGACGACGGGGACGGGGACGGCGGTCCGGACGGCGACGGCGGCAGCGGCGGCTCGGGCGGCGACGGCGGCGACACCCCGGGCCCCGGTGACTCGCGGCCGCCGGAGGTCGAGGGCGGCGGCACCGTGTCCGACCCGATCAACGGCATCAGCCTGAAGGTGCCGGAGGGCTGGACCGGCCAGCAGGCCACGGTGGGCGCGCAGATGTCGTCGGACACCACCTACAAGTGTCCCGGCGACACCTCCAAGACCTGCACGAAGGGCGGCGCGTACTCGGCGCCCGCGGTCGCGCTGGGCAGCGAGGGCACCACCCCCGAGGAGGTCGCGAAGGCGGACATCGCCAAGAACGCGAAGGAGTCCTACGGCGGTGACTCCTACGGCGCGATCACCTCGCACGAGGTGCTGGCGTCGGAGGCGGTGACGGTGGCCGGGCAGAAGGGCTACCAGGTCCGCTGGAAGGCGGTGACTAGCAAGGGCTCCGACGGCTACGTCATGTCGCTGGCGTTCCCCTCGCCGGGCAACCCGAAGCAGCTGGTCGTGGTCCGCTGCGGGCTCGACACCGACCAGAAGGTGTCGCTGCTCGACGAGATCACCCGGAGCATCAAGGAGTCGGCGCTCGGCGGCGGGACCGGCCAGGACGTCTGAGCCGTCCCCCTACCCGACCGGCCGGGTGGGGCGCCCCTCCGCTCGGGGAGCGCCCCGCCCGGCCGGAGGGGTGCGCGCCGCCCCCGTCCCCACGGTGCGGCGCGGTCGGGCCGCCGTCCGGTCATCCCGTGGGCGGCGGCCCGGGCATCAGGTGAGGCCGAGTGCCGGAAGCACGGCGGCCTCCACGAAGCGCAGCAGGTAGTCCGGGTCGGGCTCGTCGCCCTCCAGCAGCGGGCGCACCCGCAGCACACCGAACAGCTGCGCCGGTACGTACTCCAGCGCGGGATGGTCCGCGGCGACCTCGCCGCGCGCGACACCGCGCTGGAGGATCTCCGCGAGGGAGCCGATCTCGGGTTCCACCAGCGCCTCGCGCAGCGCGCTCGCCAGCTCCCGGTCCGCCATGACGGCGTGCCCGAGGGCCTGGAGCAACCGGCTGTCCTTGTGGGACCAGCCCTCCGCGGCCCGCGCGACCGCGCGCAGGTCCCCGGCGAGGGAGCCGGTGTCGATCCCGGCGAACCGGACCCGGCGCCGGGAGCGCAGGGCCGCCGCGACGAACTGCGGCTTGGTCTTCCACTGCCGGTAGAGCGTGGACTTGCTGCACCGGGTGCTGACGGCGATGCCCTCCATGCTGACGGCGTCGTAGCCGCAGGCGCGGATCTGTTCCAGGACGGCGTCGAAGAACTCCTGCTCACGCTCGGGCGTCAGCTTGGAGCGGCGCGGGGCGCCGACCGGTTCCGGTCGGTCCGCGGCCTGGGACGACGTCATCGGCTCAGCTCCTGACTAGAGGGGCCCTGACGGAGAGGGGCGGTCAGCGGGGCCCGGGGTTCCAGTGTGGCGTACGTCTATCGATACGCGAGTGTACCGGTACCGGACCGTATCGGTACACTCGCGTTTCGGTACGGAGACGTATCGATGACCGACGTGACCGTCCCCGCGCCCGCCGGGGCCGGTCGGCACCACCGCCAGTGAAGGGGCCGGGGATGACTGCGAGGACCGCGCGGCCACCGCTGCTGAGGGAGTCGCTGCTGGTGGCGGGGCTCTTCCTGGCCTACAAGCTGGGCCGGACGCTGGTGGCGGACCACACCGCGGAGGCGTTCCGCAACGCCCGTCACCTGTGGCACCTGGAGCGCGCGGCGCGGCTGCCCGGCGAGGGCGGGGTGCAGGCGCTGCTGCTGCACGGCGACGGTCTGGTCCAGCTGGCGAACACCTACTACGCCACCGTGCACTTCCCGGTCACCGCCGCCTTCCTGGTCTGGCTGTACCTGCGCCGCCCCACGCACTACGTGTGGGCCCGCCGGGTGCTCGCCACGGTCACCGCCGCCGCCCTCGTCGTCCACCTGGCGTTCCCGCTCGCGCCGCCGCGGATGCTGTCGCTGACGGGTCTCGTGGACACCGCGCGGGTCTTCGGCCCCTCGGTGTACGGGCCGCCGGAGAGCGACCGGTTGTCGAACCAGTTCGCGGCGATGCCGTCGCTGCACTTCGGCTGGGCGGTGATGGTGGCGGTCGGGCTGATCGTCGCGACCCGGACGCGGTGGCGCTGGCTGTGGCTGCTGCACCCCGTGCTCACCCTGCTGGTGATCGTCGGCACGGCGAACCACTACTGGCTGGACGCGCTGGTGGCGGCCGTCCTGCTCGGCATCGCCCTGCTCGTGGTGCACGCGCCGCACCGGGCGGCCCACACCGGGCCCCGCGCCGGCGGGACGCTGGCGCGGGCCGAGGCGGGCGGGCTCGTCGGGGCGGTCAGGTGAGCGCCGCGCTGGCCGCCGTCCTGCTGTCCCTGCTGTCGGCGCTCGCCTACGCGGCGGCGGCCGTCGCGCAGGAGCGGCTGGCCTCCCGGTCGGCGGGCGCCGGGCTGCCGGGGCTGCTGGGCGCGCGGGCGTGGTGGGGGTCGGTGCTGCTGAACGCCGCCGGCGCGCTGCTGCACGTGGTGGCGCTGCGGTACGGCCCGCTGACCGTGGTGCAGCCGCTCGGCGCGCTCACCCTGGTGGCGGCGGTGCCGCTGGGCGCCCGGATCGCGGGGCGCCGGGTGAGCGCGGTGGAGTGGCGGGGCACCGGTCTGACCCTGCTGGGTCTGGGCGCGCTGCTGCTCACCGCGTCCGGGCCCGCGCCCGACGACGTGCTGAGCGTGCCGGAGGCGCTCGGGGTCGCGGCGGCGACGACGGCGCTGGTCGGCGCGTTCGCCTGGCCGGGCGCCCGCCCCGGGCTGCGGCACGCCACCGCCTCGGGCGTGGCCTCCGGGGTGGCCTCGGCGCTCACCCAGACGGTGACGGTGGCGGCGACCGACCGCTCGGGGCCGGTGCTGGGCGGTCAGGTCGTGGGCGTGGCGCTGCTGGTGGCGGCGTTCGCCACGGCCGGGCTGCTGCTGGCGCAGACCGCCTACCGGGGCGGCCTGGGCGCGCCGCTGGCGGTGGTGACCCTGGCCAACCCGGTCGCCGCCGCGGTGATCGGCGTCAGCCTCCTCGGCGAACGCCTGCGCGGCGGCCCCGCGGGCGTCCTGCTCGCCCTGACCGGCGCCGCGCTGGCGTCCTGGGGCGTGGTGCTGCTGTCCCGGGCGACGCCGGAGCCAGGCCGGTCCGCGCCCGCCCAGGTGGTGGCGTCCGGTGGCCCACGGGTGCCGGGACAGCACGGGGCACCGCACCCGGGGGTGGGCGCCACCCGCCCGCCTACCGGGTGATGATCGCCGGGTCGCTCACCCCCGGCCGTCCGTTCTCCACGTGCCCGGCGAAGCGGCGCAGGAAGGCCGGGTCGGCGGCGTGCGTGACGGTGAGGTCGTACCAGCGGCGGCTGGCGGTCAGGTCGACGGTGTGCCGGACGGTGGCGCCGGGGCGGACCGTGAGGGTGCGGGAGCGGCCGTCGTAGGCGTTGGCCAGGGTCAGCCGGGCCGTGCGATCACCGTGGTGGGTGACGGTCAGCTCGATGTCGTCGCCGCGGTGGCGGGCGGTCACCTCGGGTCCGGCGGTGCCGCCCGTGCCCCGGAAGGCGCGCAGGAAACCGGCGGGGCCGTGCACGGTCAGGTCGTAGGCGCCGTCGGAGTACGCCGTGTTCCAGGTGTCGGAGAGGGACGCGCCTGCCCCGGTCGTGTACGTCCAGGGGCCGTCCGCGCGGTTGCCGGAGGTGACGTGGAAGGCCGCGCCCGCCTTCGGGCCGGAGGCGAAGGTGAGGGTGTAGCGGCCGGTCGCCGGGTCCGCGGAGCCGTCCACGCGCGGGACGTACCGCAGCGGCCGGGCGCGGCGCGCACCGGGCTCCTGGACGGGCATCGCCGGGTCGGCGGGCGGGGCCGGGCGGTAGTCGGGGTGGCGGTCGCGGTCCTGCGGCGCGTAGCCCTCGGTGTCCGGCAGGGCGGCCGGGCGGGAGTCGGCGCGGGAGAAGTCGAAGGCGGAGGTCAGGTCGCCGCACACGGCCCGGCGCCAGGGCGAGATCTGCGGTTCGCGCACCCCGAAGCGGGCCTCCATGAACCGGATCAGCGAGGTGTGGTCGAAGGTCTCCGAGCAGACGTAGCCGCCCTTGCTCCACGGCGAGACCACCAGCGTCGGGACGCGCGGTCCCAGCCCGTAGGGCCCGGCGACGTGGCGGTCGCTGCCCGGGAAGACGTCCAGGGAGGCGTCCGCGGTGGACTTGCCGCGCGCGGCGGAGGTCGGCGGGAGCGGCGGCACCACGTGGTCGAAGAAGCCGTCGTTCTCGTCGTAGGTGAGGAACAGCGCGGTGCGCGCCCAGACGGCCGGGTCGGCGGTGAGCGCGTCCAGGACCTGGGCGATGTACCAGGCGCCGTAGTTCGACGGCCAGTTGGAGTGCTCGGTGAACGCCTCCGGGGCGACGATCCAGGACACCTTCGGCAGCCGTCCCCCCTTGACGTCCGCCCTGAGCTGGTCGAGGTAGCCGTCGCCGCCCGCGACGTCGGTGCCGGTGCGGGCCTTGTCGTACAGCGGGTCGCCGGGGCGGGCGTCGCGGTACTGGTTGAAGTACAGCAGGGAGTTGTCGCCGTAGTTGCCGCGGTAGGCGTCGGATATCCAGCCCCAGGAGCCGTCGGCGTCCAGGCCGTCCCCGGTGTCCTGGTAGATCTTCCAGGAGATCCCGGCCTCCTCCAGGCGTTCGGGGTACGTCGTCCAGTCGTAGCCGAGTTCGTCGTTGCCGAGGACCGGGCCGCCGCCGCTGCCGTCGTTGCCGGTGTGGCCCGACCACATGTAGTAGCGGTTGGGGTCGGTGCTGCCGATGAACGAGCAGTGGTAGGCGTCGCAGACCGTGAAGGCGTCGGCGAGCGCGTAGTGGAAGGGGATGTCCTCCCGGGTCAGGTACGCCATCGTGACGGGGCCCTTGGCGGGCACCCAGCGGTCGTACTTGCCGCCGTGGTAGGCCTGCTGGCCGTCGGGCCAGGAGTGCGGCAGCCCCTGCAGGAACCGCATCCCGAGGTCGTCGGCACCGGGGCGGAACGGCAGCACGTCCCTCGTGCCGTCGGACTGGTGCCAGACCGGCTTGCCGCCGTCCAGGGTGACCGGCCGCGGGTCGCCGAAGCCGCGGACGCCCCTGAGGGTGCCGAAGTAGTGGTCGAAGGACCGGTTCTCCTGCATCAGGACGACGATGTGCTCGACGTCCTCGATGGTGCCCGAGCGGCGGTCGGCCGGGATGGCGGCGGCCCGCTCGATGCTGGCGGACAGCGCGCTGAAGGCGGTGGTGGCCCCGGCGAGCTGGAGGAATCGGCGCCGGTTGACTTCGGGCATGGAGATGCCTCTCGACTGGTGGGACGGGTGTGAGGGGAGTGTGCTCCAACGGCGCCGAACGTCATGGAAGTCCCGGGTGGCCCGGGGGTGAAGGTCGTGGGTACGGCGGGCGCGGGGTCCGCGGCGGTCGTCTCACCTCCGGCGGGGGAGGAAGGTCGCCGTCAACACGCTGGGGACTCCCCCGGGCCGACCGAGGCGCCGTCGGCGACCTGAACGCCGACGGTGCCTGGTCAGGTCTCGGGGGTGGGGACCACGCGCAGGTGGCTCGTCGCGCGCCGGGCGCGGGTCCGCTGGTGGGGCGGTGCGGCGGCCGGGCGGCGGGGCTCGCGCAGGACCATCGTCAGACGCGAGTAGCCCATGTCCTCCAGGGCCCGGGGGGTCTCGCACACGATCCGGCAGTCGGTGGCGCCCCAGCGCGGATCGGGGTGCAGCAGCGGACGCACCGCGCCGTCGTGCTCGACGCCCGCCGCGCCGACCGCGCGGATCCAGTGCGGCAGGCCCTGCCGGTAGGCCGCCTCCATGATCGGGTCCTGGGCGATGTCCCGGCGGATCGACTGGAGTTGGACGTCATGGGCGTGCCGTTCCACCGCGGTGGCGAAGTCCGCGAGCATCGGCAGGCACCAGCGGGCCTCGTGCTCGCCGAGGACCGTGCCCGCGTCCGGGTGGAACAGCGTGAACCGCAGGAAGTTGTCGTCCGGCATGGCCGTGGGGTGCGGCCCCATCGCGGCGAAGAGTGTCCGGAAGGCGCCGTTGGTGAGGACCACGTCCCAGCGGTGGTCCACGACGAGGGAGGGGAAGGGGACGGCCTCCAGGAAGGCTGCGTAGTCCCGGAGATACGCCTCGGCCACCGGGTTCTCGGGGGCGGGCCGCGGCGCCGACCGCTGCCCACCTGCCTGATATGCCATCGGGAGGTCACCCCTTATGCCTCTGCGGCCTTTCACGCGGCGCCTTGATCCTGGTGCCCCCGAGCGAGGCGTGTCAACTATCGTGGCATTTCGTGCTGGTTGACGGCTGAAATTGGCCACAGTTGTGGCGAGACCTGGATGTGAGTTCGAGCAACGGGCTACTCTCCGGGAAGTTCACGGCAACTGTCTGCGAGAAGCCTGTGAGAGACGTAGGAGACCTGTCGGTGGGGACGGATGGCTACGAGGTTCCGGGCGCCACGGTGACGGCCGCGCTTCCGGCCGTCGTCTCCCGTGTCACCGCGCTCGCCGACCGGCTCGGCGTGCCGCACGCGGAGGTCTTCGACATCGACCGGCTCTCCGTCGCCTGCGGGGTGCCGGAGTCCGTGGTCGGGGAGCTGCTCGGCGGTCGACCGGCGGGCGAGCCGGACGTGCAGGCCCGCTTCCTGCAACGCCTGGACCTGCTGCGCCGCACCCGGCTGAAGCCGAACGGCCGCAAGTACACCCAGCAGGAGATCGCGGACGGCGCGGGCATGTCCCGGCAGCAGGCGGGCGCGCTGATCAACGGCGACCGACGGCCCACGATGGAGCACTGTGACGCCATCCAGCGCTTCTTCCGCGTGCACGCCGGGTTCCTCACGGCCGAGGACCCGGAGGCCCTGGCGGGCGCGTTGCAGCGGACCGAGCAGGAGTTGCTCCAGCAGCTCGCCGACCGTGAGCGGCGGGCCGCGGCGGCGGAGGCCGGGGACCCGTTGGAGCGGCTCCTCCAGGACCACGGCGTGCGCGGGATCGCCTGGCGGGCGGCGCAGCTGCCCACCGACCAGCACCGCGACAAGGTCGCGGAGTGGCTGGACATGCTCCTGGAGAGCGTGCAGCGGCCCGAGTCGTGAGCCGGGGGAGATTCCGTGGGGATCGGTAGGGAGATGCGGCGCCTGTGCGGTGAGCTGCTCGCCGAGCTGTCGCTGCCCGTGCCCGCCCAGCCCGCCGACCTGTACGCCGCGCTGTGCGCGGCGATGAGCCGACGCCGGGGCCGCCCCGTCGTCTTCCGTACGGCGGCCTTCCCGCCCGGCACCGCCAGCGGGCTGTGGCTCGACATGGCCGAGCAGGACCTCGTCGTCGTCGAGGAGCGCACCGCGCCGGACCACCAGTTGGTCATCCTCGGGCATGAGCTGTGGCACATGACGGCCGGGCACCGCCACCACCACGTCGACGGCGCCGCGGTGGCCGCCCGGCTGCTGGACGACGGGGCCGACCTCCGCGCCACCGTCCTGCGGGCCGCCGCCCGCACCCGCTTCGACCTCGCCGACGAGAAGGACGCCGAGAGCTTCGGCCTCCTCCTCGCCAGCAAGTGCCGCGCCTTGCTGGCGGGTTCCCCGACCCGCGGCCCCCTCCAGCGCGACGACCTGGCGGGACGCATCGAGACGTCTCTCGGATACCTGGGCGCCTGAGGGCCGTCGCCGGGGTTCCGCCTCCGCTAAGCGGGCGAACGAGGGCGGACCGCGGCCGGATTGTCAGTGGCGGGCGGCAAGCTGGAGGCGCGCCACCGCCGTGCGGGGGCGCGCGACCGACGACCTCGACGCGGGGAGAGCCGACCGATGCCGACCGCCGTACTGACCGACCGTGAGCGCACCGCCGTGCAGGCGTACCTGCGCCTGCTGCACACCGTGCGGGCCGCCTTCGACACCGGCCCCGGCGCGCCCCGTCCCGCCGTCGTCCCGCCGTCGGTGCTCGCGGAGGCGGAACGCGCGCTCGCGGCGGCCGGGCTCACGGGCAACGAGGAGCGGTTCTTCCGGCTGCTGCGCAGCTGGTGTCCGGAGCCCTGAGGGGCCGCTCAGCCGTACGGGACCGCGACCGCCGTCGCCGCCAGGCCGCGCTGGATGGTCCAGCGGCCCTCGAAGCGGGCGAGGCGGCGGTCGGCCACCAGCGGCCCGGGGACGAGGAGTTCGGCCCGGAGGGTGCCGCCGAGCGGCCGCTCGGCGGTGACGCGGAGGTCGATGTCGGCCTCGGTGAACTCCAGCCACTGCCCGGTGAGCGGGAACCACGCCTTGTAGACGGACTCCTTGGCGCTGAACAGCAGCCGGTCCCAGTGCGCCGCGGGGTGCGTCCGCCACAGCTCGTCCAGGCGCCGCCGCTCCGACGGCAGGGCCACCGCCTCCAGCACCCCGTCGGGCAGCGGCCCGTGCGGTTCGGCGTCGATGCCGAGGGAGGCCAGGTCGGCGGCGCGGACCAGGGCGGCGGCGCAGTAGCCGTCGCAGTGGGTCATGCTGCCGGTCAGCCCGGCGGGCCAGCGCGGCGCCCCCCGCTCGCCGGGCAGCACGGGCTGCGCGGGCACCCCGAGCTTCTCCATGGCGCGGCGCGCGCAGCCGCGTACGGTGGCGAACTCGCGGCGCCGTTTGGCGACCGCCTGTGCCACCAGCGCCGCCTCCTCGGGGTACAGGGGCGGCGGTTCGGTGCCGTCGGCGCCGTACGCCTCCACGGCGACGACCGTGGCGGGCAGCAGTTCCTCGATCACCGGGCCGCGACCTCCCCCGGCAGGATGCGGCGCAGCTGGCCGGGCGGGCGGTCGCGGCGGCGCCATTCGCGGGGGTAGCCCACCGAGACCTCCTCGAAGCGGACGCCGTCGTGGTGGGTGGTGCGCGGGATGTGCAGATGGCCGTAGACCATGGTGCGGACGCGGAAGCGGCGGTGCCAGTCGGCGGTGAGCCGGGTGCCGCACCACATGGCGAACTCGGGGTACCAGAGCACCTCGGTCGGGTGCCGGTCCAGCGGGTAGTGGTTGACGAGGACGGTGGGCAGGTTGCCGGGGAGCGCGGCGAGCCGCCGTTCGGTGAGGGCGACGCGGGCCCGGCACCACGCCTCCCGGGTCGGGTAGGGGTCGGGGTGCAGCAGGTACTCGTCGTTGCAGACCACGCCGGTCGAGTGGGCGTACTCCAGGCCCTCCTCCTTGGTGGCGCACCCGGCCGGGAGGAAGGAGTAGTCGTACAGCAGGAACAGCGGCGCGACGGCGACCGGTCCCTCCGGGCCCTCCCAGACCGGGTAGGGGTCCTCGGGCGTGAGGACGCCGAGTTCGCGGCAGACCTCCACGAGGTGCTCGTAGCGGGCGGCGCCGCGCAGGGTGACGGGGTCGCTGGGGTGGGTCCACAGTTCGTGGTTGCCGGGCGCCCAGACCACCTTGCGGAAGCGGCCCGCGAGGGTTTCCAGCGCCCAGCGGACGGCGGAGACGGTCTCCGCGACATCCCCGGCGACGAGCAGCCAGTCCTCGTCCGACTCGGGGCGCATCGCCTCGACCAGGGCGCGGTTCTCCGCGTACCCGATGTGCAGGTCACTGATGGCCAGCAGCTGCCCGGCACCACCGGCCGTCGACGTCACCTGTCGCCCCCTCACGATCACATGGACCCGACCACGACAGCACACGCGCCCCGTTCCGGGCAAGGGCACCCGCGGGCCGGACCCGCCGCGCGATCCGTAACACGCGCGTTGCACGCGGGGCCGCCGCGAAGCCGTATGATCGCCCCGACACCAACGCTCCCAACCTCCCTTTTCCGAGGGCGGCTTTGGCGTCCCTCCCTCTATCCTGGCCGGGCACGGCCCGCTCCGCCGTGCCCGCGAACCGTGAAAGGCGGCCTGCATGGTCTCTCGCGTACGCGTCTGGCTCAACCGCACGTACGCGGAGAACGTGTTCTTCATGGATCAGCTGCGCCGAAATCCCAGCGACCGCGCGGTGGAGGTCCATGCCACCCACGGTGATCCCGACTCCCCCGTGCTGGCCGCCGCCGACACCGCCGAGCTGGAGCCGGAGGGCCTGTCCGCGGCCGGGTACGTCGAGTACGCGCTCGACCAGTGCGCCCGGCGCGGCATCGACGTGTTCGTGCCGCGGCTGCACCAGGCGGCGGTGGTGGCGCACCGCGCGGAGTTCGAGGCGGTCGGTACGGCGCTGCTGGCGCCGCCGCCCGAGGCCGTGGCCGTCTTCCAGGACAAGGTGGTCGCCTACGAGGCCGTGCAGGCGATCGGTGTGCCGGTCCCGCCCTGGTGGCGGGTCCGCTCGGCCGACGAGCTGACGGCCGCCGTGGAGGAGTTGGAGGCGGGCGGGCACAAGGCGTGCTTCAAACCGGCGTCCGGGGCGGGCGGGGTGGGCTTCCGCGTGATCACCCGCGCCCCCTTCTCGCTCGTGCACCTCAACGGCTTCCCCACCCCCTACGTGCCGCTCGACCTCGTGCTCGGCGCCCTGCGGGAGGCGGACGAGCCGGTGGACTGGCTGGTGATGCCGCGCCTTGAGCAGCCGGAGGTGTCGGTGGACTGTCTGACCGGCCCCGACAACCGGATCCGGCTGGCCGTGGGCCGCACCAAGAACGGCCGCCGCCGCGGCTTCACCCTCAGCGAGCAGTGGCTGGAGCCCGCCCGGCGGATCGCCGAGGGCTTCGGACTGCGCTACCTGTCCAACATCCAGTTCCGGATGTTCGGCGACCGGCCCGTCCTGATGGACGTCAACACCCGCCCCGCGGGCGGCCTCCACCAGCTCTCCCTGTGCGGCGTCAACGCTCCCTGGGCGGCCGTGCGGCTGGCGCTCGGTGACGATCCCGGGGAGATCGCGCCGCCGTTCCTCGGGCAGGACTACACGGTCGTGTCGGGTCCCCGCCCCCTGCGCGCGGTGTCGCTGCCGCAGCAGCGGACGGAGGAGCCCGAGCCCGAGCCCGCGCGGGCGCCCGCGCCGACGCGGGTGCGGTCCGACGCGCCGGGGGCGGCGCAGGCGCTGCCGCTGTAGCTACCCGGACACCAGCAGCTCCGTCCAGTCCCGGGCCACCCGGGTGAGGGAGAACCGCTCCCGCACCTGGGTGCGGGCCAGCTGGCCCGTGTCGCGCCAGGTCCGCTCGTCCAGTGCGGCGACGGACCCGGCGATCGCGTCCGGGTCCTGGTGGATCCAGCGGCGGTCGTAGATCTCGTCGGCGCCGGGCCAGGGCAGCAGCGCGGGCACGGCGGCGGAGGCCATGCCCTCGGCCGGGGCCAGGTGGAAGCTCTCGTCGTCGCTGGTGGACAGCGTGTGCCCGACGCGGCGCAGCCATCCGGCGACGTCCGTGCCGTAGGCGTCGAAGACCACCGCGCCCTCCAGGAGCGGTGAGGTCTGCATACGGCGCAGGACGGTGTCGTAGTGGGCGCGTTCCTCGGGCTTGTTCCAGATCCACCAGTACTCCCACGGCGGCTTGGACTTGACCGAGAGGTGCCAGCGGCGGTCGTGGGCGCGCAGCGCTTCGAGGACGTCGAGGCCGAGGTCGAGGCGTTTGCGGCTGGGGGCGACGCCGATCATGCCGAGGCGGAAGCGGGCGCCGGGCGCCTTGGGGCGGTCGAACTGGTCGGTGTCGACCCAGTTGGGGATGACGGTGACCTTGGACTCCGGCCAGCCGGTGTGCTCCAGGGTGCGGCGGGCGTAGTAGGTGCTGACGCAGATCACCTGGTCGACGGCGTCGATGTCGACCTGCCGGGGCCACTGGGCGTCGAGTTCGAAGCGGTGCAGGCGGATGACCAGGCGGCTGCCCGGCCGCTTGTGGCGGCTGTACCAGACGGCGGCGGGGCCGCACCACTCCACGACCACGACATCGGCCCAGTCGGCGAGTTCGCGGCTCTCGGCGGGGTCGTGGCGGGCGAGCGCCGCCCAGGCGTCCACGCGTACCTCGATCCCGGGCAGGGCGCGGAAGTGGTCCAGGAGCCGGGTGAGGAACTTCAGGTCGTGGCCCGCGACGCCGATCCGCAGGGGGCGTGGGCGGCCGGTGACGGCGGCCGGGGCGGCGGGGAACGCCTGGTCGAGCTGGGCGCGCCAGCGGTCGGCGGCGACCTGGAGGGTGTGGCGTGCGGCGGCGTCCCGGCAGCGGTCGGCGGCGAGCCGCCGGGCCTCGGGCTCGCGTACGGCCCGTGCGACCGCCGCCACCGCGTCGTCGATCCCGGCGCGGCCGGGCACGTACAACGGGTAGTCGGCGCCGAGGAGGGCCTCGTGCGCGGGGGTGCGGTTGAGGATCACGGGCAGTCCGAGGGCGCCGAACTCCAGCACCTTGGTGGACAGTTCGAGGCTGGCGTCGAGCGCGGGCTCCCGCCAGCCGAGGCCGAGGTCGCAGTCGGCGGCCAGCCGCATGGCCTCCTCGCGGGGCTGTCCGCCGTGGTGCAGGACGCCCGGGGTGGCGGCCAGCGCGCGGGCCATGGCGGGCTGGAAGCCGGGGTGCGCGGGGTCGTCGTGGATCTTGTCGCCGACGGTGTGCAGTTCGGCCCTGACGCCGTGTTCGGCGAGGAGTGCGGGCAGCCGGGTCATCGGCAGGGTGTTCCACAGCGGGGCGAACTTGCCGGTGTAGACGAGCCGGAACGGGTCGTGCGGGCGGTCGCCCTCGGGCACGTCGAACTCCGGCTCGGGGACGGCGGGCGGGCTGAGCAGACACGTGCCGACGGCCTCGGGGACCCAGGTCTCCAGCAGGCCGCGCAGTTCCTCGGTCTGGCAGAGCAGGCGCTGGCAGGACGCGGCGATCCGGGTGAGGTCGGCGCGGGCCTCCTCGGTCATCTCGGCGGCCGACTGCGGGATGTCGGTGAGGTAGGCCCAGATCCGGCCGTGGAAGTGCCCGTCCGCGACGACCCGGGTGACCAGCCGCCGTCCGCGCAGCACGAGCAGGTCGCAGGGGTCGTCCTCGTCGAGCCGGGCGAGCAGCTGCGACGCCTGTGCGGGGGACAGCGGGTGGTCGCCCTGGCCGGGCAGCAGCCGTTCCTCGGCGGGGCGGACGACGGTGACGCCGGGCAGTCCGGCGAGCGGGTCGACCAGCCGCCCGGTGCGGACCGGGGCCTTGAGGACGAGGCGGGTCCGGCAGCCCGCGCGGGACAGCGCCTGCACCGTCGACTGGGCCCAGACGGCGGAGCCGTCGATGAGGTTGAGGTCGACGTCGCCGTAGACGAGCGCGTTCGGTGTGCTGCTCATGCCGGCTCCTTTCCGCACCAGGCGAACAGGCGGTACCCCTGCCGTGCCCAGGTCTCGGGCGGCCCGCCGGACGCCAGCAGCGACCGGCGCGCCAGCAGGGGGCGCACTTCGGGGACGTACAGGTAGTCGTCGGCGGTGGGAGTGTCGCCGACCGCGTCGGCGCCGGAGAACTCCAGGGCGCACAACAGGTCGAGCAGCAGGGTGTCCGGGCGGTCCTCGGTGAGGTCCGTCCAGTCGGCCACCCAGGGCGCGGTGGGCTCTCCGGTGCGCACGGGCACCCCGGCGGCGGGGAGTTCGTCGAGTCCGGCGGGGTCGGGTACGACGACCTCGGCGGGCCGGTGCCGCTGGTCGAGCACCTGGGCGGTGAGCCGGGCGACGTCGGCGCGGTCCCGTGGGGCGGCGAGGACGCTGACGCGGCGCTGGTCCAGCGGGTCGGGGGCACCGACGCGGCGGGCGAGCTGCGACAGGCGCACCCGGACGCACTCGGCGCGGAACACCTCCCGCAGCCGCTGTCTGCCGTCCGCCGCCGGGTCGAGGGCGGCCAGCCGGACCCCGGCGTCCGCGTCGAGCACGGCGTCCCAGGCGAACCGGGTGAGGCCGGGGGCCGCCGCGGCCGGTCCGTCCCGCCACAGCACACAGGCGCCGCCGAGCGCCCTGGTCTCGGTGAGCAGTTCGGCCAGCGCCCGGTCGAGGTCGGGGGCGAGGCCGGTGCCGGTGAGCGCCCAGGGGCCGTCGCCGGTGCAGGCGCTGAGCTGCACGACCAGCGCGTCCGGTTCCGTGCGGCGCGCCACCGGCACCCCGTCGTGCGGGAGGGCCCGGTTGACGACGGCGTCCGCCGCGAGGTCGGCGGCGGTGGTGTCGGCGAGGACGCCGACGACGACCATGCGGTCGCGGGGAGTGGAGGTGAAGGCGCGGTGGGCGAGGTGGAGGCGTCCGTCGGAGGCGGGTGCCTCGGGCGTGGGGGCCGCGGGCGCCGCCCCCGTCCGCCCGCGCCAGCGCCCGTACAGTTCCCGCGCTCCCGTACCCGCCGTCCGTTCCCGCCACAGCCCGTACAGCTCACGCGGGAGCCGGGGGGCCGCGCGGCGCGGTGAGCGGGCCACCGAGACCAGGGCCCGGCCGACCCGCAGGGAGGTGGAGCCCTGCAGCATGGCCACGCGGGACTCCAGCAGGGCGACCCGGTCCCGGGCGCCGCGCAGCGCCGCCGCCAGCTGGTCCTTCTCGCGTACGGCGGCGGCGAGCCGCTCGGCGAGGCCGTCCGCGTGGGCGGGGCCCCGGGCGCGCGTGGCGTCCTCGGCGTCGCGTTCCAGGTCGAGGACGCGGGCGCGCAGGGAGCGGGAGACCAGGTCGGCGAGGACGTACTCGTCGGCGATGCGCAGCTCGGTGGCGAAGCCCTCCGTGGGGACGGGCCGCCCGGCCCAGTCGTGCGGCGGCAGGAGGGTGTCGGTGCGGGCGAAGACCGCGCCCGCGTGCAGGTGGACGTAGTCGAGGGGGGCCGCGCGCAGCACCTGGCAGCGGTGGGAGACGAGGGCGTCGAGGAGCCGGTGGTAGGGCAGTTCGGGCCCGCGGTGGCCGAACAGGAGCAGTCCGCGGGCGCCGGGCCGCATCCGGGCGAGGGCGGCGAGGCAGTCGTCCTCGCCGCCGTGCAGGGCGGGCTCGGGGCCGTAGGAGACGAGCACCAGCTCGCCCTCGCCGACGTCCCGGTCACCGCGGTGCAGGGGGACGCCGTCGGGCAGGTGCAGGTAGGGCTCCAGGTCGAGCCCGCCGGTGGTGGCGTCGACGACGGCGGTGACGCCGTCCAGGTGGGGGTGGAGCAGATCGGTCAGGCGCATCAGCGGGTCCTCGTGAAGACGTGGAAGCCGACCTCGTTCTCGCGGAAGCCGTAGGGACGGAAGTGGGTGTGCCGCAGGCCGAGGGGTTCGAGCAGGGCGCGGTAGTCGGCGGTGGGGCGGTGCACGATGTAGTCGCCGCGCCGGCGGCGGGCCGCGGTGTCCTCGTCGGTGAGGACCAGCCGTCCGGTGACCCGCGTCAGGGAGGCGAGGTTGCGCAGCCCCGCCGCCCACTCCCCGTCGTCGAGGACGTGGAAGAGGACGTCGACGCAGAGCACGACGTCGTACGGCCAGGCGCTGCGCCACTCGTCCAGGGCGGCGACGCTCCAGCGCGGGCCGCCGCCCCGGGCGCGGGCGTGCGCGACGGCCTCCTCGCTGGCGTCGAAGGCGTCGACGCGGTGCCCGCAGCGGGCCAGGGCGCGGGCGAAGTGCCCCTTGCCGCAGCCCGCGTCGAGCACGAACAGCGGGGCGGACTCGTCGGCGAGGTCGCCGATCAGCGGCAGCAGGGCGCCGAGCCGCAGCGCGTAGAAGATCTCGTTGCCCGCGCGGTCCAGGCCGATGTGACCGCCGGAGGCGAGGTCGTCGTGGTCGCGGTGGCGGGTGTCCCAGTAGTCGCGGCCGGCCTCGGACATCGCGGTCCCGTGGAGGGTCTCGGACATGGTGGCCGCCTCAGACATGGTGGTCCAGCCAGCGCACGACCTCGGCGGCGACGCGGGCCCCGGCCCGGCCGTCCCACAGCGGCGGGCCCTCGTCGGGGGTCTGCGGCCCGTCGCCGTCGAGGAGCTTGCGCAGCGCGGGGACGAGTTCGCCGTGGCCGACGAGCCGGTTGGTGCCGTGGGTGACGGTGACCGGGCGTTCGGTGGTGGTGCGCAGGGTCAGACAGGGCACGCCGAGGACGGTGGTCTCCTCCTGGACGCCCCCGGAGTCGGTGATCACGGCGGACGCGCCGCGCACCAGGCTCATGAACTCGACGTAGCCGAGCGGGTCGAGGACGTGCACGCCGGGCGCGCCGTCGAGGCCCGCCGCGCCGAGGGCGGCCCGGCCGCGCGGGTGCAGGGGCACGGCGAGGTCGAGGAGCCGGGCCGCCTCGGTGAGGACGCGGGCGGCGGCCTCGGCGGCCTCGGGGTCGTCGACGTTGGCGGGGCGGTGCAGGGTGACGACGCCGTAGCGCTCGGGCAGTCCGTGCGCGGTGCGGGCGGCGGTGGGGTCGAAGTGGTCCAGATGGGTGAGCAGGGTGTCGATCATGGGGTTGCCGACGAGGTGGACGCGGCCGGGGTCGACGCCCTCGCGGGCGAGGTGGCCGACCGCCTCGGGGCTGGTGGCGAAGAGCAGGTCGGACAGCTGGTCGACCAGACGCCGGTTGACCTCCTCCGGCATCGTCATGTCGAAGCTGCGCAGGCCCGCCTCCACATGGGCGACGGGCATCCCCAGCTTGGCGGCGGCGAGGGCGGCGGCCAGGGAGGAGTTGACGTCGCCGTACACCACGACCAGGGCGGGGTCCCGCGCGGTCAGTTCGCCCTCCAGGGCGGTCAGCAGGTCGGCCGTCTGCCGGGCGTGGCTGCCGGAGCCGACGCCGAGGTCGGTGTCCGGTTCGGGCAGGCCCAGTTGCCGGAAGAAGACGTCCGACATCCGTTCGTCGTAGTGCTGCCCGGTGTGCACCAGGACCTGGTCGCAGCCCGCCGCGCGCAGGGCTGCCACGACCGGGGCGGCCTTGACGAAGTTCGGTCGGGTGCCGACGACGTGAAGTACGGGGCGCACGGGGCGTACACGGCCGTTCATGTCGTACTTTCTCCGCTCTGTCCACCTAATGTGGCGGCATGTCGTGCCATCTCACTCGTGCGTTCAGTCTGGCGGCATCCGTGGCCTGGGGCGAGCTGCGGCACGACCCCGCCCGTGCCGCGCTGCTCGGTCTCCGGCTGCTGCCGCCGCCCGTGCGGCGCCGGGTGGGGCCGGTGGAACGGCGGCTCGCGGGGCGGGCCCGGACCGCGGGGCCGACGGCTGCGCCGTCCGGGGGAACCTCCAGCAGCACGGGTCCGGTGCCGCCCGCGCGCCCGGTCCGTCCGGTGCCGGGCCGCGTGCTGCACCTGGTCACCAACGGGCTGCCGTTCAAGCAGGCCGGGTACACCGTGCGCACCCAGAAGATCGCCGAGGCGCAGCGGGCGGCCGGGCTGGACCCGCACGTGGTGACGCGGATCGGGTTCCCGGTGACCGCGGGGGTGCTGGACGCCCGTCCGCTGCACCTGGTCGGCGGAGTGCCGCAGCACCGGCTGCTGCCGCGCTGGCTGCCGTACGGGCAGGCGGCCGCGCTGGCCCGTAACGCCGAGCTGGCGGGGCGGCTGGTGGAGCGGCTGCGGCCCGCGGTGCTGCACGCGGCCACCGACCACGGCAACGGGCGGATCGCGCTGGCGCTGCGCGCGGCCCACGGGCTGCCGGTCGTCTACGAGGTGCGCGGCTTCCTGGAGGACACCTGGCTGACCCAGGCCCCGGGCCGGACCAGCGCGGACCCGACGTACCGGGCCCGGCGTGAGCTGGAGACGCGCTGTATGCGGGAGGCGGACCTGGTGCTGACGCTGGGCGCGGCGATGAAGGCGGAGATCGTGGCGCGCGGGGTGCCCGAGGAGCGGGTGCTGACGGTGCCGAACGCGGTGGACGAGGAGTTCCTCACCCCGCCGCCGGACGGGGCGCCGCTGCGGGCCCGGCTCGGCATCGCGCCGGACGACGTCGTGGTGGGTACGGTCAGCAGCCTTACTCCACACGAGGGAATCGGGACGTTGCTCCATGCGGGTGCCGAGCTGAGGCGTCGCGGAGTGCCGCTGCGGCTGCTGGTCGTCGGGGACGGACCGGAGCGCCCGGCACTGCTGCGGCTGGCCGGCCGACTGGGTCTGGACGACGGGACGGCGGTGTTCACCGGACGGGTGCCCTACGCCCAAGTCCGGGACTACTACGCGGTGTTGGACGTCTTCGCGGTGCCGCGCACCGACACGCGCGTGTGCCGTCTGGTGACGCCACTGAAGCCGGTCGAGGCGATGGCGAGCGGGCTGCCGGTGGCCGCCAGCGATCTTCCGGCGCTCGCGGAACTCGTCAAGCCGGGAGAGACCGGAGTCCTCATTCCGCCCTCTTCACCACACACTTGGGCGGATGAGCTGGAAAGTCTTCTCTACAGTCGAAAGTGGTGCGAATGGGGTGACGCCGCCCGCGAGATCGTGGCGCGTGACCGCACCTGGTCCCGGGTCGCCGCGACGACCCGGGAGGCGTACCGCGCCCTCGGCTGTCTCTGAGGGGCGGGCCACGCCGGACCACCTCACATCCGGTGACGGGAGCAGCCCTATGCAGGACGACCAGTCCCTACCCCTCGGTGACGGGGGAGACGTACGGACCCCCGCCGTGGAACTCGCCGTGATCGGGCTCGGCTACGTCGGGCTGCCCCTGGCGCGGGAGGCCGCCACGGTCGGCCTGCGCGTGGTGGGCCTCGACCGGAACCCGGAGATCGTCTCGGCGCTGAACGCCGGGCGTTCCCACGTGGACGACGTCTCCGCTGACGACGTCCGCGGGATGCTGTCGCACGGTTTCACCGCCACCACCGACGACGCCTGTCTCGCCCGCGCGCAGACCGTGGTGATCTGTGTGCCCACCCCGCTCAACGGCGACGGCGGGCCCGACCTGAGCGCGGTCACCGCCGCCGTCCGCGCGGTGGCGGCCCGGCTGCGGCCCGGACAGCTCGTCGTCCTGGAGTCCACGACCTACCCGGGCACCACCGAGGAGGTCGTACGGCCGCTCCTGGAGGAGGAGTCCGGGCTGCGGGCCGGGCAGGACTTCGCGCTCGCCTTCTCGCCGGAGCGCATCGACCCCGGCAACACCGGGCACGGGCTGCGCGACACCCCCAAGGTGGTCGGCGGCTGCACGCCCTCCTGCGCCGCCCGCGCGGTCGCCTTCTACGGCAAGCTCGTCGACACGGTCGTGCAGGCCAAGGGCACCCGCGAGGCCGAGATGGCCAAGCTGCTGGAGAACACCTACCGGCACGTCAACATCGCCCTGGTCAACGAACTCGCCGTCATCAGCCACGAGTTGGGCGTCGACCTGTGGGACGCGATCCGCTGCGCCGACAGCAAGCCGTTCGGCTTCCAGGCGTTCCGCCCCGGCGCCGGGGTCGGCGGGCACTGCATCCCCATCGACCCCAACTACCTGTCGTACAAGGTGCGCTCCTCGCTCGGCTACGACTTCCGGTTCGTCGGTCTGGCGCAGGAGATCAACCGGCGGATGCCGGAGTACGTCGTCCGGCGCGCCCAGGACCTGCTGAACACCGCCGACCGGCCGCTGCACGGCTCCCGGGTGCTGCTGCTCGGGGTCACCTACAAGCCCGACGTGGCCGACCAGCGGGAGAGCCCGGCGGTGCCGGTGGCCCGGCTGCTGCGGCAGCGCGAGGCCGAGGTGTCCTTCCACGACCCGCAGGTCCCGGCCTGGTCCGTCGACGACGTGCCGGTGCCCCGGGTCGACGACCCGCTGGCCGCCGTACGCGACCACGACCTGACGATCCTGCTCCAGGACCACTCCTGCTACGACCTGCCCGCCCTGGCCGACGCCGCCCGGCTGCTGTTCGACACCCGGGGGCGGATCTTCCGGCCCGGGGTCGAGGTGCTGTGAGCGGCGGCCCGCCCGCACCCGGGGGACGGAACCGAAAGGCACCGCACTGATGCGCATACTCGTCGTCACCGTCGTCCACCATCCCGAGGACGCGCGGATACTGCACCGGGAGATCGCCGCCCTGACCGAGCGCGGCCACCACATCGTGTACGCCGCCCCGTTCGCCGCCCGCGAGGTCGCCCCGCGGCCCGGTGTCGAGGGCGTGGACCTGCCCCGCGCCGTCGGCCGGGAGCGCCGGGCGGCGCTGCGCGCGGCGCGCGCCCTGCTCACCGAACGCGGCCCGGAGGCCGACGTGGTCCTGCTGCACGACCCGGAGCTGCTGCTCGCCCTGCCCGGCACCCTGCGCCGGTGGCGGCGCGCGGGCCGGGCCCCGGTGACCGTGTGGGACGTCCACGAGGACACCGCGGCGGCGCTGACGATGAAGCGCTGGCTGCCCGCCGCGCTGCGACCGCCGCTGCGGGTGGCGGTGCGGGCGGCGGAGCGGCTCGCCGAGCGGCGGGTCCGGCTGCTGCTCGCGGAGGACGCCTACCGGGCGCGGTTCCGCGGGGACCATCCGGTCGTGCCGAACCTGCCGCTCGTCCCGCCCGCCGCGCCCGAGCCGCCCGGCACCGGGCGGGCGGTCTACCTGGGGCACCTGTCCCGGGCGCGCGGCGCGCTCGACCTGATCGAGACCGCCCGGCTGCTGCGCCCCGAGGTGCGGGTGGAGGTGATCGGCGCGGCCGACCCGGACGTGCGGGAGGCGCTCGCCGCGGCCGACCGGGCGGGCGTGCTGCGCTGGCACGGCTACCTGCCCAACGACCGCGCGCTGGCGCTCCTGCGGGGCGCGCTGGCGGGCCTGTCGCTCCTGCACGACCAGCCCAACTACCGGCACTCTCGGCCCACCAAGGTGGTGGAGTACATGGCCCACGGCGTGCCCGTGGTGACCACCCCGAACCCGCTCGCGGCGGCCCTGGTCACCCGGCACCGCTGCGGCCTCGTCGTCCCCTACGAGGACCCGGCGGCGGTGGCGGCGGCGGTACGGCGGCTGCGCACCGACCCGGGGCTGCGGCTGGACAGCGCCGGGCGGGGGCGGGCGGCGGCGGTGGCCGAGCTCGACTGGACGGAGCGGGCGGCGGAGTTCGCGGACGCGCTGGAGGGCTGGGTGAAGGAGGAGACGGGCACCGGCCGTCCCGGGCGGCGCCGCCGTCGCCGCCCGGAGCGCACGGTCGTCGCGGTGGACGGGTAGCGGCCCGCCGGGGCGTCAGTCCACCGGGTAGCCCCAGGCCCGCGCCAGCTCCGTCAGTCTGGGCGGGAGTTCCAGGGACGCGTCGGCGCCGCGGGCGGCCTGGATGCGGCCCGACTTGATGGTGCTGCTCCAGTCGCCGAGCTTGGGCCGGAACCGGCCGTGGTCATGGCTGCCGTAGTCCAGCATCCCGCTCTCCCACGGCACGCCCAGGTGGTCGCAGAGGCCGCGGGTGACCCGCTCGGGGTCGGCGGTGAGGTCCTCGTAGGTGATGACGTGCGCGGTGTCGAGGTGCCGTCGGGCCTCCTCCAGTTCCTCGGCGTACCGGAGGACCTCCTCGCGGATCGCCGCGGGGTCGGGGCGGTCGCGGCGGGCGGTCAGGGAGGTGACCACGGCGCCGGGGTGGCGCAGCAGGATGATGTAGCGGGCGTTGGGCCAGCAGCGCTGGAGGCGCCGGAAGACCAGGGTGTTGGCCGGGGTCTTGTCGACGATGACGTCCTTGCCGCTGTGCCGCAGCTCCAGGTCCAGGACGCGGTCCCACAGGACGTGCTCCAGCTCCTGCCGGTCGAGGCGCAGCTCCTTCATGGCGTCGGCGGTGAAGTCCCGGGAGAACCGCACGTGCACCGTGCGCAGGTGCATCTCGTGCGGGGCGCGGATCCGGCTGTGGCTGTTGAGCAGCACCCGCAGCAGGGTGGAGCCGGAGCGCACCGAGGACAGCACGAACACCGGCGAGTCCACCAGCCGGGGCGCGGGCGGCACGGCGTCGGCGTCCGGGTCCCGCCACGGTTCGCGCTGCGCGGGCACCCCGTCCAGGGTGCGGCCCCCGGGGCTCACCCGGCGCGGCGGGCTCACCGCCTGGACCATCAGCCTGCCGCGGCGCCTGAGGCCCTTGCCGAGGGCGGACATGCGCGGGTCTCGCACGGTGACACCTTCCTCTCTCCTTCAAGGCCGCGTCGCGGACCTTCAGGGCCGCATCTCAGAGGCGGCAGGCGAACCGGAGGTGTACGGAAGGCGAAGCGGCGTGTTCGCGGAGCTCCACATACCGCTTCCGACCAGGTGCTTCACCGCTTCCTGAATTCTCGCTGCGGCGGGCGGTGTTCACCGCAGGTAGGCGAGGCCGGGGTGGGCGGCGGTGTAGCCGTCGACGAGGCGCCGGGCGACGTGCACGGAGTCGACGAGCGGGTGCAGCGCGAACGCCTTCACCGCCGTGGCGCGGGAGCCGGAGGCGGCGGCGGCGAGGACCTCCCGCTCGACCGCCTTGACCGCGCAGACCAGGCCGGTGGCGTGGCCGGGCAGCGGGTCCACGGCGACCGGGTGGGCGCCGCTGGCGCCGACGAGGCAGGGCACCTCGACGACGGCGTCCCGGTCGAGGGCGGCGAGGGTGGCGCGGTTGCGGACGTTGAGGATCAGGGTGGCGCGCTCGTCGCGGGCGATGGCCCGCATCAGGGCGAGGGCGACGTTCTCGTAGCCGCCGGCGAGGTCCTCGGCCTCGCGTTCGCCCGCCCCGGCCGTCTCCCGGTTCTCGGACATGTAGGTGGCCTCGCGTTCGGCGCGGGTGCGTTCCCAGGCGGCGCGGGCGGAGACGGCGGGGTCGGTGGCCTCGGCGTAGAAGGCGGCCTGCTGGTCGCGGAGGAAGGCGCCGCGGGTGCGGTCGGCCTCGCGGTAGGCGCGGACGGTCTCCCGGTTGAAGTAGTAGTAGTGCAGGTACTCGTTGGGGACGGCGCCCAGCGACTGGAGCCAGTCGGCGCCGAAGAGCCTGCCCTCCTCGAAGGAGCCGAGCAGCTCGCGGTCGGCGAGCAGCCGCGGGAGTTCGTCGCGGCCCCCGACGCGCAGGGCGCGCACCCAGCCGAGGTGGTTGAGGCCGACGTAGTCGATCCAGGCCGCGGCCGGGTCGCGCACCCCGAGCACCCGGGCGATACGGCGGCCGAGGCCGACCGGCGAGTCGCAGATGCCGATGACGCGGTCCCCGAGGTGCTGGGACATGGCCTCGGTGACGAGTCCGGCCGGGTTGGTGAAGTTGATGACCCAGGCGTCGGGGGCCAGCCGGGCCACCCGGCGGGCGATGTCCACCGCGACGGGGACGGTCCGCAACCCGTAGGCGATGCCGCCCGCGCCGACCGTCTCCTGGCCGAGGACGCCCTCCGCGAGCGCCACCCGCTCGTCGTCGGCGCGGCCCTGGAGGCCGCCGACGCGGATCGCGGAGAAGACGAAGTCGGCGCCGCGCAGGGCGTCGTCGAGGTCGGTGGTGACGGTCACCCGGGGGGCGTCGGGGACGTCCGCCGCCTGTTCGGCCAGGACCCGGGAGACCGCGCGCAGCCGGGCGGCGTCCGGGTCCTGGAGGACGACGTCCGTCACCCGCCCCGCGCCCCGGTCGCCCAGCAGCGCCCCGTACACCAGCGGCACCCGGAACCCGCCGCCCCCCAGAATCGTCAGCCGCACGCCGCTCCCGCCTCTCCCTCGTCCCCGTACCGGTCCTTCTCCTCCCGTAACGGTAGGCGGCGCGGAAGCGGGGCGTCTTCGGGACCTGAACTCCCCCGCCCGGCGGGGACTTTCTTCGCTGCACCTCTTGACGGCCGGGGTGTCGCGGAGCACATTGGCGGGCGCACCGGGTCCTGAGAGCGCTCTCACGCGCGGGAGGCCCGGTGCGCCCGCCCCACCGCTCAGCTCCCCACCGGCACGGACCCCCACCGGTCCGTACAGACCCGTACCGAGAGGCCCCCCATGAGCGAACCCTCCGGCACACCCCACAGACGCCGGCGCCCCCTGCGGCGGGCGCTCCTCGCCGTCCTCGGCACCCTCGGCCTGGCGGGGCTCGCCGCCACGGCCGCCGTCCCCGCGGCGACCGCCGCCGCTCCCCCGCCGCCGTCCGGCTGGACGCAGGTCTTCGTCGACGACTTCAACGGCGCCGCGGGCACCGGCGTCAACACCTCCAACTGGCGGTACGCGACCGGCACCGGCTACCCCGGCGGCCCCGGCAACTGGGGCACCGGCGAGATCGAGACGATGACGTCGAGCACGAACAACGTCGCCCTCGACGGCAGCGGCAACCTGCGCATCACCCCGCGCCGGGACGCCTCCGGCAACTGGACGTCGGGCCGCATCGAGACCAACCGCACCGACTTCCAGCCCCCGTCCGGCGGCAAGCTGCGCATGGAGGCGCGCATCCAGATGCCGAACGTCACGGGCACCGCCGCCCGTGGCTACTGGCCCGCCTTCTGGGCGCTCGGCGCCCCCTACCGCGGCAACTACTGGAACTGGCCGTCGGTGGGCGAGCTGGACATCATGGAGAACGTGCAGGGCCTGAACACGGTCTGGGCCACCATGCACTGCGGCACCTCACCGGGCGGCCCCTGCAACGAGACCTCCGGCATCGGCGGCTCCCGCGCCTGCCCCGGCGCCACCTGCCAGGCGGGCTTCCACACCTACGGCATGGAGTGGGACCGCTCGACGAGCCCGGAGGAGGTCCGGTTCTACGTCGACGGCATCAACTACCACACCGTACGGGCCAACCAGGTCGACGCCACCACCTGGGCCAACGCCACCAACCACGGCTACTTCATCATCCTCAACGTGGCGATGGGCGGCGGCTTCGTGGACGCCTTCGGCGGCGGCCCGGACGGCAACACCGTGCCGGGGCACCCGATGGTCGTCGACTACGTGCGGGTCCTGACGGCCGGCGGGGGCGGCACCACACCGCCGCCGACCGGGAACCGGGACGCCTACAGCGCCCTCCAGGCCGAGTCGTACGACGGGCAGTCCGGCACCATCACCGAGGCGACGTCCGACGCGGGCGGCGGGCAGAACATCGGCGCGATCGCCAACGGCGACTGGGCGCTCTACCGGGGCGTCGACTTCGGCTCCACCGGGGCCACCCAGTTCGTCGGCCGGGTCGCGAGCGGCGCGGCGTCCGGCGTGAGCGGTCTGGTGGAGGTGCGCCTGGACAGCCGTACCAGCGCGCCCGTCGGCAGCTTCGCGCTGGGCAACACCGGCGGCTGGCAGTCCTGGCGGACGGTCCCGGCGAACATCAGCCGCGTCACCGGCACCCATGACGTCTACCTGACCTTCACCAGCGGCCAGCCCGCGGACTTCGTGAACGTCAACTGGTTCACCTTCGGTCACTGAGCACACCCGTCCCGGAGGGGCTCCACGCGCACGCGTGGGGCCCCTCCTCGCGTGCGCCCACCCCACCCCGGCCTCCCCTCGAAAAAGTCCGACTTTTAGAGTCGAACGCGTCTCACCAGGGACGATGCTCGAATTCATGAACTTTTGAAGAGGACTGGTAACAGATGAGCGCGCAGACGCGGGTTTGACGTGGTACCGGTTCACAGGTGACGCAGACCGGACCGAACGCCGTCGCCGCCGCCCGGGAATCCCCCGCGGTGACGCGTGGTTGATCCGAGCGCCAGAAAGAAGATGATCAGAATGACCGAAGCACCCGCCGCCGCGGAGCCCCTGAAGCGCCTCGCCGAGGAAGGCGTCTCCGTGTGGCTGGACGACCTGTCGCGCGAGCGGATCACCTCCGGCGGCCTCGCCGGACTCCTCACCACCCGGCACGTCGTCGGCGTCACCACCAACCCGTCCATCTTCCAGGCCGCCCTCGGCTCCGGCGCGGGGTACGAGGACCAGCTCGCCGACCTCGCGGTGCGCGGCGTCACCGTGGACGAGGCCGTCCGGATGACGACCACCGCCGACGTCCGCGCCGCCGCCGACGTCCTGCGCCCGGTCTACGAGGCCACCGGCGGCCGGGACGGCCGGGTCTCCATCGAGGTCGACCCGCGCCTCGCCCACGACACGCGGGCCACCGTCGCCGAGGCCCGCCAGCTCGCCTGGCTGGTGGACCGCCCCAACGTGATGATCAAGATCCCGGCGACCCGGGCGGGCCTGCCCGCCGTCACCGAGGTCATCGCCCAGGGCATCAGCGTCAACGTCACGCTGATCTTCTCCCTGGAGCGCTACCGCGAGGTCATGGACGCCTACCTCGCCGGCCTGGAGCAGGCGCGGGCCGCGGGCCTGGACCTGGCCGGGATCCGCTCCGTGGCCTCCTTCTTCGTCTCCCGCGTGGACACCGAGGTCGACAGGCGGCTGACCCTGCTCGGCACCGCCGACGCCCTCGCCCTCCGGGGTCGCGCCGCCCTCGCCAACGCCCGGCTCGCCTACGCCGCGTACGAGGAGTTCTTCGCCGGTGACCGCTGGCTGGCCCTGTCCGGCGCGCACGCCCACAAGCAGCGCCCGCTGTGGGCGTCCACCGGGGTGAAGGACCCCGCCTACCGGGACACCCGGTACGTGGAGGACCTGGTCGCCCCCGGCACGGTCAACACCATGCCGGAGGCCACCCTGGACGCCACCGCCGACCACGGCCGGATCACCGGCGACACGGTCACCGGCGGCTACGCCCAGGCCCGCGCCGACCTGGCGGCCATAGAACGACTCGGCATCTCCTACGACGAGGTGGTCACCCTGTTGGAGGACGAGGGCGTGGCCAAGTTCGAGGCGGCCTGGCAGGACCTGCTGGACGCCGTCACGAAGTCGCTGGACAGCAAGGGAGTTGAGGAGCGGTGACCACCACCGGGACAACCACCCGGACAACCAACGGGACAACCACCCGGACAACCACCGGGACAACCACCGGGACAACCAACGGGACAACCAACGGGACGACCACCGGGACGGCCACCGCGACCGCGGCCCCCGCCGCCTGGAGCAACCCGCTGCGCGACCCGCGCGACCGCCGCCTGCCCCGGATCGCGGGCCCCTCGGGGCTGGTCATCTTCGGCGTCACCGGCGACCTGTCCCGCAAGAAGCTGATGCCCGCGGTGTACGACCTCGCCAACCGCGGTCTGCTGCCCCCGGGCTTCTCCCTGGTCGGCTTCGCCCGCCGCGACTGGGAGGGCCAGGACTTCGCGCGGGTCCTGCACGACGCCGTACGGGAGCACGCCCGCACCGAGTTCCGCGAGGAGGTGTGGCGGCAGCTCGCGGAGGGAACGCGGTTCATCCCCGGCGACTTCGACGACGACACCGCGTTCAAGCAGCTCCGGTCCGCCGTCGACGAGCTGGACGTCTCACGCGGCACCAGCGGCAACTACGCCTTCTACCTCTCCGTACCGCCGAGGTTCTTCCCCAAGGTCGTCCGGCAGCTGAAGAGGCACGGGCTCACCGACGCCCCCGAGGGCTCCTGGCGCCGGGCCGTCATCGAGAAGCCGTTCGGGCACGACCTGGAGTCGGCCGAGGAGCTGAACGCGATCGTGCACGACGTGTTCGACCCGGAGCAGGTGTTCCGGATCGACCACTACCTCGGCAAGGAGACCGTCCAGAACATCCTGGCGCTGCGCTTCGCCAACCAGCTCTTCGAGCCGATCTGGAACAGGTCGTACGTCGACCACGTACAGATCACCATGGCGGAGGACATCGGCATCGGCGGCCGGGCGGGCTACTACGACGGCATCGGCTCGGCCCGTGACGTCATCCAGAACCACCTGCTGCAACTGATGGCGCTCACCGCGATGGAGGAACCCGCCGCCTTCGACGCGGCCTCCCTGCTCACCGAGAAGCTGAAGGTGCTGAGGGCGGTGAAGCTCCCCGCCGACCTGTCCCGGCACACCGTGCGCGCCCAGTACGCGCCGGGCTGGCAGGGCGGCGCACGGGTCCGTGGCTACCTGGAGGAGGACGGCATCGACCCGGCCTCCACCACCGACACCTACGCCGCGATCCGGTTGCAGGTCGACAACCGCCGATGGGCGGGCGTCCCCTTCTACCTGCGCACCGGCAAGCGCCTCGGCCGCCGCGTCACCGAGATCGCGGTGGTCTTCCAGCGGGCGCCGCACTCCCCCTTCGACTCGACGGCCACCGAGGAACTCGGCGAGAACGCGGTCGTCATCCGCGTCCAGCCGGACGAGGGCATGACGGTCCGGTTCGGCTCCAAGGTGCCGGGCACCTCGATGGAGATCCGGGACGTGTCCATGGACTTCGCCTACGGCGAGTCGTTCACGGAGTCCAGCCCGGAGGCGTACGAACGGCTGATCCTGGACGTGCTGCTGGGCGACGCCAACCTGTTCCCGCGTCACCGGGAAGTGGAAGAGTCCTGGAAGATCCTCGACCCGATCGAGGGGTATTGGGCCACGCATGGCACACCCGCGCGGTACGCGTCGGGCAGCTGGGGTCCGAAGGAAGCCGACGAGATGCTCGCACGAGACGGACGGAGCTGGCGCAGGCCATGAAGATCGACCTGACCGACACCACGGCAAGCAAGATCAACAAGGCGCTGGTGCAGGGCCGCCGTGCCCTGGGCACCCCCGCCGTGGGCATGGTCCTGACGATGGTGATCGTCACGGACGAGGAGAACGCCTACGACTCGATCAAGGCCGCCGAGGAGGCGTCGCACGAGCACCCCTCGCGGACCCTGGTCGTCATCAAGCGGCACGCCCGGACCCCCCGCGAGCGCCACCGCTCCCGGCTGGACGCGGAGGTGCGGGTCGGCTCCGAGGCCGGGACCGGCGAGACGGTCGTCCTGCGCACCTACGGCGAGGTCTCCGACCACGCCGACTCCGTCGTGCTGCCGCTGCTGCTGCCGGACGCGCCCGTGGTGGTGTGGTGGCCGGTGGACGCCCCCGACAACCCCTCCAAGGACCCGCTGGGCGCGCTGGCCCAGCGCCGGATCACCGACATGTACGCCGTCGAGCGCCCGCTGACGGCCCTGGAGACCCGGGTGAAGTCGTACGCGCCCGGCGACACCGACCTCGCCTGGACCCGGCTCACCCCGTGGCGCTCGATGCTCGCCGCCGCCCTCGACCAGGCCCGCCTCACCATCACCTCCGCGGCGGTGGAGAGCGAGGCCGACAACCCCAGCGCCGAGCTGCTCGCCCGCTGGCTGCACGCCCGCCTCGGCGTCACCGTCGACCGGGTGGAGACCGCGGGCCCCGTGGTCACCGGCGTGCGCCTGGGCACCGAGCGCGGCGAGATCGTCATCGACCGCCCCGAGGGCCCGCTCGCCACCCTCACCCTGCCGGACCAGCCCTCGCGCACCCTCGCGCTGAAGGTCCGCCCGACCTCCGAACTCATCGCCGAGGAGCTACGGCGCCTCGACGCCGACGAGATGTACGCCGTCGCGCTGCGCGGCGAGGCCACCAAGGAGACCCCTTCCCATGTCTGACACCCCCTTGCTGACGCGGCGCCCGCAGTGGACCGCCCTGGAGGACCACCGGGCGCAGGGCGTCCCGGGCCTGCGTGAGCTGTTCGCGGCCGACCCGGCGCGCGCCGGACGGTACGTCGTGCGCGTCGGAGACCTGCGGATCGACTACTCCAAGAACCTCGTCACCGACGAGACCCTCGCCCTGCTCCAGGAACTCGCCGCGGCCACCGACGTGTTCGGGCTGCGCGACGCCATGTTCCGCGGCGAGAAGATCAACACCACCGAGGGGCGGGCGGTCCTGCACACCGCGCTGCGCGCCCCCCGCGAGGCCGTGGTCGAGGTCGACGGCGAGAACGTCGTGCCCAAGGTGCACGCCGTGCTCGACAAGATGGCCGACTTCGCGCGCCGGGTCCGCTCCGGCGAGTGGACCGGCCACACCGGCCGGCGGATCCGCAACGTCGTCAACATCGGCATCGGCGGCTCCGACCTGGGCCCCGCGATGGCGTACGAGGCCCTGCGGGCGTACACGGCCCGCGAGCTGACGTTCCGTTTCGTCTCCAACGTGGACGGCGCCGACCTGCACGAGGCGGTGCACGGCCTGGACCCGGCGGAGACCCTGTTCATCGTCGCCTCCAAGACCTTCACCACCATCGAGACGATCACCAACGCCACGTCGGCCCGGAGCTGGCTGCTGGACGGGCTCGGCGGCGAGGAGAAGGCGGTCGCCCGGCACTTCGTCGCCCTGTCGACCAACGCCGAGAAGGTCACGGACTTCGGCATCGACCCGGACAACATGTTCGAGTTCTGGGACTGGGTCGGCGGCCGTTACTCGTACGACTCCGCCATCGGCCTCTCCCTGATGATCGCGATCGGCCCGGAGGCGTTCCGGGAGATGCTCGACGGCTTCCACCTGGTCGACGAGCACTTCCGCAGCGCCCCCGCCGAGGCCAACGCGCCGCTGCTGCTCGGCCTGCTGGGCGTCTGGTACGGCAACTTCCTGGACGCGCAGTCGCACGCGGTGCTGCCGTACAGCCACTACCTCGCCAAGTTCACGGCGTACCTCCAGCAGCTCGACATGGAGTCCAACGGCAAGTCCGTGGACCGCGAGGGGCGCGGCGTGGAGTGGCAGACCGGTCCCGTGGTGTGGGGCACGCCCGGCACCAACGGACAGCACGCCTACTACCAGCTCATCCACCAGGGCACGAGGCTGGTCCCCGCCGACCTCATCGGCTTCGCCCGGCCGGTCGCCGAGCTGAGCGAGGGGCTGAAGGCGCAGCACGACCTGCTGATGGCCAACCTGTTCGCGCAGGGCCAGGCGCTCGCCTTCGGCAAGACCGAGGACGAGGTGCGCGCGGAGGGCGTGCCCGAGGAGCAGGTCCCGCACCGCACGTTCCGCGGCAACCACCCCACGACCACGATCCTCGCCGCCGAGCTGACGCCGTCGGTGCTCGGCCAGCTCGTCGCGCTGTACGAGCACAAGGTGTTCGTGCAGGGCGCGGTGTGGAACATCGACTCCTTCGACCAGTGGGGCGTGGAGCTGGGCAAGGTCCTCGCCAAGCGCGTCGAGCCCGCGCTGACCGAGGGCGCCGACGTGCCGGGCCTCGACGCCTCCACCGCCGCCCTCGTGGCCGCCTACCGTGACCTCAAGGAAGTGAAGTGATCATGCAGCTCGGTCTCATCGGTCTCGGCAAGATGGGCGGCAACATGCGCGAGCGCGTCCGCCGCGCGGGCCACACCGTCGTCGGCTACGACCGCGACCCGGAACTCTCCGACGTCGACTCCCTCGCCGAACTCGTCGAACGGCTGGACGCGCCGCGCGCGGTGTGGGTGATGGTCCCGGCGGGCGCCGCCACCCAGTCCGTCGTCGACGAGCTGTCCGGTCTCCTCCAGGCCGGTGACACCGTCGTCGACGGCGGCAACTCCCGCTGGACCGACGACGAGAAGCACGCCGCCGAACTCGGGGCCCAGGGCATCGGCTTCGTCGACGCCGGGGTCTCCGGCGGGGTGTGGGGCCTGGAGAACGGCTACGCCCTGATGGTGGGCGGCGACAAGGACCACGTCGACCGGCTGAAGCCGATCTTCGACGCCCTCAAGCCCGAGGGCCCGTACGGCTACGTCCACGCGGGCAAGGTCGGCGCCGGGCACTTCTCCAAGATGGTCCACAACGGCATCGAGTACGCCATGATGCAGGCCTACGCCGAGGGCTGGGAGCTGCTGGAGGCGGTGGACTCGGTGACCGACGTCCGGGAGGTCTTCCGCTCCTGGCAGGAGGGCACGGTCATCCGCTCGTGGCTGCTCGACCTGGCCGTCAACGCCCTCGACGAGGACGAGCACCTGGAGCAGCTGCGCGGCTACGCCCAGGACTCCGGCGAGGGCCGCTGGACCGTGGAGGCGGCGATCGACAACGCCGTGCCGCTGCCCGCGATCACGGCGTCCCTCTTCGCGCGGTTCGCCTCGCGGCAGGAGGACTCACCGCAGATGAAGATGGTCGCGGCGCTGCGGAACCAGTTCGGCGGCCACGCGGTGGAGTCGGCGCGCGAACCCTGAACCGTGCGGGGCTTGTGACACCTCTGTGACAGGATTTGTGACGTCCGCCACGGACCCGGCGAGCACGGCCCTGGTGGGGTGATCGGATGCGTACCGCCTCCCTCACCCCACCGGCCGCACTCGTCGGCGTCCTCCTCCTCGGCGCCTGCGGGACGGAGGCCGCCGACGAGACCACCGGCGCCGACGGCTCCCGGCCGACGGCGGCCTGCGCGACGGCCGAGCCGGGCGCCACGACGGGCATGGAGCTGGACGGCGTACGGATCAACGCGCTGGGCGGCGCCGGGTACTCGGGGTGCGCCGCGTACCAGGTCACCAACGACGAGGCCGAGGCGTTCACCTACACCGTCACCTTCGACTTCCTCTCGGAGACCGGCGGTGTGAGGGACAACCGCGCGGAGACGGTGGCGTCCGTGCCGCCGGGCGGTACGGTCACCCGCACCCTCAAGGCGTCCCAGCCGCTCGTCACCGCGCAGGGGCAGGCGCTGGTACGGGTCTCCAAGGTGCGCGGCGTCCCCGCCGACGAGGCGCCCGTGCCGAGCGGTCCGTGCCCGGAGTCCGGGATCCGGCTGACGGCGGACCGGGGCGACGCGGCGATGGGCCTGCGGGTCGTCGGCCTGCACCTGGAGAACTGCGGCACCCGGCCCTACCACCTCGACGGCTACCCGGAGGTCGACGTGGTCGACGAGGCCCACGAGGTGGTGACCGACGTGCAGGTACTGGAGGGCGGCCAGACCATCGCCATGAGCACCGGCGCCGACGCGCCCCCGCGGCCGCTGGACCTGGCGCCGGGGGAGCGGGCCCGGTCCACCCTGGTGTGGCGCAACACCACCGAGTTCGGCACCCCCGTGCACGCGCCCTACGCCCGCGTACTGGCCAAGCCCGGCGCCGCCCCGGTGATGGTGACACCGGAACTGGACCTCGGCACGACGGGGAAGCTGGGCGTGGGCGCCTGGCAGCGGGAGGAGACGGGCTGACGGTGCCGGACACGGGGTGGATACGGGTACCGGTCGGCGACGACGCGACCCGCTGGACGACCCGCGGACACGCCCACAAGGTGCTGCTCGTCGTCCACAACGTGACCGCGGCGACCCGCCAGCCGGACGTCCTGCCGCTGTTCCACGACGACCTCCGGGCCCAGCCGCTGAGCGCCCCGCCCTGAGCCGCGGTCGGCTGGACGCACCGCTTCCCCTACCGCGCGCCCAGGCGGCAGACCTCGACTGGTGACGGCACATCATCGCCTCTTCGCGGACCGGTACTTGACGGGTAGCGATCAAGGAGGAGAGAAAGGTCCCGGCGCGTGTGGTCTGCGCGGCCATGGGGCACCGAGGTGGTGCGGAGCGCACGGGAGGCAGTTGATGGCAGTACTGCGGCAGGAGGTCGACCCGGGTGAGGCCGGGCTGGACGCGAAGGTGCTGCGCCGCCTCGACCGGCACCTCGCCCAGTACGTGGACGCGGGGCGGCTGCCGGGGTTCCTCGTCGCCGTCTCCCGCGGCGGACGCGTCGCGCACCTCACGGCGTACGGCCACCGTGACCTCGCCGCGGGGCTGCCCGTCGAGACCGACACCCTCTGGCGGATCTACTCCATGACCAAGCCGGTGACCTCGGTCGCCGCGCTGCTCCTCGTGGAGGAGGGCAGGCTGGGGCTGGACGATCCGGTGGCGCGTTACCTGCCCGCGTTCGCCGACGCGCGCGTGTACGAGGGCGGTTCCGGGGACGCCGTACGGACCCGGCCCGCCGACGGGCCCATCCTGGTCCGGCATCTGATGACCCACACCGCGGGCCTGACCTTCGCGTTCTACCACTCCCACCCCGTGGACGCCCTCTACCGCGCGGCGGGCCTGGAGTCGTCGGTGCCGTCGGGTGCCGACCTGGCCGAGGCGATCGAGGTGTACGCCGGGCTGCCGCTCCAGTTCGAGCCGGGCACCCAGTGGAACTACTCCGTCGCCAGCAACGTGCTGGGACGGGTCGTGGAGGTGGTGTCCGGGCAGCCGCTGGACACCTTCTTCGCCGAGCGGATCTTCCGCCCGCTCGGGATGCCGGACGCCGGGTTCGAGGTCGACGCCGAGCAGTCGGGACGGCTGGCCGAGCTGTACGGGGAGCGGGAGGACGGCGGCGGCCTGAAGCCCATCGCCGGGCTGCCGCTGCACGGGCGGCCGAGGTTCCTGTCCGGCAGCGGCGGCATGGTGGCGGGCGCCTACGACGTGCACCGCTTCATGGAGTTGCTGCGCCGCCGCGGCGAACTCGACGGCGTACGGCTGCTCGACGCCCGCACGGTGGACCTGATGACCACCAACCACCTCCCCGGCGGCGCCGACCTGCGCGCCTTCGGCAGCCGTCCCGCCCACGACGAACCCGGCAACGAGGGCGTCGGGTTCGGCCTCGGCGTCTCCGTGGTGATCGACCCCGACCGCACCAAGGCGCCCGCCGGGCTCGGCACCTACGGCTGGACCGGGGTGGCGACCACCGCGTTCTGGGTCGACCCGGGCCGGGACCTGACCGTGCAGTTCATGACCCAGCTGCGGCCACGGACCTCGCACACGGTGTTCACGGACCTCAAGCGCTTCGTCCACGAGGCGGTCCTCCCGGACTGACGCCGTCACCAGGTCACGGCGCGACCCCGGCCGCGTGCGGCAGCACCGCGTCCAGGTGGGGCAGGTGGTGGTCGAGGCGCTCCCGCTTGGTGCGCAGGTAGGTGATGTTGCTCTCGCACGGCGGTATCAGCAGCGGCACCTGCTCGGCGACCTCGATGCCGTGCCGTACCAACGCCTCCCGTTTGCGCGGGTTGTTGGACATCAGCCGGACCGAGCGCACGCCCAGGTCGTGCAGGATCCCGGCGGCGACCCCGTAGTCACGGGCGTCGACCGGCAGCCCGAGGGCGAGGTTCGCCTCGACCGTGTCCAGGCCCTCCGCCTGGAGCGCCATCGCGCGCAGCTTGGCGAGCAGGCCGATGCCGCGGCCCTCGTGCCCGCGCAGGTAGACGACGACGCCGCGCCCTTCGGCGGCGACGGCGCGCAGCGCGGAGGCCAGCTGGTCGCCGCACTCACAGTGCTGGGAGCCGAACGCGTCGCCCGTCAGGCACTCGGAGTGCAGCCGGGTGAGGACGTCTTCGGCGCCGATGTCCCCGTACACCAGGGCGACCTGTTCGTCGCCGCGGTCGTGGTCGAGATAGCCGACCGCGCGGAATTCACCGTAGACGGTGGGCAGCGGGGCATTGACGACGCGTTCCACGCCGGGGTTCTCTGTCATGATTCTCGCGTTCCTCATACCAGTGTTCCTCATCCAGTGATGAAAGGCCGGGAAAAGATGAGTGCGTTTCAGGGCCTCCTGCCGACGGACACCACGCGGGACGTCCGCGCGCGGGGCGCGGCCGTGGCACGGCAGGTCGCCGTCCTCCCGGTGGGGAGCTTCGAACAGCACGGCCCGTACCTGCCGTTGACCACGGACACGCTGGTCGCCTGCGCCATCGCCGGGGAGGTCGCCGCCGCGTACCCCGTGCACCTCCTTCCGCCGGTGACGGTCTCCTGCTCGCACGAGCACGCGGCCTGGCCGGGAACCGTCAGCATCTCCTCCGTGACCCTTCACGCGGTGATAGGGGACATAGCGGCGTCGCTCCGCCGCTCCGGCGTCGACGCCCTGGTGCTGGTCAACGGACACGGCGGGAACTACGTGTTGGGCAACGTCGTCCAGGAGTCCGCCGCGCGCGGTGAGCGGATGGCGCTGTTCCCGGCCGCGGAGGACTGGGAGACGGCGCGGGAGCGGGCCGGGGTGTCGACCTCACTGCTCACCGACATGCACGCGGGGGAAATCGAGACCTCCGTCCTTCTGCACACTCATCCGGAACTGGTCCGCCCCGGCTACGAGTCCGCTGATTTCGTCGCCGACGACCGGCGCCAGCTCCTCACCGTCGGAATGTCCGCCTATACCGATTCGGGGGTCATCGGCCGCCCTTCCCTGGGCACCCCGGAAAAGGGGAAGGAATTGCTGGCGAGTCTGGCGGATTCCTTCGGACCGTATTTCGCCACGCTGACGGGGGAGAAGGGACCACGGCTGTAGCTGTCCGCCGTAGTCGCGGGCAGTCGTGTCGCCGGGGCGGCTCCCGTCCCGCGGAGCGCGGCACCCCTTCGCGCTCCCAGCGCCACCGCCCCCGGCACACTCGCCGCGAGCGTCAGCACCCCGTACACGACAGCCACCGACAAGCCGCTCCCCGCCCCCAGCCCCGCGGCCCCGAACGCCCAGGCGGTGGCCCCTTCCCGGGGTCCCCACCCGCCGACGTTCAGCGGCAGGCTCATCGCGAGGAGGGCCAGGACCGCCAGCGGCAGCAGCGTCGCCACGGACGCCCGTACCCCGGCGACCCGCGCGGCCAGTACGAACGTGGCGACGTGCCCCGCGAGGACGACCAGGGACGAGCCCACGACGCCGGGCCCGTTCCGCCGGGACAGCAGTGCCTCCCGGACCTCCGCGAGGAGGGCACCGGAGCGCTTCGTCCGCACCGCGAACCCCACCGCCACCGCGCCCACCACCGCGACCGCGACCGGTGCCACGGCGTGCCGGGCGGCCGACAGCACGGGCGACGGCATGGTCAGCAGGACGGCGCCCCCCACCACCGCCAGCACCAGTTGCCCGGCCGCCCGCTCCAGCACCACCGACCGCACCCCACGCCCCAGGTCCCCGGCGCCCCGCCCGTGCCGTACGGCGCGGTGGACGTCGCCGACGACGCCGCCGGGCAGCGCGGCGTTGAGGAAGAGGGCGCGGTAGTAGTCGGTGACGGCGGCGCCGAGCGGCATCCGGATCCGCAGCCCGCGAGCCACCAACTGCCAGCGCCAGGCGCTGCCCACGGTGGTGACCAGCCCGATCCCCACCGCCGCCGCCAGCGCCCCCGCGTCGATCCGGCGCAGCCCGTCCAGCAGCGCGCCGGTGCCGAGCCGCCACAGCAGCGCGGCGAGGAGGGCGGCCCCGGCGAGGGTGCCGAGGTGGGTGCGCAGCCCCCGGCGTGGCGCGGTACCGGCGCTCACGACGTGCCGCCCGTCGGGCGGGCCAGCGCCAGCAGGTCGCTGTGGTGGACGGTGACGCGCGACTCCCCCGCGGCACTCGCGGCCAGCCGGGCCGCGAGGTACTTCCCGGCGCGAGGGGCGAGGTCGGGACGCTGCTCCACCGCCGCCCCGACCCAGCCGCGCAGCCACCGCGCCGTCAGTTCGGCGTCGTCGGGCCCGAGGCGCCAGGGGCTCGGCTGCACCCGCACCGTGGCCCCGTGCTCGGCGAAGACCTCGCAGGCGACGGTGACGGCGTCCGGGCCGAGGAGGCCGGTGCGCCGCTGGTGGGCGTTGAACGCCTCGGCGATCTCCGCGTCCAGCGGGTCGGCGGGGCTGAGGTCGACGCGTCCGGCGACCGTCAGCGTCAGCAGCGCCGGGCACCCGGCCCCGGCGCAGGCGGCGGCGAGGGTGTCGACCTCGTCGCGGGTGAGGACGTCGAGCAGCGCGGACGCCGTCACGAGGGAGGCGCCGGTCAGCGCCTCGGGGGTCAGCCGGGCGATGTCACCGCGCCGCGTCTCGACGGTGACCCGGCTGCCGTCGGCCGCGGAACGGGCGGACGAGACCGCGGCGAAGTGCAGGAGGTAGGGGTCGCGGTCGTGCAGGACCCAGTGCTGGGGTCCGTCGAGGCGGGGGGCGAGCCAGCGTCCCATCGACCCGGTGCCGCAGCCCAGGTCGTGGATGACGAGGCCGCCCGACCGGCCCGGCAGGTTCGCCAGCCGGATCCGCAGCGGATCGAGCAGTTCCGGCGCCCGCGCCGAAGCGTCCGCGCCCTCCCGCAGTTCCAGCCACTCGGGCGCGTACCGCGTCGGATCGGCACCAGGGGTGTCAGGAGCCTCGGCTCCGGTGTCCCGCAGCCGCAGGGTGGGCCGCTCGCCGGGCGGGGCCCCGTCCGCCTCCCGTGCCCCCGGCTGGGCGGGTATGCGGGCGGTGCCCTCTCGTGTGGCCGTCGGCTTCGTCATGCCGCCCTCCGGGGTTCGGTCGGGAGCCGGGTCAGCACCCCGGCGAGGTTCTTGGCGGTCGTCGCCCAGCCGTCCAGGGCGGCGCGGCGGCCCCGGGCGGCGGCCTTGAGTCGGCGGCGGACGTCCGCCTCGCCGCACCAGCGGCGCAGTTCGGCGGCGAGGGCGGCGGGGTCCTCCGGCGGTACGAGGATGCCGGGCACGCCGCCGCCGGGGGCCCGGCCGACCGCCTCGGGGAGGCCGCCGACGTCCGTGGCCAGCACGGGGACGCCGCGGGCGAGCGCCTCGGTGACCGCCATGCCGTAGGTCTCGGCGGAGGAGGCGAGGAGCAGCAGGTCGGCGGCGGCGTAGCAGGCGTCGAGGGCGGCACCGGCGCGGGGCCCGGCGAGCCGGACGCGGCCCTGGAGGCCGTACTCATCGATCCGGGCGCGCAGTCGGGCGACGTACCCGGGGTCCTGGGTGAGTCCGCCGACGAGGGTGCAGTGCCAGGGCAGGTCGGTGACCGTGGCGAGGGCCTCCACCAGGCGGTGCTGGCCCTTGCGGGGGGTGACCGAGGCGACGCAGAGCAGTCCGGAGACGCCGTCGGTGCCGGGGGCGAGGGGCGCGATGTCGGCGCCGGGGGCGGCGACGTGGACGCGGTCGGGGGCGAGGCCGTGGTGGGCGACGAGGCGGCGGGCCGCCCAGTCGCTGGTGGCGATCACGGCGGACGCGGCGCGCAGCACGGCGCGTTCGCGGGCGTCGAGTTCCGCGGCGAGGGCGGGCGCGAGGCCGGTCTCGTCGCCGAGGGGCAGGTGGACGAGGACGGCGAGCCGCAGCCGCCCCGCCTCGGGTACGACGGTCTCCGGGACGCCGCAGGCGACCAGCCCGTCCAGCAGGACGACGGACCCGTCCGGCACCTCCCGCAGGGCGCGGGCGAGTTCCGCACGCGCACGCGCGCCGGGGCTGGGCCAGGCGCCGTCGACCAGGTGTTTGCGCACCTGCCAGCCGAAGCCGGGGAGGTCGAGGCAGACCCGGCGGTCGTAGGCGTTGCCGCCGCTCGGGGCGGCCGGGTCGTCGACGCCGCCCGGCATCACGAAGTGCACGGTGCGCAGGGACATGGGGATGATCTCACCGTTCCGCGGGGTCGCCTGCGCGGGCACGTGGGCGAGGGGGGTGGACTCCAGGCTCAGGTCGGTCACAGGGCACGCTCGTAACCCGCCCAGGCGATGTGCGACTCGTGCAGGGTGACGGAGAGGGCCTTGATCCCCTTGGCGCCCTCGCCGAGCGCACCCTTGTGGATCCGCTCCGCGAGCCGGTCCGCGATGACCTTCGCCAGGAACTCCGTGGAGGTGTTGACCCCGGCGAAGTCGGGCTCGTTGTCGAGGTTGCGGTAGTTCAACTCGCTGACCACGGCGCCGAGTTCGCGGGTGGCCAGACCGATGTCGACGACGATGTCGTCGTCGTCCAGCTGCTCGCGCCGGAAGGTGGCGTCCACCAGGAACGTCGCCCCGTGCAGGCGCTGCGCGGGTCCGAACACCTCGCCGCGGAAGCTGTGAGCGATCATGATGTGATCGCGGACGGTGACACTGAACAACGAAGACCCTCCCGGTACGGGCGCGTGGACGCCGAGTAGTACGGCCGGAGTCCTTCCCTTGTTCAGCGGGTCGTACGTCTTCTCTCAGGTCAGGGGTCTCAGGGGCGGTCTCAGGGCCGGTCCGCGTAACGCACGCGGTGGCACAGGGCCGGGATGTCGCCCGAGGCGAGCCCCGGCAGCACCTCGGGCAGGTCCTCGAAGGCGCACTCGCCGGTGATGAGCGCGTCCAGCGCCGGGTCGGCCAGCAGGTCGAGGGCGAGGGCGAGCCGGTCGGCGTAACCGCGGTTCGGGCGGGCCGGGGAGACGGTGCCGACCTGGCTGCCGCGGAGGGTGAGGCGGCGGGAGTGGAACGCCTCGCCGAGCGGGAGGCTGACCTTCCGGTCGCCGTACCAGCTCAGTTCGACGACCGTGCCCTCGGCGGCGAGGAGTTCCAGACAGCGGGCGAGGCCCTGCTCGGTGGCGCTGGCGTGCACGACGAGGTCGCGGTCGCCGTGCGCGTCGGCGGGGAGCGCGAAGTCGACGCCGAGCGCCTCGGCGGTCGCGGCCCGCGCGGGGTCGGGGTCGACCAACTGCACGCGCACGCCGGGGAAGCGGGCCAGCAGGGCGGCCACCGAGCAGCCGACCATGCCGCCGCCGACGACGGCGATCCGGTCGCCGACCAGGGGCGCGGCGTCCCACAGCGCGTTGACGGCGGTCTCCACGGTCCCGGCGAGGACGGCGCGTTCGGCGGGCACGGCCTCCGGTACGGGGGTGACGGCGGCGGCGGGGACGACGTACCGCGTCTGGTGGGGGTAGAGGCAGAAGACGGTACGGCCGAGCAGGTCCGCCGGTCCGGCCTCGACCTCGCCCACGCTGAGGTAGCCGTACTTCACCGGGCCGGGGAACTCGCCCTCCTGGAACGGCGCGCGCATCGCGGTCCACTGGCTGCGCGGGACGCCGCCGCGGAAGACGAGCGTCTCGGTGCCGCGGCTGACGCCGGAGTAGCGGGCGCGTACCAGGACCTCGCCGTCGCCGGGTTCGGGGAGGTCCACGTCCCGGATGGCGGCCCGCCCGGGTGAGTCGAGCCAGAACGCGCGTGCGGTGCGCCGTGTCATCGGCATCCTCCTGAACGGTCGGGAACTCGTCCACGTACCGAGGTGTGCAGGCCGCGCACAGTACGCGGCGTTGATCGACTCTGTCATACGGCCGGAGGATGCGCGGTGGCCCTGAACAACCCCTATGGAGCGAGCCCGGTGCTACAGGAACCCGCGGTCGGCGCGGGAGCGCAGGTCCTGTTGCTCGCGCTGCTCGGCCCGGCGGTCGGCATGGGTCCGGCGGGCTGGCTGACCGGCCTCGCCTTCGCCGTCGGCAGCTGGGCGGTGCTGTCGCTGGCCGTGCACCGCTCCCGGCTGCGCTCCTTCGGCCCGGCGAACCGGGTCACCCTCGGCCGCGCCACGCTGGTCGGCGGGGTGACGGCGCTGGTCGCGGACTCCTTCGCCAGCCCGCCGCCGGTGACGCTGCTGGTCGGCCTGACGGCGGTGGCGCTCCTCCTCGACGGCGTGGACGGCAAGGTGGCCCGGCGCACGGGGACGTCGTCCGCGCTGGGGGCGCGGTTCGACATGGAGGTGGACGCGTTCCTGATCCTGGTGCTGAGCGTGTACGTGGCGGTGTCGGTGTCGGTGGGGCCGTGGGTGCTGCTGATAGGCGGGATGCGGTACGGGTTCGTCGCCGCGTCGTACGTCTACCGCTGGCTGAACGCGCCCCTGCCGCCGAGTACGGCGCGCAAGACGGTGGCCGCGTCGCAGGGCGTCCTGCTGCTGGTCGCGGGCGCGGACGTGCTGCCGCGTCCGGCGACGACGGGGGTCGTGGCGCTGGCGCTGGGGTTGCTGGTGTGGTCGTTCGGGCGGGATGTGGTGTGGCTGTGGCGGCGGTCGCGGACGGTCACGGCGTCGGCCGGGCCCGAACGGGAGCGGGTGCTGGAGCCGGTGGCGGGGTGAGGGCGGGCCGCACCGCGTGGGACGCGCGGCGCACCGTCCACCGCCCACCGGCCGCCGACACCGCCAGCGCGCCGAGCAGGGCGAGGACGGCGGCGGGGGCGAGGACGGCCCAGGGGGCGCGTTCGGCGTAGGGCTGGTTCTCGGCGAGCAGCAGCCCCCACTCGGGGGACGGCGGCTGGGCGCCGAGGCCGAGGAAGGTGAGGGAGGCGAGCGCGAGGGCGACGCCGGGCAGGCGCAGCAGGGCGTGCCGGAGGACGGGCGGCAGGACGGCGGGGAGCAGCTCGCGCCGGAGCAGGTACAGCGGGCCCGCCCCGAAGGCGCGGGCGGCGGTGAGGTGCGGGGCGGCGCGTTCCTGGCGCAGCAGGGCGGAGGTGTGCGCGGCCAACGGCGCCCAGGCGACGACGGCGACGGCGAGCGCGGGGGTGGCTGCGCCCCGGCCCGCGACCGCCGTGACGAGCAGCGCGCCCAGTACCGGTGGCACGGCGTTGACGGTGTCGACGAGCGGCCCGGAGACCCGGGGCAGCAGCCCGAGCAGCACCCCGGTGCCCAGGGCGACGACGCTCACCGCGACGGCGAGCGTCAGGGTGTCGAAGGCTCCGTGCGCGACCCGCGCGAGGACGTCCCGCCCGAGGGCGTCGGTCCCGAAGGGGGCGGAGAGCGACGGCGCTTGGAGTCGCGCGGCGGTGTCGAGGGCGAGCGGGTCACGGGGCAGCCCGAGCCCGACAACGACCAGGAGCAGCACGCCGTAGACGACGGGCGGCCTTCGGCGCGCGACCGGTGGGCGCCGGTGCAGGGTCGGCACCACGCCGTCGCGCAGGGCGGGTCCGGTGAGGAGTCGGGCGGCGAGGTGGGCGAGCGCGGTGGCCGCCGCTCCGAGCAGGAGCAGGGCCAGGGTGCCCGTCTGGAGGACGGGCAGGTCCTGGGCGAGGGCGGCCTGGAGGGTGGTGCGGCCGAGCCCCGGTATGTCGAAGACCCGCTCGACGGCGACGGCCCCGCCGGTGAGTCCGACGACGAACAGCCCGGCGTTCGGCAGCAGCGCGGGCACGCACCGGCGCAGCGCCATGCGGGCGATCCGCCACCCGCCGAGGCCGCGCGCGGCGGCGGCCGTGGCCCACGGTTCGGCGAAGGCGCCGGGCAGCAGGTCGTCGAGGAGCCGTCCGAGGACGGCCCCGGCGGGCAGGCCGAGGGCGAGCGCGGGCAGCACCGTCCACCGGGGCCCGTACCAGCCGAGCGCGGGCAGCCAGCCGAGCTGCACGCCCACGACGGTGGCGAGCACGGACGCGGTCAGGAACTCGGGCAGCGCGGCGAGTACGGCGGTGGTGGTGCCGCCCGCCCGCCGCCGCCCGTCGAGCCGCCGCCGGGCACCGTCGCGCAGGGTCCGCGCGCACACCAGGGCGGCGGTGGCCAGCGCGACGGCCAGCGCGGTCCCGGTCAGCAGCAGGGAGACCCCGAGCGCGTGCCCGACGCCCGGCAGCACCGGCTCACCGGAGAGCCAGGACCGCCCGGCGTCCCCGCGCGGCAGCCCGGCGAGCCACTCCCCCAGCAGTGCCGACGGCCCGCTGTCGAGCCCGATCTGCCGCCGCACCGCGTCCAGCACCTCGGGCGTGGCCTCCCGTTCCATGGCCCGCGCCTTGAGCACGGTGAGCGCGGGATCAGTGCGCGCGAGCCAGGGCAGTACCCCGACGAAACACACCAGCAGCACGGCGAGAAGCGCCCGCCACAGCAGCGCGCCGACAGACCTCCTCATCCGGTCAGCGCCGCGTCCCGGTGCCGACGAGGGTGCGCTCGTACGGATCGAGGAGCACCCCTCGGACGGAGTCGCCGACCCCGGTGATGATCCGCTGGTGGACGAGCGGCACGACGGCGTCGGTGGCGAGGATCGCGGCCTCGGCCGCCATGACCGCGTCCTGCCGCGCCCCGCTGTCGGCGACGGCCTCGGCCCGCTCGACGGCCCGGTCCACGGCCTCCGCGCACAGCAACGCGAGGTTGTAGCCGCCGTCGCAGGTGAAGTCGGAGGCGAGGACGGCGACGGGGTCACCGGTGTCGACGAGGGTGTTCCGGGCCAGCACGAAGGCGTCGAACTCCCCCGCGAGCGCGTCGCTCTCGATCCGCGAGTACTCCCGCACCTCCAGCGTGACCCGGAACCCCGCCCGCTCCAGCCGCTGCTTCAACACCTGGGCGACCTCGGGGAGTTCGGGCCGGTTGTCGTAGGTGGCGAGGGTGATCCCGGTGCCGTCGGGGTCACCGGCCCGCCCCCGCCGGCCCGGCGCCTGCCGCTTGCCCTCGGCCCAGGTGACGGCGGGCCCGTAGATCCCGGTACCGGCGTCGGCGTACCCCTCGTACACCCCGTCGGCGAGGGCGGCGGTGTCGACGGCGGCACGGGCGGCGGCCCGCAGGGCGGGGTCGTGGAAGGGGCCGCTTCGGGTGTTGAGCATCAGGCTGGTGGTCCGGGTGGTGGCGGTCTCCCGGCGGAGGCCCTCGTCCAGCGAGGCGGCCTGCGCCACGGGGACCGCCTCCGCGAGGTCGACCTCCCCGGTGCGCAGGGCGGCGGCGCGGGCGGTGCCGTCGGCAATGAAGCGGACGTCGATCCCGGACGCCTGGGCGCGGCCACCCCGGTAGTCGTCGTGGCGGTCGAGGGTGGCGGAGGCGGAACCGGAGAGCTTGGTGAGGGCGAAGGGCCCGGTGCCGGTGCGGACGGGATCGACGCGGCCCTTCTCGTCGTAGGCACCGGGCGCGAGGACGGCGAGGCTGGGGCTGGCGAGCCGCGACGGCAGGACGGGGTCGGGTCGTTCGGTACTGACCCGCACACCCGTGGCGCCCTCCGCCCGCGCCGTGAGGCTGACGCCGCTCAGCGCCGCCGGGGCGGGTTCGGCCGCGACGGCGTGACCGAGGGAGGAGGCGACGGCGGCGGGCGTGACCTCGCCGCCGTCCTGGAAGGTGGCGTCGCGCAGGGTGAACACCCAGTCCCGGTCGCCGTCCCGCCGCCAGGACGCGGCGAGCGCGGGTACGGCGGCCCCGTTGGCGTCGAGGGCGGTCAGCCCCTCGGTGACGCCGAGCCTGCTGAGGATGGTGGCGTCGGCACCGTACGGCGAGAGCCCTTCCGCGGGCGGGAAGGCGAGGGCGACCCGGAGCCGAGTGCCACCGCTCCCCTTCGAGCCGTCCGGGGCACCACCGGAGGCGAAACACCCGGCGAGGAACGGGAGGAGCAGGAGCATGACGGCGCGCCGCACACGTCGTTCACGCACGGCGCCCACCGCCCAGGGGTATCTCGAAGTGCAGGACACCCTGCCCCTGACCCTGGCCGTCCGCGCGCTCGTCGTGCACGACCTTCCCGAGGGACCGCCAGAACGCCTCGGCCCCGGGCACAGCGGGGTCGGTGTGCAGATAGACGGCCCGGTAACGCCCGTCCGCTGCCACGAAGTCGAGCAACGCCTCCACCATCCGCCGGGCGACGCCCCGCCGACGGTGCTCGGGCCGGACGTACACGCGCCGCAACTGGGCGGTCGCCCCGGAGGGGTACCGCTCGGCGACCCACCGGGGGTTCGGCGGATGCAGGGGCCCGCGCGCGTCGACCGCCGCCGTCCCCACGACACCTCCGTCCCGCCGGTCCACCGCCACCAGCAGGGTGTGCCGGGGCGGGGCGAGGTAGGCGTTGGCCGGATCGATGATGTCGCCGTGCCAGCGGGGCACGTATCCGGTGCCGAAGTCGCGGTAGACGGTGTCGAGCATCACCGCACGGGCGGCGTCCAGGTCGTCGGGCTCGGCTGACCTAATGCAGTAATTACGCACTTGCGCATGATACGCATTAAGCGATCGGAGTCGATCACTCCCCTCCCCGCCGCGCCCGATCCCGCGCCCACTCCAGCGAACCCGCGAAGATCTCCTCCACCTCCCCGTCACTCAGCCCGTGCCAGACGTGCTCCGCCCCCGGCACGGTGCGCAGGTCCACCCGCGCCCCGACCTCCGCCAGCCGCGCGGCGAAGCGGCGGCTGTGCTCGCAGTCGACCACCGTGTCCTCCTCGCCGTGCACGAGCAGGAAGGGCGGCGCCCCGGGACGCACCTGGGCGAGCGGGCTGGCCTGCCGCGCGAGGTCGGGACGGGTGGTGGGCGCCCCGCCGAGCAGCAGCGCCTCGGGGGTCGTCGGATCGTCCCCGGCGAGGGTCAGGTCGCTGGGCCCGTACCAGGCGATGGCCCCGGCGACGGGGACGTCCCCGCCCAGGGCCAGCAGTGAGACGAGGTGTGCCCCGGCCGACTCGCCCCAGACCACCGTCCGCCCGGTGTCGACACCGAGTTCGCCGGAGCGGAGCGCGAGCCAGCGCAGCGCGGCGTGGAGGTCGTCGAGGGGCGCGGGAAAGGTGGCCTCGCCGTTGAGCCGGTAGTCGACGGCGGCGACAACGAACCCGGCGGCCGCGAACCGGGCGAAGGGACCGGGCTGCCAGTCCCGCATCCGGTACCCCATGTCCCCTCGCCGCCCGAACCGCCAGGCACCCCCGTGGACGGCGAGCATGAGCGCCGACGGCGGGTCACCCTGGCCCCGCTCCGGAAGCCACAGGTCAAGCTCCAGCGGACGGGAGCCGGGTACGTCCGCGTAGGGCACCCCGCGCAGCACCCGCACCCCGGGACCGGCCGGGGCGGCGGGCGGCAGGGGCGCGCGGTCGGGATGCGGCAGGCCGATCACGGCGAACAGGTCATCATGGGAACCGCTCATGCCGCACCCCGTGAGGTCGGACGGCAGCGGGTGGCGTACTCGATGGTCATCGCGGCGACTCCTGTGGGAGAAACGACATCCGAACGAACGTCAGTCACCCTGACATGACGCTGCGAACCCCTGAAACCACGGACTGCCTGACGGCGTCGGGTCTGAGGGAGAGCCACTCAGGGGAAACCCACCAGACACCACACCACCACTGACGCCCGCACCGGACCACGCACCGCCCGCGAAGGAGCCCGCCCGATGACCGACGGCACACCCGAGAGACAAGACTCCACCCCGGCCACCCCGGCCACCCCGCCCCCCACCGCCCCCGGCACCTCCCTGCCCCCGCACCCCACCGCACCACCGCCGTACGCCTATCCGACGGCGACCACGCACTCCCCGGCGCCGGTCCCCGCCCCGCCCGCCGCCCCGCGCACCGGCAGGGGGGCGCTGATCACCATCGCCGTCCTCGTCGTCTTACTCCTCGCCGGTGGCGGCGCCACGTGGTGGGCGCTGGCCAACGAGGGGGACGACAACGGCGGGCCGCTGGACCACGTCGAGGTCTCGGGCGGCAAACTCGTCAGCGACGACGAGGAGTGCGACGACACCGACATCTACTCCTACAACGACTGCGACACCTACGACTCGGGCTCCGACGACACCTACGAGTTCGACTACGAGATCACCAACAGGGGCAGCGGCTTCGCCAACTACTCCGCCGTCGTCAACGCCTTCGACGAGGACGGCGACTTCATCGGCCAGACCTACATCGGCTCCACCCACCTGGCCGCCGGGAAGACCGACGCCGACGAGGGCAACTTCAACAAGTACGACACCTTCGAGGACGGCCGCGACGTGACGGACATCGAGTCGGTGGAGGTCGCGTACGTGGAGCGCAGGGGACTCGCCAACTGACGGGCGCGGGCCCTCAGCAGCCGTGCGCCTGTCGAGGGCCCCGCCTGGTTCAGGGTGCCGCGAACCCCACGAACGCGGTCCACGCCGTGGGGTGCACGGCGAGGGCGGCGCGGGATATGTCCTTCGAGTCACGGACGTGGACCCTGCCGGGGCGGACGGCGACCTCCACGCATTCGCCGCCCTCTTCGCTGCTGTAGCTGCTTCTGACCCAGGCCAACTCAGGTACAAGCTGTTCGACGTTCATGGCTCTCCCAGCAACTTCTCGACGTACGCCAATGATTCACGTGGAGTCAGGGCCTGCGCGCGGATGATCCCGTACTTGACCTCCAGTGCACGGACCCGTTCGCGCTCCGTGTGCAGGCGGCTCACGTTCTGCACCTCGACGTACGCGATCCTGCGCCCTTCCCTCGTTTCGATCAAGGTGAAGGGGCCAGCCATACCGGCGTTCTCCTCACGGTCGAGCGGCATCACCTGGATTTCGATGTTCCGTCGCGTCCCCGTCAGGAGGATGTGCTCAAGCTGGCCGCGCAGGACTCCGCGCCCTCCGATCGGACGCCTCAGCACGGCCTCGTCGATGACGAAGCTGGCGAGCGGCGCGTCGCGGCTGGCCAAGACCTCCTGCCTGGCCAGGCGCGCGAGCACCCGCTGCTCGATCAGCTCATCGCTCATAGGTGGCCGCATCATCATGAAGACGGCCCGCGCGTACTCCTCCGTTTGCAAAAGCCCCGGCACCGCCTGGTTGGCGTACACGTGGAGTTCGACCGCCTCGGACTCCAGCCGTGCCGCGTCCCGGAAGAACGCCGGGTACTGGGCCCGAGCCACCTCCTCCTTGCCCGCGCTCAGGACGCCGCCCGCGTCGAGCACCTCGTCCGCGCGGTCGATGAACTTCGGCGGTGGAATGCGTCTGCCCTGCTCGAACGAGGCGATCGTCGAGGCCGAGTACCCGGTCAGCGAACCGAACGTCGCGCGGTCCAGGCCCGCCCGCTCCCGGCACAGCTTCAACTGCTGTCCGAAAACGGACAGCATCCCCGCACCGAACTCGTACTCCGGACGCTGATCCTCGTCACTCACGCCGCGACTCCCTCCGCACGACCACCACAGCCACCCGAACCTGACCCAACGCGCGGCGCCGGGAACCGGTCACGCCCCGCGCCGCGTACAAGCGCACCGCTGACGGGTACAGCCCGCACCCGTCATCCCGTTGCTCCTGTCCAACGCTACGCAGAGTGCGCGACTGTTGACCGCATGAAGTCAGCAACTCCCCCGAACGGACATGTGCCACAGCACCACCGCGCCCCCGTGCGCGAGTTCGCCATGTGCTTCACCTCGACGCCGCGCGGCGCCCGCCTCGCCCGTCGGCTCGTCTCGCACCGTGTGAACGACTGGGGCCACCCCTACCCGACCCCGGTCAACGAGACGGTCACCCTCATCGCGGCCGAACTGAGCGCCAACGCGGTCCGCCACGGGCACGTCCCCGGCCAGGACTTCCACGTCCGACTCACCCTGGCCGAGGACACGTTCCGCATCGAGGTGACCGACGCCCGCCCGGAGAGGGGGCTGCCGTCCCCTCCCCCCACTCAGGACACGGCATCCGAGTCCGGCCGCGGCCTGCGCCTCGTCGCCGCCCTCGCGGACGGCTGGGGCGTCGCCCCTTGCCCGGCCGCGCACGGCAAGACCGTATGGGCCGAACTGCGCCTCACGCCGCCCGTCGCGCCAGCCCTCCGTGCTCCCGGATCACGTCCGCGTAGTAGCGACCGCTGCCCTTGATCGTCCGGACCTGGGTGCGGTAGTCCACGTGGACCAGGCCGAAGCGCTTGTCGTAGCCGTACGCCCACTCGAAGTTGTCGAGGAGGGACCAGGCGAAGTACCCGGCCAGCGGGGCGCCCTTGCGGGACGCTGCGGCGCAGGCCGCGAGGTGGGCCCGCAGGTACTCCTGGCGTTCCGGGTCGTCGACCGTGCCGTCGGGGCGGACGACGTCCGGGTAGGAGGAGCCGTTCTCCGTGACGTACAGCTTGCGGGCGCCGTACTCGTGGGTGAGGTGGAGGAGGAGGGTCTCGATGCCGCCGGCGTCGACCTCCCAGTCCATGCCGGTGCGCGGGACGCCGGGGCGGTGGACCTGGCGGACGTGGGGTGCGGGGCCGTCGGGGTCGGCGGTCACCGTCTGGGGGAAGTAGTAGTTCAGGCCCAGCCAGTCCAGGGGGGCCGCGATCAGCGACAGGTCGCCTTCCCGCTCCGGAAGGTCCACGCCGTACACCTCCCGCATGTCCGTCGGGAAGCCGCGGCCGTGGACCGGGTCCAGCCACCAGCGGTTGGTGTGGCCGTCCATGCGGCGGGCGGCGGCCCGGTCCTCGGGGGTGTCGGTGGCGGGGTGGACGGTGGAGAGGTTGTTGACGATGCCGACCTCGGCGTGCGGGACCGCCGCGCGGATCGCCTGGGTGGCGAGGCCGTGGCCGAGGAGGAGGTGGTAGGAGGCGCGGACGGCGGCCGTGAGGTCGGTCCAGCCGGGGGCCATCTTGCCCTCCAGGTGGCCGATCCAGGCGGAGCAGAGGGGTTCGTTCAGGGTGGTCCAGTGGGTTACCCGGTCGCCCAGGCGGGTCGCGACCACCTCCGCGTAGGCCGCGAAGTGCTCCGCCGTCGCGCGTTCCGGCCAGCCGCCGCGGTCCTGGAGGGCCTGCGGCAGGTCCCAGTGGTAGAGGGTGACGGACGGGGTGACGCCCGCTTCCAGCAGGCCGTCGATCAGGGCGTCGTAGAAGGCGAGGCCCTTGGCGTTGAGCTGGCCGTCGCCGCCCGGGATGACCCGGGGCCAGGCGATCGAGAGGCGGTAGGCGTTGGTGCCGAGCTGGCGCATCAGGGCGATGTCCTCGCGCCAGCGGTGGTAGTGGTCGCAGGCGGTGTCACCGTGGTCGTCGCCCGCGATCTTGCCGGGGGTGTGCGCGAAGGTGTCCCAGATCGACGGCGCCCGGCCGTCCTCCGCCACGGCTCCCTCGATCTGGTACGCCGATGTGGCCGTGCCCCACAGGAAGTCGTGCGGGAGTGCGGCGAGGTCGATGGTCACGAAGGTCCTTTCAGAACAGGTGCGGAACAGGCGGGCGCCGGGTCACTTGACGGCTCCGGCCGTGAGGCCCGCCACCAGGTAGCGCTGGAGGAGGAGGAAGCCCGCGACGACCGGGAGGCTGACGACCAGGGAGGCCGCCATGATCTGGTTCCAGTACACGTCGTTGAGGGTGGAGTAGCCCTGGAGTCCGACCGCGAGGGTGCGGGTGGTCTCGTTGGTCATGACGGAGGCGAACAGCACCTCGCCCCACGCCGTCATGAAGGCGTAGACCGCCACCGCGACGATCCCGGGGACCGCCGCCGGGACGACCACGCGGAAGAGGGCGCCGAGCGGGCCGCAGCCGTCCACCATCGCCGCCTCGTCCAGGTCGCGCGGGACCGACTCGAAGTACCCGATCAGCATCCAGATGGAGAAGGGGAGGGAGAAGGTCAGATACGTGAGGATCAGGCCGCCCCGGGAGCCGAACAGGGCGATTCCCGTGGCGTTGCCGATGTTGACGTAGAGGAGGAAGAGCGGGAGGAGGAAGAGGATGCCCGGGAACATCTGGGTGGACAGGACGGTCACCGTGAAGAGGCGCTTGCCGCGGAAGCGGTAGCGGCTGACGGCGTAGGCCGAGAAGACCGCGATCACCACCGAGCAGACCGTCGCCGACACCGCCACGATCAGGGAGTTCACGAAGTACCGCGCCAGCGGGACCGTCGACCAGATGTCGATGTACGGGCGGATCGTCAGCTCGGTCGGCAGCCAGCGGAACTCGCCCGTGACGTCGGCCAGCGGCTTCAGGGAGCTGGAGATCATGACGTACACCGGCAGCAGGACGAAGCCGGTGAGCAGGGTGAGGAAGATCCGCCGGGTCCAGAGGAAGGAGCGGGGCGGGGCCAGGGGGGAGCTGCCGCTAGACATCGGCCGTCTTCCTTCCGCGGGAGGTCAGCGTCAGGTACACGCCCGTCACCACGAGCAGGAAGAGCAGGAGGAGGACGGACATCGCCGAGCCCGTTCCGAAGTTCCAGCTCACGAAGGACGCCTGGTAGATGTGGACGGAGATCAGGTCGGCGGCCTCGGGGGCGGCCCGGCCGAACATCACGTACGGCGTGTTGAAGTCGTTGAACGTCCACAGGAAGAGGACGAGGACCAGGACCTGGTTGACGGGGCGCAGGGACGGCAGCGTGATGCGGCGGATCTGCTGCCAGATCCCCGCGCCGTCCAGGGCCGCCGCCTCGTACAGCTCCCTGGGGATGTTCTGGAGTCCGGCCATCACGATCAGGAAGGCGAACGGCCAGCCCTTCCACACCGACACCGTGAGCAGGGCGTAGAAGCTGTTGTCGCCGATGAGCCAGAAGGACGGCTTGTCGGTGACGCCGAGCTGGTCGTGCAGGACGTGGTTCACCAGGCCGTTGTCGTGCTGGAACATGAACACCCAGGTGATGACGGCCGCGTAGACGGGCAACGCGTACGGCACCAGGAACAGCGCGCGGAGGATGCCACGGCCCCGGAAGGTGTCCTGCATACAGATGGCCGCCGCCGTGCCGACCGCCCAGCACAGGCCGACCGAGAGGACCGTGAAGAGGCAGGTGGTGACGAAGGAGCGGAGCAGGGCCTCGCCCACGGGCGCGTTGAAGTCCACCGCCAGGTCGTAGTTGTCGAGGCCGGACCAGGGCGCGGTGCCCCAGTCGCGGATGTAGAACTGCGTGAGTTCCTTGAAGCTCATCACCACGCCGGTGACCATCGGCACCAGGTGGACGAGGAGTTCGAGGAGCAGGGCGGGGAGCAGGAGCAGGTACGGCAGGGAGACGCGGCGCAGGCGCCCGGCGCGGCGCGGGGTACGCGCCGCACCGGGGGGCTTCCCGCCGCCGGTCCCGTCGCCGTCGGTGGCGTCGGTCTTCACCGGGACAGTGGTCGCCATCGGTGTCACTGCTTGGGCATCTGCTGCTGGGCCTTCTCCAGCGCCGCCCTCACCGATGCGGTGGTGACGGGCCGTCCGGCGGCGGCGTCGGCGAACAGTTCCTTGACCGCCGTACCGACCGTCGTCTCGAACTGCGACTCGTCCGCGACCTGCGGCAGGGCTACGGCGCTGGTGGCCAGCGTCTGCTTGAGGACCGCGTTGGCCGGGGTGTTGAACGCGGCGTCCTCCTGGGCGGCCTTGACCGGGGGTATGGAGCTGTACGCCTTGTTGAGGAGCCTCTGCTCCTCGTCGCTGGTCATGAACTTGACGAACTTGGTCGCGCCGTCGAGGTTGTCGGTGTTCTTGAAGACGGCCATGTTGATGCCCGCGACCATGGAGTTGACCTGCTCCCCGGTGCCCGGGGTGCCGGACTGGACGGGGACCGGGGCGACGCCGTAGTCGTCCTCGCTCATGCCCTGGGACGTCAGGTTGGCGGAGGCGGACTGCCACAGCAGCATCGCGGTGTTGCCCTTGGCGAAGTCGCTGACGGACTGGTTCTGCGCGTACTCGGCGTTGCCCGGCGGGATGGCCTTGTCCTTCGCCATCAGGTCGACGTACTGCTTGACCGCGGCGACGGTGTTGTCCGAGGTGAAGTCGGCCTTGCCGTCGGCGGTGAAGAAGTCGGCGCCGTGCTGCTTGGCGAAGACGTAGACGTGGTGGATGTTCTCCGACGGGTTGGCGCCCTCCGCGCCGAGCACCTGCTTGCCCGCGGCCTTGATCTTCTTGCCGTCGGCGACGAGTTCGTCCCAGGTGGCGGGGGGTGCGGGGATACCGGCGTCGTCGAAGATCTGCTTGTTGTAGTAGAGGGCGTACGCCATCGAGTACAGCGGCACCGCCGCCGGGTCCTGGCCCTCGGCGCCGGTGGAGCCGAGGGCGGAGTCGACGAAGCGGTCCCGGCCGCCGATGGCCGCGAACTTCTCCTCGTCCCAGGGCAGCAGCGCTCCGGTCGCCTGGAGGGACGCCGACCAGGTGTTGCCGATGTTCAGCACGTCCGGGCCCTGGCCGGAGGTGGTGGCGGTCAGGATCCGGTTCAGCAGGTCGGACCAGGGAACGACCTCCAGCTTCACCTTGATGCCGGTCTCCTTCTCGAACTTGTCGAGTTCCGGCTGGAGGACCTTCTTGTCGATCTCGATGCTGGCGCCCTGGTTCGACGCCCAGTAGGTGAGCGTCTTCGGCGAGTCGTTGGACCCGCCGCCCGTCGACGAACCGCCTCCGCAGGCCGTGGCGGCGAGGGCGAGAGACAGGGTGACGGCGCCTACGGCCGCGGCTCGGACTCTGCGCATGGTTCCTGGTTTCCCCTCATGGCTTAATTTAGGACGTGAGTTAATCCCTCGGCGGTGGACGCGTCAAGGGGTTGGACGCCATTTGCCGAACTCTGCCGCGGGGCTTGACGCCTGCGTTGGACACCTGAAGCATTCCCCGGCGAGAGAGCGCTCTTCGTCCTCCCCGTCGTTCACTTCATGAACCAAGAAAGAGCCGCGCCATGCCCCCACTGCCCCCACCGCACCCCCCTGCCCAGACGTCCGCCGTCCGGCGGCGGGCCGTCCTCGGTGCCGCCGCTGCCGCCGCGCCCGTCCTCGCCGGACTGGCCACCGCCGCGCCCGCGACCGCCGCCGAACCCACCCCGCGGTCCGCCTCCCGCAAGCGCCCCCGCGCCCTGCCCGGGGGCGGTGACCTCGGCCCCCACGTACTGGTCTTCGACCCGTCCACGCCGGACATCCAGGCCCGCCTCGACGAGGTCTTCCGGCAGCAGGAGTCGGCCCAGTTCGGCACCGGCCGCTGGGCACTGCTGTTCAAGCCCGGCACCTACCACGGCCTCAACGCCCAGCTCGGCTTCTACACCTCGATCGCCGGGCTCGGCCTCTCCCCCGACGACACCACCATCAACGGGGACGTGACCGTCGACGCGGGCTGGTTCGGTGGCAACGCCACGCAGAACTTCTGGCGCTCGGCGGAGAACCTCGCCCTCGTGCCGGTCAACGGCACCAACCGGTGGGCCGTCGCGCAGGCGGCGCCGTTCCGCCGGATGCACGTCCGCGGTGATCTGAACCTCGCACCCGACGGGTACGGCTGGGCCAGCGGCGGCTACATCGCCGACAGCCGGATAGACGGGCAGGTCGGCCCGTACTCCCAGCAGCAGTGGTACACCCGGGACAGCTCCGTCGGCGGCTGGATCAACGCCGTGTGGAACATGGTGTTCTCCGGCGTCGAGGGCGCCCCCGCGACGAGCTTCCCCAACCCGCCGTACACCACGCTCGACACCACCCCCGTCTCCCGCGAGAAGCCCTTCCTGTACCTGAGCGGGAACGACTACCGCGTCTTCCTGCCCGAGAAGCGGACCAACGCCCGCGGCGTCACCTGGGGCAACGGCACCCCGCGCGGCACCTCCCTGCCGCTGCGGAGGTTCTACGTGGCCCGGCCCGGCGTCTCCGCCGCCACCCTCAACCAGGCCCTCGACCAGGGCCTGCACCTGCTGCTCACACCGGGCGTCTACCACCTCGACCAGCCGGTACGGGTCACCCGGCCCAACACCGTCGTCCTGGGCCTCGGCTACGCCACCCTCGTCCCCGACAACGGCGTCACCGCCCTGACCGTCGCGGACGTCGACGGCGTACGGCTGGCCGGGTTCCTCGTCGACGCCGGGCCGGTCAACTCCGCGACGCTGGTGGAGGTCGGGCCGCGCGGCGCCAAGCGCGACCACTCCGCCAACCCGACCACCATCCAGGACGTGTTCCTCCGCATCGGCGGCGCCGGACCCGGCAAGGCCACCACCAGCCTCGTCGTCAACAGCCGCCACACCATCATCGACCACACCTGGATCTGGCGCGCCGACCACGGCGACGGCGTCGGCTGGGAGACCAACCGCGCCGACTACGGCCTCGTCGTCAACGGCGACGACGTCCTCGCCACCGGGCTGTTCGTGGAGCACTTCAACAAGTACGACGTCCAGTGGTTCGGGCAGCGCGGGCGCACGGTCTTCTTCCAGAACGAGAAGGCGTACGACGCCCCGAGCCAGGCCGCCATCCAGAACGGTCCGCTGCGCGGGTACGCGGCCTACCGCGTCGGCGACCGGGTCACCACGCACGAGGGGTGGGGGCTCGGCAGCTACTGCTACTACAACGTCGACCCGACGATCGTGCAGGAGCACGGGTTCGCGGCGCCGGTGACGCCGGGGGTGCGGTTCCACGACCTGCTGGTGGTGTCGCTCGGCGGCAACGGACAGTACGCGCACGTCATCAACGGTGACGGGGCGCCGACCGCGGGGACGTCCACGGTGCCGTCGACCGTGGTGGCGTACCCGTAGGCCCCGCGAGACGGGGTGTGGGTCGACCACACCCCGTCTCACCTCACCGGGTCCCGGCGGGCGCCGGCGCGTATCCCGTCGGACGCGCGGTGAACGTCCCCCGGCCCCGCGTCCGGCCGCGCAACCGCGTCGCGTAGCCGAACAGTTCGGCCAGCGGCACGGTGGCGGTCACCACGGCGGTGCCCGGCCGGGTGGTGGACCCCGTCACCCGGCCCCGCCGGGCCGCCAGATCACCGAGCACCGCGCCCACCGCGTCCTCGGGCACGGTGACGGTGACCTCGGCGACCGGTTCCAGGACCGCCAACGCGCACTCCCGCAGCGCGGCGCGCAGCGCCAGCCGCCCTGCGGTGCGGAAGGCCATCTCGGAGGAGTCCCTCACATGCGTCGCCCCGTCGGTCAGCGTGACGCGCAGCCCGGTCACCGGGTGGCCGCCGAGCGGCCCGTCGGCGAGCGCGTCCCGGCACCCGGCCTCGACCGCCCGGACGTACTCCTGCGGCACCCGCCCGCCGACGACCGCCGACCGGAACGCGAACCCGGTGGCCCCGTCGTCCAGCGGCGCCACGTCGAGCACCACGTGCGCGAACTGCCCGGCCCCGCCGTCCTGTTTGACGTGCCGGAAGACCAGCCCGGACACCCCGCGCACCACCGTCTCCCGGTACGCCACCCGGGGCCGCCCGACGTTGGCCTCCAGGCCGTGGTCACGGCGGAGCTTCTCCACCGCGACCTCCAGGTGGAGTTCGCCCATGCCGGACAGCACCGTCTGCCCGGTCTCCGGGTCGGTCCGCGCGACCAGCGACGGGTCCTCCTCGGTCAGCCGGGCCAGGGCCGCGGCCAGCCGTTCGGTGCCGGTGGAGGTGCGGGCCTCGACCGCGACGGAGACGACCGGTTCGGCCGCGCCCGGGGGTTCCAGGACGAGCGGCGCGCCCGGCGCGCACAGCGTCGACCCGGCGCGGGCCGACTTCAGCCCGACGACGGCGACGATGTCCCCGGCGACGGCCCGGTCGACCTGCGTGTGCCGGTCGGCCTGGACGCGCAGGACGCGTCCGATCCGCTCGGTGCGACCCGCGCCCGGCTCCCACACCGCGTCCCCCTTCCCGAGGGTTCCCGAGTACACCCGCAGGAACGTCAGCCGCCCGGTGGGCGTGGCGTGCACCTTGAACGCCAGGGCCGCGAGCGGCGCCGCCGGGTCGGCGGGCCGCCGCTGCTCGACGCCGTCGTGCGTCCCGCGTACGGCGGGCACGTCCAGCGGCGACGGCAGGTAGTCCACGACCGCGTCCAGCAGCGGCTCGACACCGCGGTCGCGGTAGGCCGAGCCGCACAGCACGACGACACCGTCACCGCTGTGGGTGAGGTCCCGCAGCGCCCCGGCCAGGGTGCGGGAGGCCAGCGCCCCGGTGGCACAGAACTCCTCCAGCGCCCCCGGGTGCAGTTCGGCGACGGCCTCCTCCAGCAGCCGGCGCCGCCGCAGCGCCTCCGCCACCAGACCGGGCGGGACCGGGCCCTCGACGGCCGTCGGGGTGCCGTCCGCCCAGACCAGTGCCCGCATCCGCACCAGGTCCACCACGCCGGTGAAGGCGCCCTCCGCGCCGATCGGCAACTGGACGACGAGCGGGGCGGGGTGCAGCCGGTCGCGCAGGGACGCCACGGCGGTGTCCAGGTCGGCGCCCGCGCGGTCCAGCTTGTTGACGAAGGCGATCCTGGGCACGCCGTGCCGGTCGGCCCGCCGCCACCCGGCCTCGCTCTGCGGCTCGACCCCGGCGACGGCGTCGAACACCGCGACCGCCCCGTCCAGCACCCGCAGCGAGCGTTCCACCTCGTCGGCGAAGTCGACGTGGCCCGGGGTGTCGATCAGGTTGATCCGGTGCTCCCGCCAGGCGCAGCTGACGGCCGCGGCGTGGATGGTGATGCCGCGGTCGCGTTCCTGCGGGTCGAAGTCGGTGACGGTGGTGCCGTCGTGGACCTCGCCGCGCTTGTGCGTGCTGCCGGTCGCGTACAGGATCCGCTCGGTGACGGTGGTCTTCCCGGCGTCGACGTGCGCGAGGACGCCGAGGTTGCGGACGGCGGCGAGGGAGCGGGTGGTGGTGGTCGTGGCGCGCATGGCCCGTGGCCTTTCGGTGGTTCCCTGACAGGGCAGCGCGATTCCCGGGCCCGAGAGACCGACCGACGGCCCGTCAGCACACGGGCGTCGTACGGGGGTTCAGACGTGCGCCTCGGGGGTCCGGTGCCGGGCGCGCAGCGGGCACCGGGCGGACGAGGACACGAGGATCACCTCGTAGCGGGAGCGGGGAACGACGGCGACGGCGTGGTCACGCACGGCCCGGCTCCCCTCGACTCGTCACGACGCCGCGCCGCCCGGCGGTGGGCGGCGCGCGATGGTGTGGCGAGTGTAGGCAACCGGGCAGCACGGCGGCACGGCATTTTCCCGAGCCCTCCGCTCTCACTTTGTCCGCGTGAGGGAAAAAGCCACGAGATCTTGAGCGAAAGGGGTTACGTCTCCGAACGAACGCCGCTAACTTCCCTGACACAAGCGGGTCATGACCTCATGCCCGGCGTTCCACGGCGCGACGGCGCGCGCCTGTACTCCCCCCGGCGGACCGGTCCCGGACTGCCCCCACCCCCACCACTGGGAGACACCTGTGCGCAAGAGACCGTTCAGACGCAGACTGCTGCGACTGCTGGTACCGACGGTGGCGTGCGCCGTCGGTCTCGTACTGCCCGCCACGGATGTGGCATCCGCGGCCCCCGAACCCGCGGTGGCCGCCGCCGACCCGGTGTTCCAGCAGGTCACGCTGGCCAAGGGGGTGGCGGAGACGGGCGAGCCGATGACGCTCACCGTGCTGCCCGACCGTTCGGTGCTGCACACCTCGCGCGACGGCACGCTGCGCCTGACCGACGCGGCGGGCACCACCAAGGTGGCCGGGAAGCTCAACGTCTACAACCACGACGAGGAGGGCCTCCAGGGCGTGGCCGCCGACCCGGCGTTCACCAGCAACCGGTTCGTGTACCTGTACTACGCCCCCACGCTGAGCACCCCGGCCGGTGACGCCCCCGGCACCGGCTCGGCGTCGGACTTCGCGCCCTTCGACGGCGTCAACCGCCTCTCCCGCTTCGTGCTGAGGACGGACGGCACCCTGGACCTCGCCTCCGAGACGAAGATCCTCGACGTCCCGGCGTCCCGCGGCATCTGCTGCCACGTCGGCGGCGACATCGACTTCGACGCGGCGGGCAACCTGTACCTGTCGACCGGCGACGACTCCAACCCGTTCGCCTCGGACGGGTTCACGCCCATCGACGAGCGGTCCAACCGCAACCCGGCCTACGACGCCCAGCGCTCCGCGGGCAACACCAACGACCTGCGCGGCAAGGTGCTGCGGATCAAGGTCAACGCGAACGGCTCGTACTCCATCCCGTCCGGCAACCTGTTCGCGCCGGGCACGGCCGGGACCCGCCCGGAGATCTACGCGATGGGCTTCCGCAACCCGTTCCGGATGAGCGTCGACAAGGCCACCGGCATCGTCTATCTCGGCGACTACGGCCCCGACTCGGGCACCTCCAGCCCGTCCCGCGGCCCTGAGGGTCAGGTCGAGTTCAACCGGATCACCAAGGCGGGGAACTTCGGCTGGCCGTACTGCACCGGGGACAACGACGCCTACGTGGACTACGACTTCGCCACCGGCACCTCCGGCTCCGCCTTCGACTGCGCGGCCCCGCGCAACACCTCACCGCACAACACCGGCCTCACCACGCTGCCCCCGGCGCAGCCCGCCTGGATCCCGTACAACGGCGGATCGGTCCCCGAGTTCGGTGGCGGCTCCGAGTCGCCGATGGGCGGCCCGGTCTACCGCTACGACGCCTCCTCCACGTCGGCGGTGAAGTTCCCGCAGGAGTACGACGGCGACTTCTTCGCCGGGGAGTTCGGGCGCCGCTGGATCAAGCGCATCGAGAGCGGCGGCGACGGCACGGTCCAGTCCATCAACGCCTTCCCGTGGTCCGGTACCCAGGTGATGGACATGGCCTTCGGTCCGGACGGCGCGCTGTACGTCCTCGACTACGGCACCGGCTACTTCAACGGCGACGAGAACTCCGCGCTGTACCGCATCGAGCACGTCACCGGCGGCCGGGCACCGCTCGCGCAGGCCGCGGCCGACGTGACGTCGGGCAAGGCGCCGCTGGCCGTGGCGTTCTCCTCGGCGGGCAGCTCCGACCCGGACGGCGACAGCATCGGCTACCGCTGGACGTTCGGCGACGGCTCCTCGTCGACGGCCGCGAACCCGTCCCACACGTACACCACCAACGGCCAGTACACGGCGACCCTGACGGTGACCGACTCCACCGGCAGGTCGGCGACGGCGTCCGTGCAGATCACGGTCGGCAACACGGCGCCGAAGGTCACCCTGGACACCCCGCTGGACGGCCGGGTCTACGACTTCGGCGCGGCGATCCCGTTCAAGGTCACCGTCACCGACCCCGAGGACGGCACGATCGACTGCTCCAAGGTCAAGGTCAGCTTCATCGTCGGCCATGACAGCCACGGCCACCCGCAGACCTCGGCCACCGGCTGCACGGGCACCCTCCAGACCCTCGCGGACGGCGAGCACGACCCCAACGCCAACATCTTCGGCGTGCTCGACGCCGAGTACACCGACAAGGGCGCGAACGGCCAGCCCGCCCTCACCTCCCACGACCAGCACATCACCCAGCCGTCCCACCGGCAGGCCGAGCACTACGGTGCCGGTTCCGGCGTCTCGGTGATCAACCACGCCCCGGCGCACGGCGGCCGGACCGTGGGCAACATCGAGAACGGCGACTGGATCTCGTTCGAGCCGTACGCGCTGGACAACGCGACCCGGTTCTCCGCGCGGGTCTCCTCGGCGGGCGCGGGCGGCACGATCGAGGTGCGCGCGGGTTCGGCGACGGGCACGCTGCTCGGTACGGCCACGGTGCCGGTGACCGGCGGCTGGGAGACGTTCGTGGACGTCAACGCCACCCTGAGCAACCAGCCGAGCAGCACGACCACGCTGTACCTGGTGTTCAAGGGCGGCGCGGGTGCCCTGTTCGACGTCGACGAGTTCTCCTTCACCACCTCGGGTTCCAACCCCGGCCCGCGCACGGGTCCGGTGAAGGGCGTCAACGGCAAGTGCCTGGACGTGAACGGCGGCGCCACGGCCGACGGCACCCAGATCCAGATCTGGACCTGCAACGGCACCGCCGCCCAGACCTGGACCCTGCCCGGCGACAACACCCTGCGCGCCCTCGGCAAGTGCCTGGACGTGAACGGGGGCGGCAGCGCCGACGGCACCAAGATCCAACTGTGGACCTGCAACGGCACCGGTGCCCAGCAGTGGACCGCACAGGCGGACGGCACGCTGCGCAACCCGCAGTCCGCCAAGTGCCTCGACGCGTCCGGCGGCACCTGGGACGACGGCACCGTCGTCCACCTGTGGACCTGCCACACCGGCGCCAACCAGAAGTGGACCCTGCCGTAACCATCCCCGCGTGACCTCAAGGAGGTGAGTCACCCATGCGCAAGCAACTGCGAACGGTAGTGGCCTTGTTCGCCGGGGCCCTGCTGGCCGCCACACCCAGCGTCTCCGCGTCGGCGGAGCCCGCGCCCGGCACGGCGGCCGTGAGCGCCGCGGACCCCGCGTACAAGATCCTCGTCTTCTCCAAGACGGCGGGGTTCCGCCACTCCTCCATCGGCAACGGCATCGCCGCGCTCCGCGAACTCGGCACCGCCAACAACTTCACCGTCGACGCCACCGAGGACGCGACCGCCTTCACCGGCGGCAACCTGGCCCAGTACCGGGCCGTCGTCTTCCTCTCCACCACCGGTGACGTCCTGAACGGCACCCAGCAGACGGCCTTCGAGCAGTACATCCAGGGCGGCGGGGGCTACGTCGGCGTGCACGCGGCGGCCGACACCGAGTACGACTGGCCCTTCTACGGGGGTCTCGCCGGGGCCCTGTTCCAGTCCCACCCGGCGATCCAGCCCGCGACCGTCAAGGTCGAGGACCGCGCCCACGACGCCACCGCGCACCTGGGCGGCACCTGGCAGCGCACCGACGAGTGGTACAACTACCGCACCAACCCCCGTACCACCGCCCACGTCCTGGCCTCGCTCGACGAGTCCAGCTACAGCGGCGGCAGCATGTCGGGCGACCACCCGATCAGCTGGTGCAAGGACTACCAGGGCGGCCGCGCCTTCTACACCGGCGGCGGCCACACCGACGAGTCCTACAGCGAGCCCGCCTTCCGCCGCCATCTGCTGGGCGGCATCCGCTGGGCGGCGGGCATGACCGAGGCCGACTGCCGACCGGAGACCGGGTACCGTCCGCTGTTCGACGGCTCCGGCACGAGCGGCTGGAGCCAGGCGGGCCCCGGCGGCTTCACCCTGGCCGACGGCACGCTCACCTCGCAGGGGGGACTGGGGCTGCTGTGGTACTCCGCCGAGGAGTTCACCGGCGACTACTCCCTCAAGCTCGACTGGAAGGCGGCCGGGGACGACAACTCCGGGGTCTTCGTCGGGTTCCCGGCCTCCAGCGACCCCTGGTCGGCGGTGGACAACGGCTACGAGATCCAGATCGACGCCACCGACACGCCCGACCGCACCACCGGCTCGGTCTACGGCTTCCAGTCCGCCGACCTGGCCGCCCGGGACGCGGCGCTCAACCCGCCGGGCGAGTGGAACACGTACGAGATCCGGGTCACGGGTGAGCGGCTGGAGATCTTCCTCAACGGCCGCAAGATCAACGACTTCACCAACACGGATCCCGCACGCAGTCTCGCCCAGGGCCACCTCGGCCTCCAGAACCACGGCGACGGCGACGAGGTGTCCTTCCGCAACGTCCGGATCAAGGAGTCGGGCACCCCGTCCGGTCCGCGCACGGGTCCGGTGAAGGGCGTCAACGGCAAGTGCCTGGACGTCTCCGGCGGCAACACCGCCGACGGCACCCAGATCCAGATCTGGACCTGCAACAACACCGCCGCCCAGACCTGGACCCTGCCCGGCGACAACACCCTCCGTGCCCTCGGCAAGTGCCTGGACGTGAACGGGGGCGGCACCGCCGACGGCACCAAGATCCAGCTGTGGACCTGCAACGGGACCGGCGCCCAGCAATGGGTTCCGCAAGCCGACGGCACCGTCCGCAACCCGCAGTCCGCGAAGTGCCTCGACGCGTCCGGTGGCACCTGGAACGACGGCACCGTCGTCCACCTGTGGACCTGCCACACCGGCCCCAACCAGAAATGGACCCTTCCGTGAGCCCCTGGGAATGGATCCGGCGGGCGGGTCGTTGAACACGGCGGTCGTAGTTTTTGTGTCTGTGTTTCACCGCACGCTCGCGAAGAACGATGTCGCGGGCGCCGCCTTCCTTCAGGGAACTGGAGAAGTCGCGTCCAGGCCGGCCCGGGACACCGCACGGTGCGGGTCCCGTATCCCAGCCCCTGCGAGGAGCGAGAAATGACTCAGGGAACCGTCAAGTGGTTCAACGCCGAGAAGGGCTTCGGCTTCATCGCCCAGGCCGACGGACCGGACGTGTTCGTGCACTACTCCGAGATCGAGGGCAACGGCTTCCGTAGCCTGGAGGAGAACCAGCACGTCGAGTTCGACGTCGTCCAGGGCCCCAAGGGCCCGCAGGCGGCGCGCGTCCGCGCCGTCTGAGGACCGCGTGAGTGAGAGGGCCGGTGCCACAGGGCACCGGCCCTCAGCCGATCTCCGCGAAGGACTCCACCGCCCGGATCTTGCCGGTGACGATCAGGACGTCCCGCCGGGCGATGACGGTCTCGGTCGTGGCATGGGTGAAGCCGTCACCGGGCCGTTTGATCCCGACGACGGTGACGCCGTACCGGGTGCGGACCCGGCGCAGTCGGCGACGGCGGTGTGGGTGAGGACGTCGCTCATCCGCTGCGCCACCGCCGCCCTCGTCGGCGGCGCGGTCACGCGTCCGGTCACGCCTCGGTCCTCCACCTGCCGGACCCCGCGCACTCGCGTGCTGGCCGTGCCCCCGCGCGTTCGCGGGGGCACGGCCAAGGATCCGACAGGCTGCCGCGGAGATCGCGACGGCACACGCAGGCGTGTCCGTCGTCGTGTCAGACCGCCGTGGGGGTCACCTGGACGGCGAGGTCGTTGTCGACCGTGTAGTAGGGACGGACGGTGGCGCCGCCGACCGTGGCCGTCGGATAGACGAAGATCCCCTTGCGGTCCGCCACGTCGTCGAGCAGACGGCTGATCCGCACGGGCGCTCCCGCGCTCTCGGCCTTGACGAAGGCGTCCCAGACGCGGGGTGCGCCGCCGCCGTCGGTGACCAGCTCCGCGTAGTCCACGGTGAAGGAGAACCCCTGCCCGCCACCGTCGCCGTCGCCGTCGGGACGCGCGGGCAGGACGCGCGCGGCACCGGCGCCGCCGCGCGGGCGCAGCCGCACGGTGGCCGACTCGGTGAGCGGGGCGCCGTGCAGCCAGACGTGGACGGTCAGGGACCGGTCCGTCGCCGTCATCCGGGTGATCTCCGCGTGGGCGGTGCGCAGCCAGGTCCGCAGCGCGAGGAACCCGTCCTTGGTGGCGTAGGGCACGCGGACGGCGACCGGCGACGGCCGCTCCCGGGTGTGCCCGTCGACCAGCGCGCGCAGATCGCGCAGCCCGGGGCGGAGCCGGTGGCGCGGGGCTCCCGGTCCGGCCCCGTCGGTCAGCAGGTAGAGGTCCCAGCGCCCTTCGGCGAGCGCGGGCTCCGCTTCCAGTACGCCGTTCAGACGGCCGTCGTCGCCGGGCCGCAGGTCGAGCACGCGGAGGGTGTTCTCCGGCTGGCCCTTCTTGGGACGCAGCCGGAGCAGCAGCTGGGGGGCGGGGACGTCGGCGGCCGTGCCGGGCGGCAGGACGAAGGTGATCCGGCCGTCCGGGTCGACGGCGCAGTGGGTGCGGGGGTGGGTGATGCCGGTGGTGTCCGCGGCGTTGGCGGTCTGGCTCATCGCTGGCCCTTCCGTACGGTGCGCAGGGCGCTGCTGGCCATGGTGCGGGCGACGTCGCGGGCCGCGAAGGTCTGGCTGATCAGGGCACGTTGCAGGCCGCGAGCCGGGGCGGCGGGCCGCGTCCCGCTGCTTCTCGCCGCCGTCGCCGCGCCGAGAAGGCGTTCGGCCTGCTCCAGGACGGGGCCGGGGGCGAAGCGTCGGGAGGCGTTGCGGATGGCGGTGGCGCCCATGGTGCGGCGCCGTTCGTCGTCGCGGACGAGGTCGAGCAGCGCGGTGCCCAGGGCGTGGGCGTCCCCGACCGGTACCAGTCGGCCGTCGGCGCCGTCGGCGATGATCTCGCCGGGTCCGTGGGGGCAGTCGGTGCTCACCACGGGCAGTCCGCAGCGCATCGCCTCGACGATGGTCATGCCGAACGGTTCGAAGTTGGAGGCGGCGGCGCCGATGGAGCCCTTGACCCACTCGGCCTCCATGGGGGCCGCGGGCCCCATCAGAAAAACGTTGTCGGACAGCCCGAGCCGCTCGATCAGCCTTCTCAGCCGGTCGTGTTCCTCGCCCTTGCCGTAGATGCGCAGGTGCCAGTCCGGGCGCTCGGCGGCGACCAGGGCGAAGGCCTCGATGAGCAGGTCGTAGCGCTTCACGGGGACGAGCCGACCGGCCGCGACGACGATCTTGGCGGTGCTGTCCGAGGGGGGCAGCACCGGATCGGGCACGCTGTTGGGGAGGGCCTCCACCAGCACGCCCGGCAGTCGCATCTTGCGCCGGTAGGCGGCGGCGTCGGCCTCGGTGACGGTGGTGAGCACGTCGAGTCCGCGGTAGGCGCGCCGGAGGGTGGTGCGCAGCGCGGGCGGGTGGTTGTCGAGGGTGAGGTGCTCCTGCCCGACGCGGGCGACGTGCGCCGGGGCCTGGCGCGCGAGGTGCACGTTGAGTCCGGGGCGGGTGCCGATGACCACGTCGGCGTCGATCTCCGCCAGGCACTCGCCGATCCGCTGGTCCGTCAGTTCGCTGTACTGCTGGTAGCGGTACTCGGCGCGGGGGAAGACCCGCGCCGGTCTCAGGTGCCGTGGGTCTTCCTTCTCGTGCCGCAGGTCGACCAGGGGCCGCAGCGACACCCGGGGGTCCAGGGCGAAGTTGGGGCGTTCCCGGTGGCGCAGTACGGAGACGATCTCCACCTCGTGCCGTCCGGCCAGGGCTTGTGCCAGGTTGAACGTGGTGGTGATCGTGCCTCCGATCCCATAGGCGTTGTGGAGGAGGAAAGAGATCTTCATGGCGGGCTAGACCTCTCCGTTCACCCAACGGTTGCCCGCCGTTACCTCTTCGTGGCCAGGCCCGAAGCCCTGGGTTTCCGCGCTGGAGCACCGACTCGATCCGGCCTGAGTATACGTACTCAGACCGGATCGAGTCGGCGCGCTGACATCGTCCGGCACCGCCGCGGAGGCGTCCACGCCAGGGCGTGACGCGGTCCTCGTCCCCGTCGTCGACACGCCGGGGCCCAGCACGCCGAGACTCAGTCCTCTTAGCGGTCCCCAGGGGTGGGGAAGCTTCCCACATGTGGCAAAGAGCGACCACGTCGACACTGAGCGCCACGGCCGTCCGCCCGGGTCCTCGCCAGCCACCGGCCCAAACGCATCCCGGATGCTCCGGCTCACCCGTGACACACGCGAAAAAACGAGAGCCCGACCGTCAGGTCGAGGCTCTCGATTCTGTATCGCCCTGAGAAGGGAGAAGTGAAGTGTCCGAGGGGGGACTTGAACCCCCACGCCCGATAAAGGGCACTAGCACCTCAAGCTAGCGCGTCTGCCATTCCGCCACCCGGACCAGGTGTCTGCCGCTGGAGCGGGGGTGTTCCCCGTGGCGACATGGACAACCATACCAAGAGTTCGCAGCGCCCTTCACCTGCGTTTCCTTGCTCCTCGGCAGGGTGGGCCGGGCGGCGTGGACGGGGTGCCGCGATGCCCTCACGGTGGGTGAGGGCACCGGCCGCCGCCCGGCCCGTGGCGCCTCACGGCATCAGGCGGTACTCCGGGGAAGTCCCCCGGCAGCCGCTCCCCCACCGGGCCCCGGGCCACCGCGCGCACCAGGAGGTCACCGCCGACGAACGCGCCGCGCCAGGAGGCACCGGAGCCGCCGAAGAGATCGCCGCGGCCACCGCGGGAGCGTGGTGTACGGGGCGGGCCACCTGGCGTGTGGGCGAGGGATACGTCAGCACTTCTCGCGCAGGGAGTGCAGGTGGGCGCTGGACTTGCGGGCGAAGGTGAAGGACTCGGCCGGGTTGTCGTGCTCGGCCTGCCAGTGGTGGGCCAGGCGGTGGCCGCGCAGCCTGGTCACGCCGGAGAGGAAGCGCTGGTAGTCGATGTCGCCGTCACCGACGTCGACCATGCGGTAGCCGTGCGGGACGGACGGGTCGCGCTCGCCGTCCTTGACGTGGAAGAGCGGGTAGCGGTCGGGCTGGTCGAGGACGTAGTCGAGGGGCTCGAAGGGCGCGGCCGTGCCGTCCGGCCGCTGGGAGAAGCGGAACTGGCCGACGTACGCCCAGTAGATGTCCATCTCCAGGTAGACGAGGTCGGGGTCGGTCTCGGCGAGCAGGACGTCGTAGAGGCGGACGTCCGGCCGGTCGGTGGCGAAGGAGAACTCCTCGGAGTGGTTGTGCTGGTAGAACTTCATGCCGCGCGCCCTGGCCGCGGCGCCGTAGGTGTTGAACTCCTCGGCGGCGCGCTTCCAGGCGTCGACGGTGGAGCCGTAGCGGAACGGTCCCGAGGCGGTGCCTATGTGCTTCAGGCCGAGGGCCTGGGCGTCGTCGAGGACCTTCTCGAGGTTCTGGGCGAAGGTGTAGGCGTTCGGGTCGTCGGAGTAGTAGCCGACGTGGCTGCCGATGGGGTTGAGGCCGTGGTTCCGCGCCAGCCGCTTGAGCTGGGCGAGGGTGATGGGACCCGCCGAGCCCTGGGTGTACCCGGCGAACTCGACCTCGTCGTAGCCGTACTTCTCCAGTTCGGCGAAGACGGGCGCGAAGCCGAGCGTGGAGACCTTGTCGCGCAGGCTGTACAGCTGGATGCCGAGGCGGCCGGGCGGCAGGACGGGACGGCCACGGCCCGCGGCCTCGGGGGTGGCGGCCTGGGCGGGGGCGGCGGCGCCGAGCAGGGCGGCGGCGGTGGCACCGGCGGCCACGCCGAGCATTCCTCGTCGGCTGAGGCGGTGGGACAGTTCGGGGTCCTCGGCCTTGCTCCAGCGGCTGGGGCGAGGGGTGCGGCTCATGGGGAACTCCTCCAGGTGGGACTGCGTTGTCAGTGGTGAGTGCTTCACTGGTGACCAGTCAGAACACAGCCAGTCGGAACAGAGCCGGTCAGGTGCCGAGACCGGCGAGGTGGAGCAGTAGTGCTTTCACGTCGGTGGCCGCGACGCGGTCACCGACCGAGCGGGGGGTGGAGCAGATGAGGAGCGGACCTTCGTCGTCGCTCACGGGGAGGCGGCCGTGGCTGCCTCGAATAGGTGAGGGGTCGAGGGGCACGACCGCCATGCGGTAGCGCATCCCCAGCTTCTTGCGGGCCAGCGCGGTCGCCGCCTTGACCTTGACGTAGGGGTCGAGGGGGTCCATGAAGAGTTCGACCGGGTCGTATCCGGGTTTGCGGTGGATCTCGACGAGCTGCGCGAAGTCGGGCGCGCGGGAGTCGTCGAGCCAGTAGTAGTACGTGAACCAGGCGTCTGGTTCCGCCACGGCGACGAGCTCGCCGGAGCGCGGGTGGTCGAGGTGGTGGGCCTTCTTGCCCTCGTCGTCCAGGAGTCGCTCGATGCCGGGCAGTCCGTCGAGTGCGGCGCGGGCGGCGTCGAGGTCCTCGGGCTTGCGGACGTAGACATGGGCTATCTGGTGGTCGGCGACGGCGAAGGCCCGCGATGCCATCGGGTCGAGGTACTCCATGCCGTCCTGGGTGTGCACCTCCAGCAGTCCGGCCCGGCGCAGGGCGCGGTTGACGTCGACGGTGCGGCTCACCCGGGTGATGCCGTACTCGGAGAGCGCGACGACGGTGCGGCCCTCGGCGCGGGCGTCGTCCAGCAGGGGTGCCATGGCCGTGTCGAGGTCGGCGGCGGCCTGGAGGGAGCGCGGGTCGTCGGGGCCGAAGCGCTGGAGGTCGTAGTCGAGGTGAGGGAGGTAGCAGAGCGCCAGGTCGGGGTGGCGGGTGCGCAGGATGTGGCGGGTGGCGTCGATGATCCACTGGCTGGAGACGAGGTCCGCGCCGGGCCCCCAGAAGTGGAAGAGGGGGAAGGTGCCGAGTTCCTCGGTGAGTTCGTCGTGCAGGGCGGGGGGCCGGGTGTAGCAGTCGGGTTCCTTGCGGCCGTCGGCGTAGTAGACGGGACGGGGGGTGACGGTGATGTCGGTGTCGGCGCCCATGGCGTACCACCAGCAGATGTTGGCGACGGTGTAGCCGGGGTGGGCGCGTCGGGCGGCGTCCCAGAGCTTGTCCCCCGCGACGAGTCCGTTGTGCTGGCGCCACAGCAGTACGTCGCCCAGCTCGCGGAAGTACCAGCCGTTGCCGACGATGCCGTGTTCGGAGGGGAGGGCGCCGGTGAGGAAGGTGGACTGGGCGGCGCAGGTCACCGCGGGCAGGACGGTGCCCAGGGTCGCCTGGGAGCCGGACTGGGCGAGGGACTTGAGGTGGGGCATGTGGTCGAGGAGACGCGGGGTGAGACCGACGACGTCGAGGACGAGGAGCGGGGTGGGGGTGGTCATGGCAGCTCCTTCAGGCCGAGGTCGGTCAGCAGGTCGCGGGCGAGGGTGAGTTCGGCGGCGATGCCGTCGGCGAGCTGGGCGCGGCCCCGGGGCCGCAGTTCGGGCGGGAGGGCCTGCCAGGTGTAGGTCTCGACCTCCAGGTGGTGGGTGAGCGGGTGTGGGCCGCCGACCATGCGGGTCAGGGCGGTGCTGAGGACGGGGAGGGTGGAGGTGAGGGGCGCGGCGGGGGCCGCGTGCAGCGGGACGTGGAAGTGGGCGCGCCAGGGCGCGGTGTCGGGCAGGGTGTCGCCCTTCAGCGCCTCGCCGAGGTCGTCGGTGCCGCCCGCTCGAACGGAGTTGAGAGTGGGGGAGGTGCGGGTCTGGTGCAGGAAGCGGGGTTCGTCGAAGGCGGCCAGGGCGGCGCGGACCTCGGGAAGGTGCGGCTGTTCGGCGTGCAGGGCGGCCGAGAGCTGTGACTTGACGATGGGGACACCGGCGCGGGTGAGGGTGTCCAGGGCGGTGTCCGGGTCTTCGAAGGAGGTGGCGAGGTGGCAGGTGTCGACACAGATGCCGATGCGGTCGTGGGCGATCGCGGTGAGCGGGGCGACGGCGTCGCCGGTGGTCTCGATGACGCAGCCGGGTTCCGGTTCCAGGCCGACGCGGATGGAGCGGCCGGTCAGGTCCCGGAGCGCGTCGAGGCGCTGGGCGAGGGCGAGCAGGGCCGCGCGGGCGGTGCGGAGGCTCTCCTCGCTGAGCCCGGCCCCGGTGCGGGACGGGAGCGCGGTGCGCCAGGCGAGGGGCAGGGTGGAGATGCTGCCGTCGGTGACGTCGTCGGGCAGGAGCGCCGCGAGGACCCGTGCCAGGGCGGTGGTGTGTTCGAGGCGCTCGGGGTCGGTCCAGTCCGGTTTGTAGACGCGGTACTTGACCTCTTCGGCGCCGAAGCCCTGGTAGGGGAAGCCGTTGAGGGTGACGACCTCAAGGCCGCGCCGGTCGAGTTCGCAGCGCAGCCCGCGCAGTGCCGACGGGTCGGTGACCAGGGCGTGGGCGGCGTCCCTGGCCAGCCACAGGCCGATGCCGAGCCGGTCCCGGCCGAGTCTGCGGCGCACCGGCTCGCAGTGGTCGCGGAGCTGGGCGAGCACACCGTCGAGGGTCTCCGCGGGGTGCACGTTGGTGCAGTAGGCGAGGTGGACGGTGGAGCCGTCGGGGTGGCGGAAGCGCATCGCTCACTCCCCGCCGCGCAGGATGGAGTTGCCCTCGTGGGTGGGGGTGGTGCTGGCGACGTCGAGGTCGAGGCGTCCGCTGAGCCCGTAGAACGCGACGGGGTTGCGCCACAGCACCCGGTCGACGTCGTCCTCGGTGAAGCCCTCGGCGAGCATCAGGTCGGCGACCTTGCGGGTCTTGAGGGGGTCGCTGCGGCCCCAGTCCGCGGCGGAGTTCACCAGGACCTGGTCAGGTCCGTAGGCGCGCAGGATGGCGACCATCCGCTCCTCGTCCATCTTGGTGTCCGGATAGACGGAGAAGCCGAGCCAGCAGCCGCTGTCCTTGGCCTCCTTGACCGTGGTCTCGTTGAGATGGTCGACCAGGACGCGGTCCAGGGGCAGGGCGGACTCCCGGACGACGTCGAGGGTGCGGCGCAGACCGGCGAGCTTGTCGCGGTGCGGGGTGTGCACCAGGGCGGGCAGTTCGTGGTCGGCGGCGAGCTGGAGCTGGGCGGCGAGGGCGGTGTCCTCGGCGGGCGTCATGGAGTCGTAGCCGATCTCGCCGACGGCGACGACCTGGTCCTTGACGAGGTAGCGGGGCAGTTCGTCGAGGACGGGGGCGCAGCGCGGGTCGTTGGCCTCCTTGGGGTTGAGGGCGAGGGTGCAGTGGTGGGCGATGCCGTACTGGGCGGCGCGGAAGGGTTCCCAGCCGAGGAGGGAGTCGAAGTAGTCGAGGAAGGTGGCCGGGGAGGTGCGGGGCTGGCCGAGCCAGAAGGACGGTTCGACGACGGCGCGGACGCCCGCGGCGTACATGGCCTCGTAGTCGTCGGTGGTCCTGGACGTCATGTGGATGTGCGGGTCGAAGATGCGCATCAGGACTCCTTGCCGTGGGGGGTGTCCGTTCCGCGCGGTGCGGGCGCGGACTCGGTCAGGGCCAGGACGCGGTGGAGATCGTCGGGGACGGGGCGGCCCGCGGCGGTGCGTTCGGCGGCGTAGTCGCCCACCATGCGGGCGAGTTCGGTGTCCGCGCGGGCGCGGCGCTCCAGGTCGGTCACCTCGTCCACGGGCACGCCGGTGAAGAGGCACTTCAGGACGGCGTGCCGCCAGTTGTGGGCGTCGAGGTGCCGGGCGGCGTAGGGGCCGACGGCGGCGGCGACCAGCCGGGTGTCGTTGGTGCGCAGGGCGTCCTCGACCAACGGGAGGGCGTCGGGGCCGGTGACGAGGTGCGGCAGGGCGTGCAGGACCGCGCGGCGTTCGGCGGCGGTGCCCTGCTGGTAGACCCGGCTGAGCGCGGCGGTGTCGGCGTGCGCCGCGTGCAGGATCAGCACGCGTACGGCGTCGGCGTGCTCGGCCCCGCAGCGGCGTCCGGCCTCGGCGAGGCGCAGCTCCCACACGGAGATCGGCCCGTGACCCCCGGGGTGGGTGGCGGCCTCTTCCAGGGCCTGGTCGAGCCAGGCACGGGCGGCTCCGCCGAGGCGGCGGTCGAGGTGGGCGCGGAGGTCGTGGGGTGGGGTGAGAGCGAGCGGGGGCGGGGTCGTGGGGCCGGAGTCGGGGGGGCTGTGGGTGGTGCTGTCGGTGGGGCTGTCGGTGGCCGCGCCGCTGGTGTCGGTGGCCTGGGTGCCTGCCTCCGGGGTGGCCGGGGTGGCGTGCCGGTGGGTCATGTGGGGCTCCCTTCTGGGGTGGCGGAGGGCGCGCCGGGAGGTGGTGCGACGGGCGGCGTGTCCGCGGTGGCGGAGGCTGCCGCGCGGTGCAGGAAGGGGAGGGAGAGTTCGGCCTGGTGGGGGCCCGCGTGGGAGTGGCGGGGCAGTTCCACGACGGTCAGGCCCCGGTAGCCGGTGGCCGCGAGGGCCGCCAGGACGGGCGGGAAGTCGATCTCGCCGTCGCCGAAGGGGAGGTGTTCATGGACACCGCGGCGCATGTCCTCGATCTGGACGTGCCGCAGCCAGGGCCCGGCGGCCCGCACACAGTCGGCGGGAGGCAGGGGTTCGAGGCACTGGCAGTGGCCGATGTCGAGGGTGAGACCGAGGTGGGACGGGTCGCCGAGGGCGCCGCGCAGCCGGTGGAAGTCGGCGAGGGTGGCGAGGAGGTGACCGGGCTCGGGTTCGACGGCGAGGGGGATGCCCGCGGTGGTGGCGGCGTCCAGGACCGGGGTGAGGGCGTCGGCCAGGCGTTTCCACGCCGTGTCCTCGTCCGTGCCGGGCGGGGTGGTGCCGCTGAAGCAGTGCACCGCGTGGGCGCCGAGGTCGGCGGCGGTCCGGACGGCCCGCAGCAGCAGGTCGACGCGGCGGGCGCGGTCGTCGGGGTCCGGGTCGAGGAGGGAGGGGCCGTGTTTGCGGCGTGGGTCGAGCACATAGCGGGCGCCGGTCTCCACGGTGACGCCGAGTCCGAGGGCCGCCAGCCGCTGGGCGACCCGGTGGGTGCGGGCGGCGAGGTCGGGGGCCAGCGGGTCCAGGTGCATGTGGTCGAGGGTGAGCCCGACGCCGTCGTAGCCGAGGTCCGCGAGCAGGGCCAGGGCGTCGTCGAGACGGAGGTCGGCGAGGCCGTTGGTGCCGTAGCCGAAGCGGAACGGGCCGGGTACGGCGGCGGGGGTGGGGCTGGGGCTCATGTGACGCTCACCTTCCTGGCGTACCTGCGGCCGAGCGGGGCGAGCGCGGCGACGCACAGGGCGGTGACCGTGGCTCCGGAGCGGGCGGACAGGGCGGCCTGGAGGGGGATGGTGGCGCGGATGCCGCCGCTGACGGCGCGTTGGGTGAGCGGGGGTGAGGGGTTGAGGAGGGCGTGGGCGTAAGGGCGGGCGGCGGTGGCCGCGTAGAGCAGACCGAGGCCGGTGCGCAGGGTGTCGGGACCGGCGGCACCGCCGGTCCGCCAGGCGCCGCGTCCCGGGGCGCCGCTGGGGCGCGCGGCACCGGGACCGGCGGCACCGCTGAGGCGCGCGGCACCGGAACGGGCGGCACCGCTGGGGCTGGCGGTACCGCTGGGACTCCCGGCCCGGTGGGCCGTGCTGCCCGGCAGACCGGAGGTGGCTGCGTTCCTCCGGTCTGCCGGGGGTCTGGGTGAGCCGCGGGTCAGCAGCCCGGTGAGGGCGGTCGTCGCGGCGAGGGCCGCCAAGGGAGCCAGGGGGGAACCGCCCTGGGTCTCGTGGCGGGAGACGGTGGTGACGGCGAGGGTGTGGGTGCCGAGGAGGGCGGCGGAAGGGAGGGCGTCACGGGTGCGGCCGGCGGTGGTCGCCGCGCCGAGCAGCAGGTCGGCGGCGCGGGCGGCGGCCATGGCCGCGGGTCCCGCGGGGGTGTGTTTCAGCTTCAGGTCGTAGGCCCAGACCGTGGCCGCCAACGGGGCGGCGACGGTGAGGGCGGGGCGTCCGGCGCGGGCCGCGAGGGCGAGTCCGGCGCCGGTGAGGGCGCACGCCGCGGTGAGGGCGGCGGCGGGGCGGACCCTGCCGGACGGCAGGGGGCGGTGCGGGCGTTCGGCGGCGTCCTCGGCGCGGTCCGCCCAGTCGTTGAGGACCATGCCGGCGGAGTACAGGCAGAGGGAGGAGCCGATGGCGAGGAAGGTACGGGAGGTGGGACGCCCGGCGGTGGCGGCGGCCCCGGCGAGCGCGTCGCCGGGGACGGTGAACAGGGCCGGGAGGCGCAGGAGTTCGGCCCAGGCACGGCGGGCGCGGCGCCTGCCGACGCTCCGGTGGTGTGCCGTGCGGTCGGGGCTGCCGGTCTGCTCCGGGCTGCCGGCCCGACCGGAGGGCGGGCGGCCCACCCTCGTGGTCACCCCCCTGGTCACCCTCGTGGTCACCCCCTTGGCCATCCTCATGGTCGCCTCCCTGGCCACCCTCGTGGTCACCTCCCTGGTCGTCCCCTTGTTCAGCTGCCTGGTCGTCCTCTTGTTCACCTCCCTGGTCATCACCGTCGTCACCGCGGTGGCCACCGCCGCCGTCCCCACCACGGTCACCGCCGCCGTCACGGCCTTCGGCACGAGCGCCGCCCTCACCGTGCCTCCCCCGGCCGCGGGGCGTTCCGGTGGGCGGCGGGTTCGGCGGCGCGCAGCCGGGCGGCGAGCGCGGTCAGGGCCGCGTACTGGTCGGCCAGGGCGGACGGCCCGTCCCCCACCGGGTCCTTGAAGTAGAAGCCGAGTTCACTGAGCGGGCCGGTCATGCCCGCCTCGTGGGCGCGCAGGGTGAGGCGGGCCAGGTCGAGGACGAGCGGTGCGGCGAGGGCGGAGTCGCAGCCCTGCCAGATGGTCTGGAGGATCATGCGGGAGCCGAGGAAGCCGTCGAAGGCGATGTGGTCCCAGGCGGTCTTCCAGTCGCCGAGGGCGGGCACGTCGTCGATGTGGACCTCGCCCTCGGGTGTGGTGCCGAGGGTGTCGGCGAGGACGCGTTCCTTGCCCGCGTTCTTCGCCGCCGCGGCGGCCGGGTCGGCCAGCGCGGCGCCGTCGCCGCCGCCGAGCAGGTTGGTGCCGGACCAGGCCCGCACGTCGAGCGCCCGCTGGGCGAACATCGGGCCGAGGGCGGCGCGCAGCAGGGTCTGGCCGGTCTTGCCGTCCCGGCCCGCGTACGGCAGTCCGCTGGCGGCGGCCTCGTCGGCGAGGGCGGGGTGGTGGAGTCCGGTGGAGGGGGTGAAGTTGACGTACGGGCAGCCCGCGCGGAGGGCCGCCGCCGCGTAGAGGGAGCTGGGCGGCAGGGTGCCGTCGGTGGGCGCGGGCTCGGTGGAGGCGACGTTCACCACCACGGCCCGGGTCAGCTCGTGGCGCCGTACGAAGTCCTCGATGTCGGCGGCGAAGGCGGTGACCAGGCCGTCGGGGGTGCGGGTGTCGCCGGGGGCGGGGCCGCCGGGGCGGATCTCGGCGTCGGCGGCGGCGAGTTCGGCGGCGACGGCGGCGGGCAGCCCGGCGGGGAGCACGCCGCCCGCGGCGAGTGCTTCGGCGCGTTTGGGGAGGGGGCAGTCGATGGTGTCGTGGCCGCCGAAGACGAGGGCGGCGAGGGGTGGCAGGCCGGTGCCCGCGAAGGGCGGGGTCTCGGTGACCATGCCCGTGGGCGGGTGCAGGCCGGCCGTCATGGCGGCGCAGCCCGCGACCACGGTGGTGGCGACGGAACCGCGTGCGCCGATCAGCCAGACGCCGACGCGGGGACGGGGAAGGGACGCGGACATGGGCAGCCTCCTTGTCGTGCGCGAACCCTGGTGGCCCACCGGACCCGGCTCCGGCGGCGGCCGGGTGCCCCCGCCACAAGGCCGGGGGGACCGGGAAGCCGGGGGAGCCGGGAAGCCGGGGGCCGGGAGGGGAGAAACGACGGGGACGGGGTGCGGTGGATGACGGCGGGCGGGAGTCCGGCGTCTCCCGCCCGCCGCCGCTCAGTCGCCCGGCGCGGCCGTGGTGGCGCCCGCGGGCAGTTCCCTGATCCGCACGTCGCGGAAGGACACCTGGTCGGCGGCTCCGTGGTTCTGGATGCCGATGTGTCCGTCCGTGAGGCTGCGGGCCGGGTCGGTGTTGGTGAAGTCGTTGATGAGCACGCCGTTGAGCCAGACGCGCAGCCGTTCGCCCTCCACCCTGATCTCGTACGTGTTCCACTCCCCCGGCGGGTTCAGCGCGCGGTCGCGCAGGGCGACGTCGGCGGACTGGAAGTCGTACACGGCGCCGGTGGTCTTCTCCGGGGCGTCGGTGGCGTCGATCTGGATCTCGTAGCCGTTGTCGACCGCCGACCACGGGTCGTCGGAGGGCGGGAAGCCGACGAAGACGCCGGAGTTGTCGTCGCCGGAGTCGCTGGCCATCCGCCAGTCGAGCTTCAGGGAGTAGGCCCCGAAGCGGGAGGCGGCGTACCAGAGCATCCCCATGCCGCCCGACGTGGTGAGCGTGCCGTCGGCGCCCAGCTCGAAGGAGCCGGGGCCCGCCTGCCGCCAGCCGTCCAGCGAGGCGGCGGTGCCGTCGAAGAGCGGACGGTAGCCGGTCTCGGGGCGGCAGTCGGCCTGGGCGGCGCCGGTGGCCCAGCGGATGCCGCCCAGCAGGTGCTGCCGGAAGGCGGGTTCGGCGTAGGACTCCTTGGTGTGGCCGCCGCCGGTGTAGAAGGCCCGGCCGCCCTGGTAGTTCTGGCACCAGGCGATCGGGTGGTCGCCCCGCATGGTGCCGCCGGTGTAGGAGGACTCGTCGAGGGAGGCGAGGACATGGGCGTGTTCGCGCGGGTTGGAGCGGTAGTTGTACCACTCGTCGGTGCGGTTCCACGCCTTCTCCAGGCCCGCCGTGGCGGGGTGGGCCCGGTCCTCGACGTCGACCGTGGCGGGCTGGATCGCCGGGTGCGACTGGAAGTAGGCGCCCGCGAGGCCGCCGTAGAAGGCCCAGTCGTACTCGGTGTCGGCGGCGGCGTGGATGCCGACGTAGCCGCCGCCCTTGCGGATGTAGCCCTCGAAGGCGCGCTGCTGGGCGGGGCCGAGGACGTCGCCCGTCGTCGAGAGGAAGACGACGGCGTCGTACTTCCGCAGGTTGCGGGCGGTGAACGCGCCCGCGTCCTCGGTGGCGTCGACGGTGAAGCCGCCGTCGGCGCCGAGTTCCCGCAGGGCGTTCACCCCTTCGGGGATGGAGTCGTGCCGGAAACCGGCCGTCTTGGAGAAGACCAGGATCCGCGACGCGTCGGTGACCGGCGCCGACTGGGACACGGCCGGGGTGGCGGCCACGCAGCCGAGGAGCAGCGCGGAGCCGACGACGGCGGTGACGGGTCGTGCGGTGGGACGGGTCATCGCTGCCTCCCTCAGCCGGTGGTGAAGGTGAAGTCGTCCACGTCGAACAGGGCTCCGGTGCCGCTGCCCTTGAACACCAGGTACAGCGTGGTGGTGGAGCGCGGCGCGCGGGACAGGTCGGCGCTGACGTCCTGGAAGGTGTCCCAGCCGCCGGTCACGGGCACCGTGGCCGTGCCGAGGAGGGTGCCGGTGGCGGAGCCCGCCCGGATCTCCAGGGTGCCGCCCGCGCCGCCGGAGGAGATCCGCGCGGTGACGCTCTCGGCGTTGGCGAGGGCGTACGGCGTGAAGGAGATCCAGTCGCCGTCGTTGATGTCACCGACCGTCCGGCCGCCGTGCGCGGTCTCCTTGCTGATCACGCTGACGCCGGAGCTGTCGCCGAAGTGCTCGGCCTGGCGGTGCTTCGGCTGGGTGACGTGCTGGTCGTGGCTGGTCAGCGGGGCCTGGCCGCCGCCTCCGTTGTCGGTGTACTCGGCGTCGACGACGCCGAAGATGTTGGCGTCCTCGTCATGGCCGCCGTCGGCGCTGGTCTGCAGGGTGCCGGAGCAGCCCTTGGCGGAGGTCAGCGGGTGGCCGTGGGTGTCGTGGCCGAGGATGAAGTTGACGGTGACCTTGGAGCAGTCGACGGTCTTGCCGTCCTCGGGGTCGGTGACCTTCACCCGGAACGGGATGGCGTCACCGAAGCTGAACAGCTGCCCGTCCTTCGGCCTCTCCAGGACCACGGTGGGCGCGGTGTTGCCGACGACGATCTGGACGCTGGCGCTGCCGGTGCGGCCGGAGGGGTCCTCGGCGGTCACGGTGGCGGTGTAGGTGCCGTTGGCGCGGTAGCGGTGGGTGGGGTTGGCGGCGGTGGAGGTGGCGCCGTCACCGAAGTCCCAGTGGTAGGTGAGGGCGTCGCCGTCCTGGTCGCTGGTGCCCGCGGAGGAGAAGCGCACCCGCAGCGGGGCCTGCCCGGAAGTGCGGTTGGCGGTGGCCCGCGCGACCGGGGAGTGGCCGTCGGTGGCGTTCTCGATGCGGTACAGGGCGGAGTTCTCGTCGCCGCCGAACCATGCGAGGCCGTAGTCGAGGACGTACAGGGCGCCGTCCGGGCCGAAGGCCATGTCCATCACCTGGGTGCCGGTCCAGGGCACGTCGTTGATGGACCGCACGGTGCCGTCGGCGTCGCTGGAGATCCGCTTGATCCAGCGGCGGCCGAACTCACCGGCGAAGAAGTCGCCGTCGTATGCCTCGGGGAACTTGACCGGGGAGTCGAGCGCGGCGTCGTAGTGGTAGACCGGGCCGCCCATCGGGGACTCGGAGCCGCTGCCGAACTCGGGGACCGACGCGCCGTCGTACGGGATCCAGGCGGCCTGCGCCGGGGGCAGCTCGGTCAGGCCGGTGTTGTGCGGGGAGTCGTTCACCGGGGCGGCGCAGTCGAAGGGCGCGCCGGAGGTGCCGGTGGCGAAGTCGTAGTCGACGTAGGCGTCGTTGTCGCCGGTGCAGTACGGCCAGCCGAAGTTGCCGGGGCCGGTGACGCGGGCGAACTCGACCTGCCCGGCCGGGCCGCGGTCGGGGTCGGCCGAGCCCGCGTCGGGGCCGTAGTCGCCGACGTAGAGGATGCCGGTGGCCTTGTCGACGCTGAAGCGGAACGGGTTGCGGAAGCCCATGGCGTAGATCTCGGGCCGCGTCTTGTCGGTGCCGGGGGCGAAGAGGTTGCCCCCGGGGATGGCGTACGAGCCGTCGGCGTTGACCTTGATGCGCAGGATCTTGCCGCGCAGGTCGTTGGTGTTGCCGGAGGACCGCTGTGCGTCGAAGGCCGGGTTGCGGTCGGCGCGCTCGTCGATGGGCGTGAAGCCGTCCGACTGGAACGGGTTGGAGTCGTCGCCGGTCGACAGGTACAGGTTGCCCGCCGCGTCGAAGTCGATGTCGCCGCCGACGTGGCAGCAGATGCCGCGGGACGCCGGGACGCCGAGGATCTTCGTCTCGCTGGCGTTGTCCAGGGTGCCGTCCTCGTCGAGGACGAAGCGGGAGAGGCGGTTGACGCCGTCGAAGGGCGCGAAGTCGGCGGCGGTGCCGGTCTCGGGGGCGTCGCCCGCGGGGGTGTTCAGCGGGGGCGCGTAGTAGAGGTAGATGAATCGGTTCTCTGAGAAGTTCGGGTCGACGCCGATGCCCTGGAGGCCCTCCTCGTCATGGGAGTAGACGTCGAGTCTCCCGGCGAGCTTGGTGTTGCCCGCGGCGTCGGTGAGGCGGAGTTCGCCGTCGCGGGAGGTGTGCAGGACCGAGCGGTCCGGGAGGACGGCGAGCGACATGGGCTCCCCGACCTCCGCCTCGCCCTTGGCGAGGGTGACCTGCTGGAAGTCCTCCGCGGCGGCCAAGACGTCGGCGGACACGTCCGTGGGGTCGGCGGCGGTGGCCTGCGGCGCGGCGAGCGTCAGGGACGCGCCGGCCAGCAGGGCACCGCTGAGCAGGGCGACGGCTCTGCGCAGGAGGGGGTGTGGTGTGGGGCGGGAGGGACGGGTGGTGCGGTCGTTCCCGTGCACGGATGCCTCCAGGAAGGGGCCGGTTGTACGGGCGGGTGCGGGTGGTGCGGGCCAGTACGTGCGCCGGGGTGCGCCGTCACCCCGGAAGCGGGAGTCGCGGGGGGTCAGTTGCCGAACGCCGCGTCGAACGACGCCGTCGGCGGTTCGAAGTCGTACGCCTTGAGTCGTTTCAGCGCCTCCGGCGCGCCTTGCAGGCGGTCCATGCCCGCGTCCTCCCACTCCACGGAGACGGGTCCCTGGTAGTCGATGGAGCGCAGCATCCGGAAGACGTCCTCCCAGGGGACGTCCCCGTGTCCGGCGGAGACGAAGTCCCAGCCGCGGCGCGGGTCGCCCCAGGGCAGGTGGGAGCCGAGGCGGCCGTTGCGGCCGTCGAGGCGCTTGCGGGCCTCCTTGCAGTCCACGTGGTAGATCCGGTCCCGGAAGTCCCACAGGAAGCCGACCGGGTCGAGGTCCTGCCACACGAAGTGCGAGGGGTCGAAGTTGAGGCCGAACGCCGGTCGGCGGTCGACCGCGTCGAGGGCGCGTACGGTCGTCCAGTAGTCGTAGGCGATCTCGCTCGGGTGGACCTCGTGCGCGAACCGCACGCCCTCGGCGTCGAAGACGTCCAGGATCGGGTTCCAGCGTGCGGCGAAGTCCTCGTACCCGCGCTCGATCATCGACTCCGGGGCGGGCGGGAACATCGCGACCAGGTGCCAGATGGCGGAGCCGGTGAACCCGATGACGGTGTCCACGCCGAACGCGGCGGCGGCGCGGGCGGTGTCCGCGATCTCGGTGGCGGCCCGCCGCCGCACCCCCTCCGCCTCGCCGTCGCCCCAGATCCGGGCGGGCAGGATGGCCTGGTGGCGTTCGTCGATGATGGCGTCACAGACGGCCTGGCCGACGAGGTGGTTGGAGATGGCCCAGCACTTCAGGCCGTACTTGTCGAGCAGGGCGCGCCGGGAGTCCAGGTACGCGGGGTCGGTGAGGGCCTTGTCGACCTCGAAGTGGTCGCCCCAGCAGGCGAGTTCGAGGCCGTCGTAGCCGAAGTCGCGGGCGAGGCGGCAGACCTCTTCCAGCGGCAGATCGGCCCACTGGCCGGTGAAGAGCGTGAAGTCGCGGGGCATCCGGGCGGTCCTCCTCAGACGACGATCAGACAGCGGTCAGGCGGCGGTCAGGCGGCGGGCGGTCACAGGCGGTCACGGGCGGCGGACAACGGACGGACAGCGGGCAGACGGCGACCGGTCACAGGCGGCGGGAACCGGCGGGCGGCGGTCAGACGGCGACGGACGTCCGCGCTGCCGGCCCTCACGCCGCGACCGGCGTGTACACGCTGTTCTTCTCCGCGCTCTCCTCCACCGCCGCCAGCACCCGCTGCACCTGGAGCCCGTCCGCGAAGGACGGCTCGGGGCGGCGGCCCTCGGCGACGGCGTGCACCAGGTCGCGGGCCTGGTGGGCGAAGGTGTGCTCGTAGCCGAGGCCGTGACCCGGCGGCCACCAGGCGTGGAGGTAGGGGTGGTCGGGTTCGGTGACGAGGATGCGGCGGAAGCCGGAGTGGGTGTCCGGCTCGGTGGCGTCGTGGAACCAGAGTTCGTTCAGGCGCTCCAGGTCGAAGGCGAGGGAGCCGCGCTCGCCGTTGAGTTCCAGGCGCAGCGCGTTCTTGCGGCCGGTGGCGTAGCGGGTGGCCTCGAAGGAGGCGAGGGCGCCGGAGGCGAACCGGCCGGTGAACACGGCGGCGTCGTCGACGGTGACCTCCCCGGTGCCGTCGGCGGAGACGGCCGTCAGCCCGCTGCTGGGTCCGCCGGGCAGCGGCCGGTGCCGTACGAACGTCTCGGTCAGCGCGGAGACCCCGGCCAGCGGCTCGCCGACGAGGTACTGCGCGAGGTCGACGATGTGCGCGCCCAGGTCGCCCAGCGCGCCGGAGCCCGCGTGTTCCTTGCGCAACCGCCAGGTGAGCGGGAACTCCGGGTCGGTCAGCCAGTCCTGGAGGTACGTCACCCGGACGTGCCGCAGCGTGCCGAGGCGGCCCTCGGCGATCATCCGGCGGGCCAGGGCGGTGGCCGGCACCCGGCGGTAGTTGAAGCCGACCATGGCGAGCTGGCCGCGTTCGTAGGCCGCGTCGGCCGCCGCGGACATGGCCTCGGCCTCCTCGACGGTGTTGGCGAGGGGCTTCTCGCACAGCACGTGCTTGCCCGCGGCGAGCGCGGCGAGCGCGATCTCGGCGTGGCTGTCGCCGGGGGTGCAGATGTCGACGAGGTCGATGTCGTCGCGGGCGACCAGGGCGCGCCAGTCGGTCTCCGCCGTCGCCCAGCCGTGCCGGTCGGCCGCGGCGCGCACCGCGGCGGCGTCGCGTCCGCAGATCGCGGTCATGACGGGCCGCCGGGGCAGGTCGAAGACGTGGCCCACGGTGCGCCAGCCCTGGGAGTGGGCGGCGCCCATGAAGGCGTAGCCCACCATGCCGATGCGCAGGGGCGGCGCCGGGGCCGCGCCCTCGTCGTCGGGCCCTTCGGGCTGCTGCGGCTGTCCCATTGGATGACTCCTCCTGGTCGTCGTGGCGCGGTGGGGGGTGGCGCCCGGCCCGTCGTCTGCGGCGGGCCGGGCCCGTGGTGCGGGACGCCTCACTCGAAGCCGGTGGACATGTACTGTCCGACGTTCTCCTTGTCCACGACGGCCGAGTAGAGCGTGATCGAGGCGGGGATCTCGTACTCGGCCATGCCGCCGACGCCCTTGCCCTGGCCGAGGGCGCGGGCGAGGTCGATCGCGGAGGCGGCCATGGTGGGCGGGTAGAGGACGGTGGCCTTCAGGACGCTGTCGTCCGCCTCGATGGCCTGGAAGGCGGAGAGCGCGCCCGCGCCGCCGACCATCAGGAAGTCGTCGCGTCCGGCCTGTTCGATGGCGCGCAGGGCGCCCACGCCCTGGTCGTCGTCGTGGTTCCACAGGGCGTCGAAGTCGGACTGGGCCTGGAGCAGCTGGGCCATCTTGGCCTGCCCGGACTCCACGGTGAACTCGGCGGCCTGCCGGGCGACCTTCTTGATGTTGGGGTAGTTCTTCAGGGCGTCGTCGAAGCCCTGGGTGCGCTGCTGGGTCAGTTCCAGGTTGTCGAGCCCGGCGAGTTCGATGACGCGGGCGTCCGGCTTGTCCTTGAGCTGCTCGCCGATGTAGTGCCCGGCGTTGAGGCCCATGCCGTAGTTGTCGCCGCCGATCCAGCAGCGGTAGGCCTGCGGGCTGTTGAAGATGCGGTCGAGGTTGATCACGGGGATGCCCGCGCGCATCGCCTTCAGGCCGACCTGGGTGAGTGCCTTGCCGTCGGCGGGCAGGATCACCAGGACGTCGACCTTCTTGTTGATGAGGGTCTCGATCTGGCCGATCTGCTGGGCGGTGTCGTTGGAGCCCTCGGTGATCTCCAATGTGACGTCGGAGTACTTCCCGGCGCGGCTCTTGGCGTTGTCGTTGATGGCGTTGAGCCAGCCGTGGTCGGCCTGGGGTCCGGCGAAGCCGATGGTGACCTGCTTGCCGGGCTTGTCGTCGGCGGCGGGCTGGTTGTTGTCGGCCTTGTCGCTGTCCTTGTCGCTGGACTCGTTGCTCGTGCAACCGGCGAGGAGGGCACCGGCCGAGACGGCGGCGGTCCCGAAGAGCATGCCTCTGCGTGTGGGGAGCTGTGTCATGGCGGTGAACCCTTTCCTCATGTCGTGCTCGCGGTACGGCGTTGGACCAGCACGGCGGCGACGATGATCGCGCCCTTGGCGATCTGCTGGACGTCGCTCTGCAGGTTGTTCAGGGCGAAGATGTTGGTGATGGTGGTGAAGATCAGGACGCCGAGCACGGAGCCGGTGATGGTGCCCCGGCCACCGCTGAGCAGGGTGCCGCCGATGATCGCGGCGGCGATGGCGTCGAGTTCGTAGAGGTTTCCGTTGGTGTTCTGGCCGGAGCCGGACAGGATGATCAGCAGGAAGGCGGCGATGCCGCAGCACAGTCCGGACAGCAGGTAGAGGTAGAGGCGCTGGCGGCGGACGTCGATCCCGGCGAGGCGGGCGGCCTCCGGGTTGCCGCCGACGGCGACGGTGCGGCGGCCGAAGGTGGTGCGGTTGAGCACCAGCCAGCCCACGATGGTCACGAACGCGAAGACGAGGACCAGTGGCGGGATGCCGAGCACGTACGCGTCGCGTTCGCCGAGGTCGAGGACGCTGTCGACGGTGACGATCTGGGTGCGGCCGTCGGTGATCTGGAGGGCGAGGCCGCGGGCGGAGGCGAGCATGGCGAGGGTGGCGATGAACGGGACCATCCCGCCGTAGGCGATGAGCAGTCCGTTGACCAGGCCGCAGCCGACGCCGACGAGTACGGCGGTGAAGAGGATGCCGCCGAAGCCGTACTCCTGGGTGGCGACGGTGGTCGCCCACACCGAGGCGAGGGCGACGATCGCGCCCACCGAGAGGTCGATGCCGCCGGAGGTGATGACGAAGGTCATGCCGACGGTGACGACACCGATGACGGACGCCTGGGTGAGGACGAGTTGGAGGTTGCGGGTGTCGAGGAACTCGTCGGGCTTGGTGACGCCGCCGATGACGACGAGGACGGCGAGGACACCCAGCAGGCTCAGGGTGCGGACGTCGGCGCGGAACAGGATGCCGCGCCAGTCGGGGGTCCGGGGCGCCGACGGCACCTTGTCGGCGCTGTCCCGCGGCGGGGAGACGTGCTGCGTCATGACGCCGGGCTTCCTTCCATCACGAGGTCGAGTACGCGGTGTTCGTCGAGTTCACGGGCGGGCGCGCTGTGTACGACGCGGCCCTCACGGAGCACCAGGACGCGGTCGGCGAGGCCGAGCACCTCGGGCACCTCGCTGGACACGAGCAGCACCCCGAGGCCGTCGTCGGCCAGTCGGCGGACGACCGCGTACAGTTCGGCGCGGGCGCCCACGTCGACGCCGCGGGTGGGTTCGTCGAGCAGCAGCACCCGGCAGCCGCGCAGCAGCCAGCGCGCGAGGACCGCCTTCTGCTGGTTGCCGCCGGACAGGGTGCGCACCGGCACGGACGGGTTGTCGGGCCGCAGCGACAGCTGGCGGGTGGCGGCCCGCGCGGCGCCCAGTTCGGCGCCGCGGTCGATCCAGCCGCCGCGGGAGAAGCGGGACATGGAGGAGACGGAGACGTTCCGGGTGACCGACTCCAGCATGAGCAGGGCCTGCGCCTTGCGTTCCTCGGGGGCGAGCCCGAGTCCGGCGCGGACGGCTGCGCGGACGCTGCCGGGCCGCAGTTGCCGGCCGTCGACCAGCACCTGACCGGCGGTCGGCTTGCGGGCGCCGTACACGGTCTCCAGGATCTCCGACCGCCCCGAGCCGACCAGCCCGGCCAGCCCGACGATCTCCCCCGGGCGCACCTCCAGGTCCAGCGGCTCGAACTCGCCCTCCCGGGCCAGTCCGCGCACCTGGAGCAGGGGCGCGGCGGTGGCCGGGGCGACGGGCCGGTCCGGGAAGACGTACTCGACGTTGCGGCCGGTCATCATCGCGACGACCTCGCGGGTCGGGGTGGACTTGGCGGGCAGTCCGCCCGCCACCGCCCGGCCGTCCTTGAGCACGGTGACCCGGTCCCCGATCCGCCGGATCTCCTCCAGGCGGTGCGAGATGTAGACGACGGCGACGCCCTCGGCGGTGAGGTCGCCGACGATGCGGAAGAGGTTGTCGACCTCGTCCGGGTCGAGCGCCGCGGACGGCTCGTCCATCACGATCAGCCGTACGTGGTGGGAGAGCGCCCGCGCCATCGACACGATCTGCTGCTGCGCCGCCGACAACTCCCCCACCAGGCGCGCCGGGTCGATCTCCGGGTGGCCGAGCCGCTTCAGCAGCTCGGCCGTGGACGCGCGGGCGGTGCCGCGCCGCACGACGAAGCCGGCGGCGGTGGGTTCGTGGCCGAGGTGGACGTTCTCGGCGACGGACAGGTGTTCCACCAGGTCGAGTTCCTGGTAGATGGTGGCGATGCCGAGGCGCATGGCGGCGATCGGGGAGCGCAGGGTGACGGCCTCGCCGCGCCAGCGGATGGTGCCGCCGTCGGGCTGGTGGGCGCCCGCGAGGACCTTGATCAGAGTGGACTTCCCGGCGCCGTTCTGGCCGAGCAGGCAGTGCACCTCACCGGCCTGGACGTCGAGGTCGACTCCGTCCAGGGCGCGGACTCCGGGGAACGACTTGGTGATGCCGGACATGCTGAGGAGGGGTGGTTCTGGTGCCATGTGGGTTCCCCTTGGCGGGCGGGCGTGCGGGCCGGTTCAGGGCAGGGCGGAGCAAGGCGGGGCGGGGTGGAGCGAGGCGGGGCGGGGCCGGGCGGCGGAACAGGGTGGAGCAGGGCAGCGCGAAACGGGGCGGGGTGGTGCGGTGCGGTGCTGTGCGCTGGACTGGACTACGGGTTTACGCCGGTGAGAACAGGTGGTCGCTGATGAGCCGGGCCGCGCCGATGACTCCGGCGGTGGGCCCCAACTCGCCTAGGACGATGGGGAGGTTGCCGGTCGCCAGGGGCAGCGACTGGCGGTAGACCTGGGTGCGGATCGCGGCGAGCAGGTTGTGGCCGAGGCCGGTCACCCCGCCGCCGATCACCACCAGGCCGGGGTTGAAGAAGCTGACCAGACCGGCGATGACCTTGCCGGTGTGGTTGCCGCCCTCGCGGATCAGGTCCAGGGCGGTGGCGTCGCCCGCGGCAGCGGCGGCGGCGACGTCGGCGGCGCTGAGGCCGCCGCCGGTCTCCAGCCGTGCGGCGAGTTCGGCCGAGTGGCCCTGCTGGGCCGCCTCCAGGGCGTCGCGGGCGAGCGCGGCGCCGCTGAAGTGGGCTTCCAGGCAGCCCCGGTTGCCACAGGCGCAGGGACGCCCGTCGGGTACGGCCTGGATGTGTCCGATGTCGCCCGCGCTGCCCGTCGTACCGCGGTAGACCTCTCCGCCGACGACGATGCCGCAGCCGATACCGGTGCCGATCTTGACGCAGAGGAAGTCACCCACGGTCCGGGCGACCCCGGCGTGCTGCTCCCCCATCGCCATGAGGTTCACGTCGTTGTCGACCATGACCGGGCAGCCGAGTTCCTGGCTGAGCGCCTCCCGCACGGGGAAGCCGTCCCAGCCCGGCATGATCGGCGGCGCCACGGGGACGCCCTCGGGGAAGCGCACCGGGCCCGGGACGCCGATCCCGGCGCCGTCGAAGCCCTCCGCGAGCCCGGAGGCCCGCAGCTTGGCCGCCATGGCGAGGACCTGCTCGAAGACCGCGACCGGGCCCTCGCGCACCTCCATGGGCTGGGTGATGTGCCCCAGGATCTCCAGCTCGGCGTTGGTGACCGCGACGTCGATGGAGGTCGCGCCGATGTCGACGCCGAGGAACCGGAGGTTCGGGGCGAGCCGGATGTTGTGGGACCGGCGGCCACCGCGCGAGGCGGCGAGCCCGTCGGCGACCACGAGACCGGTCTCCAGCAGCCGGTCCACCTCCACCGCCAGCTTGGACCGGGACAGGTCGACCTGGTCGCCCAGCTGGGCCCGGGAGTTGGGACCGCCGTCGCGCAGCAGCTTCAGCAGCCTGGCCTGGTGGGAGTTGGCGGGTCGTGCCGTCATGCGTCTCACGAACCCCTCCCCGCCTCTGTCGGCCAGTGCGCGCCGGTTTCCGGCCACCTGTGTGGCTTGCTTCGGTACGGAACGTAGCAGCGGCTGCCACGACTGGGAAGAAGTCGTGCGCGAATTACCGACGACTTTTTCCACTCGCAGGACAAAGAGGGGGAGCACACCACCGCACACCGCGATGAATCCGGCAATCGGCCGGGTCGCGTGGCGCGCTGGTGTCGCCCGGTCCGGGCGCCGAGGATAGGCGTCGACGCCGGGCCGAACACGGTCCGGGCGACGGGAGAGGACGGTGACGACCGCATGTTCTTAGTGACGGGTGCGACCGGGAACGTCGGCGGCGAGCTGGTACGGGCCCTCGCCGGGGCCGGTGAGCCGGTGCGCGCGCTGAGCCGCGCCGGGCGGCCGGACGGGCTGCCGCCGGGGGCGGAGGCCGCGGCGGGCGACCTCAACGAGCCCGGGACGGTGCGGGACGCGCTGGACGGCGTGACGGGAATGTTCCTGATGCCCGGGTACGCCGGTCAGCGGCAGATCCTGGCGGACGCGCGGGCGGCGGGCGTACGGCGGGTCGTGCTGCTGTCCGGCCGGTCGGCGGGGACCGGCGACACCGGCAACGCGGTCGCCGCGTACATGATCGACGCGGAGGAGGCGGTGCGGGAGTCCGGGCTGGCGTGGACCTGCGTACGGCCGACCAGCTTCATGTCCAACGCGCTGCAACTGGCGGACCAGCTCCGCGCGGGCGACACCGTGCGGGCGCCGTTCCCGGACGTGGCGACGGCCGACATCGACCCGTACGACATCGCGCGGACCGTCATGGCCGCGCTGCGCTCGGCGGAGTTCGAGGGCCGGGTCCTCGACGTGTCCGGCCCCGAGGCGCTGCTGCCCGCCGACCGGGTGCGGATCCTCGGCAAGGTACTGGGCCGGGAGCTGCGCGCCGTGGGGCTCACCGACGCGGAGGCGCGCGCCGAGCTGGAGGCGCGGATGCCGGTGCCGTACGTGGACGCCTTCTTCAGCTTCTTCGTGGACGGGACGCTGGACGAGTCGGAGGTGCTGCCGACCGTCGAGGAGGTCACCGGCCGGGCGCCGCGCACCTTCGAGGAGTGGGCCCGAGCGCACGCCGACCGGTTCTGAGGCGCGGAGTTGACCGCGTCACACCGCCGACCGGAGCGGGCGCCGCCCCGGCCTCACGGGCACCGTACGACCTGTCCGGCGTACGACAGGTTGCCGCCGAAGCCGAACAGCAGCACCGGGTCGCCGCTGGTGACCGCGCCCTGCTCGACCAGCTTGGAGAAGGCGAGCGGGATGCTGGCCGCCGAGGTGTTGCCCGACGCGGTGACATCACGGGCGACCACGGCGTTGACGGCGCCGATCTTCTCGGCGAGCGGTTCGATGATGCGCAGGTTGGCCTGGTGCAGGACGACCGCGGCGAGGTCGGCGGGCGCCAGTCCGGCGCGCTCGCAGGCCCGCCGGGCGATCGGCGGCAGCTGGGTGGTGGCCCAGCGGTAGACGCTCTGCCCCTCCTGCGCGAACCGTGCCGGGACACCCTCGATGCGCACCGCGTGCCCCATCTCCGGCACCGAGCCCCACAGCACCGGCCCGACGCCGGGCTCCCCGGTGCCGGGCGACGCCTCGACGACGGCGGCGCCCGCGCCGTCGCCGACGAGCACACACGTCGTACGGTCCGTCCAGTCGGTGACCTCGGACATCTTGTCGGCGCCGATCACCAGCGCCCGGGTCGCGGCGCCCGCCCGCACGGTGTGGTCGGCGGTGGCCAGGGCGTGGGTGAACCCGGCGCAGACGACGTTGACGTCCATCGCGGCGGGCGAGGGCACGCCGAGCCGGGCGGCGACGCGGGCGGCCGTGTTCGGGGAGCGGTCGACGGCGGTGGAGGTGGCGACCAGGACCAGGTCGATGTCGCCGGGGGTGAGCCCCGCCGCGGCCAGCGCCTTGGCGGCGGCGTGCGCGGCGAGTTCGTCCACGGGCTCGTCGGGCCCGGCGATGTGGCGTGTGCGGATGCCCACCCGGCTGGTGATCCACTCGTCACTGGTGTCGACCAGGCCCGCCAGGTCCTCGTTGGTGAGCACCTTGGCGGGCTGGTAGTGGCCGAGTGAGGCGATGCGTGAGCCGGTCATTGGGTGGATCCCCCTCGTTGCCTTGGGTAGCGGGATGCCCCAGTCTGATCAGTGACTCACGGGTACGGCGGCAGGCAAGGCGACAGGATTCCGGCGCCTGCGTTGTCGGCTTCCCTCAGGCCGTCGGACGCCCGAACACCTGTCGAACACCCACCCCGTGCACGGCCGCGTGGCCTTGCGGACCTGCTCGTGGAACCCCGTCGCCCGGCGCGACCCCGCACACCGGGCCGGGCGCCCTCAGTCGTGCGGTACCAGGGCCACCGGTCCCCCCACCTGGTGGATCAGGGCGTGCGCGACCGGGCCGGTCCGCGGGGTGGGTGGGGCGTGGCGGCGGCGGAGGCCGACGACCAGGAGGGAGGCGTCGGCCGCGGCGGGGACGAGGACGTGGGCCGGGCGGCCCTCGTGGCAGACCTCCAGGACGGGCACGGTCGGGAACTTCTCCCGCCAGGGCAGCAGGAGTTCCGCCAGTTCGCGGGCCGCGGAGTCACGGAGCCGGGCCTGGCGTGCGGCGGCGTCCGGGAAGCCGTGGGCGAACGGCAGGTGCCAGGCGTGCACGGCCCGCAGCGGCGCCCGGCGCAGGTCGGCGGCGCGGAAGGCGAAGGCGAGGACGTCGTCGCTGGGCTCGTCGACGTCGACGGCGACCGCGACCTCCCGGCAGGGAGTGCGCACCGACGGGGCGCCGTCGGCGTCCGGCAGGTGCTCGTCCTCGGCCGCCGTGCCGCCCCGGACCAGGACGATCGGGCGCTCACTGCGCGCGACCGTGGCCAGGGCGACCGACCCGGAGACGAAACCGCCGAGCCCGGTGGGTCCCTGGCTGCCGATGGCCAGGAGTTCGCCCCGCTCGGACTCGGCGAGCAGGGCGGGCACGGGCAGCCTGTCGACCTGCTCGGCGGTGATGGCCAGCTGCGGGTACCGCTCCCCCAGCCGGTCGAGGGCGGTGCGCAGGACGTGCCGGGCGTGCTGCTGCGGTGCCCGCAGTTCGGGCAGGACCGACGCGGGGGCGCCCTCCGGGAGGCCCGCCTCCCAGGCGTGCACGAGCCGGAGGGGCAGTCCGCGGCGCAGCGCCTCCCGCGCCGCCCAGTCGGCGGCGGCGAAGCCTTCGCTGGAACCGTCCACACCGGCCACAACTGGCCTGATCATGACCGTCACCTCCCAGGTCATGCCGTGGGTGAGCGGGGCGGCCGGTGGGGCCGCGCGCTGCCGGAGACGCGAGGGGCCTCCGACCACCAGCGTGCGCAACGCGCGTCCCAGGGGCAAGGGCCGTCCGGCCCGGCCCGGTGTGCCCCAGGGGTCCGGGGAACCGTTCAGTCCTCCTGCGGTACCACCGCGACCGGGCACATCGCGTGGTGCAGCAGCGTGTGGGCCACCCGGCCGAGCTGGAGCCCGAAGTGCCCCTGGCGGCGGCGGGCGCCGACGACCACCAGGTCGGCGGCGGCCGAGTGCCGCACCAGGACCCGGCGCGCCTGCCCCTCCACCGTCGTACGGCGCACGGTGACGGCGGGGTGGTCGGCGAGCGGGGCGCGGAGGAGTTCCTCCAGCTGGGTGATGGCGCGGTCCTCGTGGTAGCGGGCGGGTTCCTCGGCGAGGACGGCGACGTCGGCGCTCTCGTGGGCGGGGCAGCGCCAGGCGCGGACCGCGTCGAGGGTGTCGCCGCGGACCTCGGCCTCGCGGACGGCGAACCGCGCGGCGGCGTCCCCGGTGCCCGGTTCCCCGGCGCCGAGGAGCACGCGTCCGTGGCCGCCGGTCAGCGCGGCCCGGTCGCCGCGTACGACGATCACCGGGCAGTGCGCGCGGGCGGCGACGGCCAGGCTCACCGAGCCGAGCAGCAGCCCCTTCAGCTCACCGCGCCCCCGGTGCCCGGTGACCAGGGCGAAGGCGTCGTCGGCGGCCCGCAGCAGCGCCTCCGCCGGGTCCTGGGCGTGGACGACCGTGGAGAGCTTCACGCCGGAGTCGCGGCGCCGGGCGCGTTCGGCCGCGGCGGCGACGACGTGCTCGGACACCAGTCGCTCGGCGGGGCGCTGCGGACCACCGCCCAGCAGGGTGAGGCTCTCGTAGCGCTCCCAGAGGGAGGCGTACGCCAGGCGCAGGGGCACGCCGTGCCGGGCGGCCTCGTCGACGGCCCAGTCCACCGCCGCCAGCGAGCCCTCCGATCCGTCCACGCCCACGACCAGGGGCCGTTCCGTCGTCGTCATCGTTCCCACCGCCTCGTCCTCGGGCAGGTGCGGGGTGCCGTACCGGTCGATGCCCACGCTGGCAGCGGCGGGGGCCGGGCGGCAGGGGCTGTCCGGGCTCCGGCGGGGTCCGTTCGGCCCCTGTCGGGTCGGGCGCGGTCGCCGCACACTGGCCGTGGGGCCCGGAGTGAGGAGCGGGACATGTCCGTCGGCCGGATCGTCGTCATCGGGGTCGGGAACGAGTTCCGCCACGACGACGGTGTGGGCTGGGCCGTGACGGCCCGGCTGGCCGAGCGCGCCGCCGACCGGCCGCTGCCGCCCGGCACCGTCGTCGAGGACTGCGACGGCGACCCGGCGAGGCTGCTGGCCCTGTGGGAGGGCGCCGCCCTCGCGGTCGTGGTCGACGCCGCGCACGCCGCGCCGCCGTACCCCGGCCGGGTCCACCGGCTCACTCTGGACGGCACCGGCGCGGCCCGCACCACGACCACCAGCTCCCACGGGCTGGGCCTCGGGGACGCCGTGGAGCTGTCCCGGGTCCTCGGCCGGCTGCCGCGCCGCCTGGTCGTGTACGCCGTCGAGGGCGCCGACCGGTCGCTGGGCAGGGGCCTGTCCGCCGCCGTCGCCGCCCGGGTGGACGCGCTGGCGGACGCGGTCGAGGAGGACGTGCGCCGGGAGGTGCCGGACGGGCGGGAGGCGGGCCATGGCCGCGGGTGAGCGCCGCCGCACCCAGCACATCGAGGTCTTCGGGCGGGTCCAGGGCGTCGGCTTCCGGCCCTACGTGCACCGCACGGCCACCGCGCTGGGCCTGGACGGCTGGGTGTGCAACGTGGACGGCCACGTCGAGCTGACCGTCTCCGGCCGCCCGGACGCCCTGCGCGAGCTGGTCGCGCGGCTCCGGGACCGGCCGCCGCCGCTGGCCGCCGTGCGCCGGATCGACGTGACCGACGCGCCCGGTGCGCCCGACCGCGCCGGGTTCACCGTCGTGGCCAGCCAGGCCGACCCGTCCGCCGCGCCCCGTGAGATCCCCCCGGACGCGGCGGTCTGCGACGCGTGCCTGGCGGAGCTGTTCGACCCGGACGACCGGCGGTACCGCTACCCGTTCGTCAACTGCACCGACTGCGGCCCGCGCGCCACCGTCATCGAGGACCTGCCGTACGACCGGGAGCGCACCACGATGCGCCGCTTCCCGCTCTGCCCGGACTGCGCGGCCGAGTACGCCGACCCGGCCGACCGGCGCTTCCACGCCGAGCCCCTCGCCTGCCCGGTCTGCGGCCCCCGGCTCGCCTGGGCGGACCTGACCGGCGAGGACGCGCTCCAGGCGGCGGTGCGGGCGGTCCGGGACGGCGGCATCGTGGCGGTGAAGGGGCTCGGCGGCTACCAGCTGGTCTGCGACGCCACCGACGCCGGGGCGGTCGCGCGGCTGAGGCGGCGCAAGCGCAGGCCCGCCAAGCCGTTCGCCGTGATGGTGGCCGACCTGGCCGCCGTCCGGCGGCTGGCGCGCACCGGCCGTACCGAGGAGGACGTGCTCGGCTCGCCGCAGCGGCCGGTGCTGCTGCTCCCCGCCCAGCACCGGGGCGGGCGGCTCGCGCCCGAGGTGCACCCCGGCACCGGGCGGGTGGGCCTGTTCCTGCCCACGACGGGGCTGCACCACCTGCTGCTGCGCGCGCTGGCCCGGCCGCTCGTCGTCACCAGCGGCAACCTCGCCGACGAGCCCATCGCCACCGACGACGACGCCGCCCGCCGTTCGCTCGGCGCGGTCGCGGACGGCTTCCTGACCCATGACCGGCCCATCCGGGCCCGCTACGACGACTCGGTCGTCCAGGTCTCCCACGGCACGGCACGCACGCTGCGGCGGGCGCGCGGGTACGCCCCGGCGCCGCTGGCGCTGCCGGTCGCCGCGCCCGTCCCGGTGGTGGGCGCCGGTGCCCAGCTCAAGCACACGTTCACGCTGGCCGAGGCGGGCCGGGCGCACCTGGGCCCGCACACCGGGGACCTCGCGGACACGGCGACGTACGACGCCTTCACCACCTCGTACGCGGAGCTGACCCGGCTCACCGGCGTCGCCCCGCGCGTCGTCGCGCACGACCGGCACCCCGGCTACCTGTCCACCCGGTGGGCGGGCGGGCAGCGGCGTTTCGAGCGGCGGATCGCCGTCCAGCACCACCACGCGCACGTGGCCGCCGTCGCCGCCGAGCACGCCGTGACCGGGCCGTTCGTCGGCGTCGCCTACGACGGTCTGGGGTACGGCGACGACGGCACGCTGTGGGGCGGCGAGGTGCTCGTCGCCGACCTGGCGGGGTACCGCAGGGTGGGCCGCTTCGCGCGGGCGCCGCTGCCCGGCGGGGAGGCCGCGGTCCGGCATCCGTCGCGGATGGCGCTCGGCTACCTGCACGGCCTGGAGCCGCTGGGCGGCCCCCGGCCGGATCCCGCCCTGGTGCGGCGGTTCACGGACCGGCTCGACGCCCGGGAGGCCGCTTTCGTCCGGGCCATGGTGGAGCGCGGCGTCAACTGCCCGCACGCGTCCAGCGCGGGACGGCTGTTCGACGCGGCGGCGAGCCTGCTCGGCCTCGGCGACACGGTGTCGTACGAGGGTCAGGCGGCCGTCGCCCTGGAGAGCGCGGCGGGCCGGCTGCGGCCGGGCGCGCTGCCGTGGCGGCTGGCGCGGGCGGACGGGCTGTGGGTGTACGACCCGGGCCCGACGCTCACCGCGCTGCTCGAAGGGGTCGCCGCGGGGGTGCCGGTGCCCCGGCTGGCCGCCGCCTTCCACACCGCCGTCGCCGAGGTCACCGCGGCGCTGGTCGGGCGGGCGGTGGCGGAGGGCGCCCCGCCGACGGTGTGCCTGGGCGGCGGCTGCTTCCAGAACCCGCGGCTGCTCGCCGAGGTGACCGGGCTGCTGCGGGCGCGGGGGACCCGGGTGCTCACCGGCCGGGCGGTGCCGGTCAACGACGGCGGGATCAGCTACGGACAGACGGCGGTCGCCGCCGCCGTGCTGGCGGGAGAGAGGTGAGCGCGATGTGCCTGGGCATCCCCGGCCGGATCGTCGACGTCCGCGAGGACGCGGGCCTGCGCACGGGAACGGTCGACTTCGGCGGGGTGCGCCGCGAGGTGTGCCTCGCCTACACCCCGGAGGCGGGGGTGGGGGCGTACGTCGTCGTCCACGTCGGGTTCGCCATCGCGCGGGTCGACGAGGCCGAGGCGGAGCGCACCCTGGAGGTGCTGCGGGCCATGGCGGACGCGGTCACCGGCGAGCTGGGCGAGCCGCTGCCCCGCCGGGGCGGCGACGGGGGCTGACGGGGCCAGGGGCCCGGATGGGGCCGATCGGCCCTGTTGGCGCGGGGGCGGGCGCGATGTACTTGAAGTGACGGGAAGGACCCGGCACAGACGCGGAGAAGCGGTCATCCCCCGGCCGCGCACCGCGCAATTCGGATCCGCGAGAAGCGGGTGAGTCCTTCCCGTCGCCCCGTGCCCGCGCCCTCCCGGCGCGTACGGGAGCCCCTCCCCCGGCAGGGCCGAACGACCCGGCTTCGGGGCCCTGCGGCCCGTGGTCCGCGGGCGGTGTCCGGGCCGACGCTGGTAGGAGCAGTTCCATGACATCCGCACGGCACTCACACGGCACCCGCACGGAGGGGGAGTCCGATGTCAGACCGCCGCACCGCCGCCGTACTGGACCGGGCCGGACTCGACGCCCTGGTCCGGGTGCTGCGCGCGCGGGGACACACGGTCGTCGGACCGACCGTGCGGGACGCCGCCGTCGTCCTCGCGGAGATCACCTCGGCGGACGAGCTGCCGTTCGGCTGGGGCACCGAGGTCGAGGCGGGCCGCTACCGGCTGGTGCCGCGGGCGGACGGCGCGGTCTTCGCGCACACCACAGGACCGCAGTCGTGGAAGTCGTTCCTGCACCCCGAGCGGGAGAAGCTGTGGAGCGCCGACCGCGCGGCGGACGGGGAGCTGACGTTCACCGAGGAGACACCGGCGCGGCCGTCGTACGCCTTCCTGGGCGTACGCCCCTGTGACCTGCGGGCGATCGCGGTCCAGGACCGGGTGCTGGCCGGGGGCCGCTACGAGGACCGCGGCTACGCGGCCCGGCGCACCGGCGCCTTCCTGGTGGCCGCCGAGTGCACGGAGCCCGGCGCGACCTGCTTCTGCGTCTCCATGGGCGGCGGTCCCGGCGCCGACGAGGGCTTCGACCTCGCGCTGACCGAACTGGTCGACGCGGCGGGCCACCGCTTCCTCGTCCGCGTCGGCAGCGACGCCGGGGAGGCCGTCCTCGCCGACGTCCCGCACCGGGAGGCCGACGAGGACACGCGCGCCGCCGCCCGGGGCGCCGTGGCCGCCGCCCGGGAGCGGATGGGCCGCGCCATGCCGCCGGTGGACCTGCGCGCGCTGCTCGGCGACAGCCTGACAGCCGACCGCTGGGACGACGTCGCCGCCCGCTGTCTGACCTGCGGGAACTGCACCATGGTCTGCCCGACCTGCTTCTGCGTCACCACCGAGGAGGTCACCGACCTCACCGGGGCGCACGCCGAGCGGTGGCAGCGCTGGGACTCCTGCTTCGACCTCGACTTCAGCCGACTGCACGGCGGCCCCGTGCGGTCCTCGGGCCGCAGCCGCTACCGGCAGTGGCTCACCCACAAGCTCGCCACCTGGTACGAGCAGTTCGGCAGCTCCGGCTGTGTGGGCTGCGGGCGCTGCGTCGCCTGGTGCCCGGTCGGCATCGACCTCACCGAGGAGGCCGCGGCGCTGTGCGAGGAGCGCACCGCCCGGTCCCGGCCCGAGACCCTTGAGGAGTCGCCACGATGACCGCCACCACCCTCGCCGCCGCCCTGCCCGCCGAGCATCGCGCCCGGCTGACGGAGACCGCCCGCGAGGTCTCCTTCGAGTCGGGCGCCCGGCTGTTCGAGGAGGGACAGCGCGCCGACCGGTTCTGGATCGTCCGCACCGGCACCGTGGACCTCGACCTGTCGGTGCCGGGCCGCCGTCCGGTCGTCATCGAGTCGCTGGGCCACGGGGAGCTCGTGGGCTGGTCCTGGCACTTCCCGCCGTACTGGTGGCAGCTGGGCGCGGAGGCGCAGAGCCCGGTGCGGGCCTGGGAGTTCGACGCGGAGACGGTACGGGCCATGTGCGCGCGGGACCCGGAGTTCGGCCGCGCGGTCGCGACCTGGGTCGGCCGGGTGGTCACCGACCGGCTGCACGCCGCCCGGCTCCGGCTGCTCGACCTGTACGCCCCGCACGGCACCCGGGGCCGGGCATGACCGCCGCCCCGCTGCCCTACCGGGTGACCGCGGTACGGCGGGAGACGTCCGACACGGTCAGCGTCACGCTGGTCCCGGCGGGCGCGGCGGTGCTGGCGCCGTTCGCGCCGGGGCAGTTCGCGATGGTGTACGCCTTCGGGGTGGGCGAGATCCCGGTGTCGGTGTCCCGGATCGACCGCAGCGAGCTGACGTACACGGTCCGCCTGGTCGGCGCGGTGTCGGCGGCGCTGTGCGGGGTGCGGCCCGGTGACCTGATCGGGCTGCGCGGTCCCTTCGGCACCGGCTGGGACCTGCGCCGGGCCCGTGGCCAGGACGTCCTGGTCGTGGCGGGCGGCATCGGGCTCGCGCCGCTGCGCCCCCTGCTGACCGCCGCCCTCGCCACGCCCCGGGACTTCGGGCGGCTGAACCTGCTCGTCGGCGCCCGCACCGCCCACGACCTGCCGTACGCCCGTCAGCTGCGGGGCTGGACGGCCGCGCGGAGCCCGCTGCGCTGCGCGGTCACCGTGGACCGCCCCTCCCCCGGCTGGCCCGCCCGCGTCGGGGTCGTCACCGAACTGCTCGGCGAGGCCCGGTTCACGCCCGGGAACACCACGGCGTACGTGTGCGGTCCCGAGGTGATGATCCGGGTGACGGCGCGGGCGCTGTGCGGTCTGGGGATGCCCGCCGACCGGATCCGGGTTTCGCTGGAACGGAACATGCGCTGCGCCACGGGGCACTGCGGCCACTGCCAGCTGGGCGGTGTGCTGCTGTGCCAGGAGGGTCCGGTGATCGGCTGGGACCGGGCCGAGGACCTGTTGTCCGTACGGGAGCTGTGATCCGCCGCCGCTGAAGGAGGTGCGCGACCGTGTCCGTCCCCACTCTCGCCGTGTTCAAGCTGGCGTCCTGCGACGGCTGCCAGCTCACCCTGCTGGACTGCGAGGACGAGCTGCTCGCCCTCGCGGGCCGGGTACGGATCGCGCACTTCCTGGAGGCGTCCAGCGCGGTGGAGCCCGGCCCGTACGACCTCGGCCTGGTGGAGGGCTCCGTCACCACCGCGGCGGACGCCGAGCGGGTCCGGGAGATCCGCGCGCAGTGCCGGGTGCTGGTGACGATCGGCGCCTGCGCGACCGCCGGCGGCATCCAGGCGCTGCGGAACTTCGCCGACGTGGCGGAGTTCGCGCGCGCCGTGTACGCGCGGCCCGACTACCTCGACACCCTCGCCGAGTCGACCCCCGTCTCGGCCCATGTCGACGTGGACTTCGAGCTGCGCGGCTGCCCCGTCGACCGCGGCCAGCTGCTGGAGGTCGTCACCGCGTTCCTGGCCGGGCGCAAGCCGGACGTGCCCGACCACAGCGTGTGCTTCGCCTGCAAGCGGCGCGGCGTCGTCTGCGTCACCGTCGCCCGGGGCGAGCCCTGCCTGGGCCCGGTGACGCACGCCGGGTGCGGGGCGATCTGCCCGGCGTACGGCCGCGGCTGCTACGGCTGCTTCGGCCCGTCGGGGTCCGCGAACCTGCCCGCGCTGCTGCCGCTGCTGCGCCGCGACGGCCTCGGGGACCGCGAGGTCGGGCGGCTGCTGCGCACCTTCAACGCCACCGCGTTCGACCGGCTCCCCCGGGGGGAGTCCGCCGGCGAGGGGGAGGAGGCACGGACATGACCCACCGAGGCTCCCGGGTGCTGCGCGTCGGGTCGCTGGCCCGCGTGGAGGGTGAGGGCACCCTCGTGCTGCGGGTGGCGGACGGCCTCGTCGAGGAGGCGTCGCTGAGCATCTACGAACCGCCCCGGTTCTTCGAGGCGTTCCTGCGCGGCCGGGCGCACACCGAGCCGCCCGACATCACCGCCCGGGTCTGCGGGATCTGCCCGGTGGCGTACCAGATGAGCGCCTGCCAGGCGATCGAGGACGCCTGCGGGGTGACCGTCGAGCGGCCGGTGCGGGAGCTGCGGCGGCTGCTGTACTGCGGCGAGTGGATCGAGAGCCACGCCCTGCACATCCATCTGCTGCACGCCCCGGACTTCCTCGGCTGTGACAGCGCGGTCGAGCTGGCCCGCACCGAGCGGGCCGCCGTGGAGCGGGGGCTGCGGCTGAAGCAGGCGGGCAACGCGCTCATGGAGCTGCTCGGCGGCCGTGCCATCCACCCCGTCAACGTGCGGGTGGGGGGCTTCCACCGGGCGCCGACCCGGGCCGAGCTGCGTCCGCTGGCGGAGCGGCTGCGCCGGGCCGCCGACGACGCCTGGGACACCGTGCGCTGGGTGGCGGGCTTCGACTTCCCCGACGCGGAGGCCGACGCCGACTTCCTGGCGCTGGCCGCGCCGGGCACGTACGCCGTGGAGCGGGGCACGCCGACGGTGCTGCGCGCGGACGGGGCGCGGGCCGACTTCCCGCTCTCCGCGTTCCTGGACCACGTCCGCGAGGAGCAGGTGCCGCGCTCCACCGCGCTGCACTCGCGGCTCGACGGGCGCCGCCACCTCACCGGGCCGCTCGCCCGGTACGCGGTCAGCGGGCCGTCGCTGTCGGCCACCGCCCTCCAGGCGGCCGGCGCGGCCGGGCTCGGGGACCCGCGGCGGGGCGTGGTGTGCCGCAACCCGTACCGGTCGGTCCTGGTGCGGGCCGTGGAGGTGGTGTACGCGGTGGACGAGGCGCTGCGCCTGATCGCCGGGTACGAGCCGCCCGCCCGCCCCTGCGTCGACGTGCCGCCGGTCGCCGGGACCGGGCACGGGGCGACGGAGGCGCCACGCGGTGTGCTCTACCACCGCTACCGGCTGGACGGCGACGGCACCGTCACGGACGCCCGGATCGTGCCGCCGACCGCGCAGAACCAGGGCGCCATCGAGGACGACCTGGTGCGGGTCGCCGGGGCGGCCGTCGCGCGGGGCGGGGTGGGCGACGCGGAGCTGGCGCGGCTGTGTGAGCGGGCGGTGCGCAACCACGATCCGTGCATCTCCTGCGCCACCCACTTCCTGGACCTGACCGTCGTCCACGGGGAGACGGGAGGATGAGGCGGGGTGAAGTACCTCGACGAGTACCGTGACCCGGCCGTCGCCCGGCGGCTGCTGGACGAGCTGCGCGGTACCGCGACGCGGCCGTGGCGGATCATGGAGGTGTGCGGCGGCCAGACCCACACCCTGGTCCGGCAGGGCATCGACGAACTGCTGCCCGCCGGGATGCGGATGATCCACGGCCCCGGCTGCCCGGTGTGCGTGACCCCGCTGGAGACCCTGGACCGGGCGATGGCCATCGCGGCGCGGCCCGGGGTGGTCCTCACCAGCTTCGGCGACATGCTGCGGGTGCCGGGCACCGGGACCGACCTGCTGTCGCTGCGGGCGCGCGGCGCCGACGTGCGAGTGGTCTACACGCCGATGGACGCCGTCCGGCTGGCCGCCGCCCGCCCGGACCGCGAGGTGGTGTTCCTGGCCGTCGGCTTCGAGACCACCGCGCCCGCCAACGCCATGGCGGTGCTGCACGCCGCCCGCCTGGGGCTCGCCAACTTCTCGCTGCTGGTCAGCCATGTGCTGGTGCCGCCCGCGATGACGGCACTGCTCGACGACCCCGACTGCGAGGTGCAGGCGTTCCTCGCGGCGGGGCACGTGTGCGCGGTGATGGGCTGGCGGGAGTACGAGCCGATCGCCGCCCGCTACCGGGTGCCGATCGTGGTCACCGGGTTCGAGCCGCTGGACCTGCTGGAGGGCATCCTGATGGCCGTCCGGCAGCTGGAGTCGGGCCGCTGCGCGGTGGAGAACCAGTACGTACGGGCCGTACGGCGGTCCGGGAACACCGCGGCGCGCGACGCCGTCGCCACCGTCTTCCGCGTCACCGACCGGGCCTGGCGCGGACTGGGCGAGCTGCCCGGCAGCGGGCTCGAACTGCGCCCGCCCTACGACCGCTTCGACGCCGCCCGGCGCTTCGCCGTGGACGGCCTGCACCCGGCGGAGGACCCGGAGTGCGTCGCCGGGGCCGTGCTCACCGGCGCCACGTTGCCCACGGACTGCCCGGCGTACGGCACCCGGTGCACGCCCCGCCATCCCCTCGGCGCGCCGATGGTGTCGGCCGAGGGCACCTGCGCCGCCTTCCACGCGGCCGGACGCCAGAGGGAGGTGCCGTCGCCATGACCGCCGTCTGCCCGACCCCGCACCACGAGGACGACGTCGTCCTGCTCGGCCACGGGGCCGGGGGACGGCTGACCGCGGAGCTGCTGGAGAGCCTGGTGCTGCCCGCGCTGGACGGGCAGGGCGGGCCGCTGGAGGACGCCGCGCTGCTGCCCGGCCATCCGGACCTGGTGGTCAGCACGGACAGCTTCGTGGTCAGCCCGCTGTTCTTCCCCGGCGGCGACATCGGCAGCCTCGCGGTGCACGGCACGGTCAACGACGTCGCCATGCGCGGGGCCCGGCCGGTCGCCCTGTCGGTGGCGCTGATCGTGGAGGAGGGGCTGCCACTGCCCGAACTGCGCCGGGTGGTGAGGTCGCTGGGGGCGGCGGCGCGGGCGGCGGGGGTGCCGGTGGTGACCGGGGACACCAAGGTGGTGGGGCGGGGCGCGGTGGACCGGGTCTTCGTCAACACCACCGGTGTCGGGCAACGGCACCCGGGTCTGCGGCCGTCGGCGGCGCTGGCCCGGCCCGGCGACGCGGTGCTGCTGTCGGGTCCGGTGGGGCTGCACGGCACCACGGTGCTGTCGACGCGGGAGGGCCTGGGCTTCGAGAGCGACATCGCCTCGGACAGCCGCCCCCTGCACCGGCTGGTGGCCGCGCTCGCACCGTTCGGGGAGCGGGTGCACACGCTGCGCGACCCGACCCGGGGCGGACTCGCCGCCGCGCTCAACGAGATCGCCCGGGACTCCGGCGTCGCGGTCGAGGTCGACGAGGACGCCGTGCCCGTGCCGGACGCGGTCCGCTCGGCCTGCGACCTGCTCGGCCTCGACCCGCTCGTCGTCGCCAACGAGGGCTGCATGGTGGCGTTCGTCGCCCCGTCCGCGGCGGACTCCGCCCTGGCCGCGCTGCGGAGGCTCCCCGAGGGCGCGGAAGCGGTCCGGATCGGCGAGGTGGCGTCCGGCGGCCCGGAGGGCCGGGTGACCCTGCGCACGCTGGTGGGCGCCCGACGCGTGGTGGACATGCCACTCGGCGAGCTGCTGCCGCGTATCTGCTGAGGCGGCTGCCGGCTCGCACGCGCGATCGACCGTCGTCCGGGGCCCCGTGGGAGGAGCCCCGTGCGGGGAAACGGCAGCCCAGGGACCGCACCCGGCTCACCGACGGGGGCGCTGTCGTTCGAGGCGGAGTTCGACCTGCGGGCGGCGGGTACGTGGGACGAGTCGAAGCAGACGGAGACGACCACGGTGTGCGCCTACCGCGGGGTGGGGTGCATCCTGACCTGACCCCGCGCGTCCAGGAGAACGAGATCGTCAAGGTCACCTCGCCGCACGACAACCCGGTGACCCATGGCAACCTCTGCGTCAAGGGACGCTTCGGCTACCAGCACGTGCAGAACCGGGACCGACGGGACTAATGGGGCTGATGGGGACATGGGACGAGTCACGGAACGACGCAAGGTGATCCGGATCCGGGACGGCGCGGTCTCCACCCGCCCGGACACCCTCGTCGCCGAGGAGCCCCTGGAGATCCGGCTGAACGGCAGACCCCTCGCGATCACCATGCGCACCCCGGGCGACGACTTCGCGCTCGCGGCCGGGTTCCTGGTCAGCGAGGGCGTGCTGGCGTACGCCTCCGACCTGCGGAACATCGTGTACTGCGCGGGGGCGACGGCCGACGGTTCGAACACGTACAACGTGGTGGACGTGACGACCGCGCCCGGCGTCGAGATCCCCGACCTGACCCTGGAGCGGAACGTCTACACGACGTCGTCGTGCGGGCTGTGCGGCAAGGCCAGCCTGGACGCGGTGCGCACGACCGCGCGCTGGCCCATCGACGACACTCCCCCGGTGCGGCTCGCACCCGAGCTGCTCGCCAGCCTCCCCGACCGGCTGCGCGCCGCCCAGCGCGTCTTCGACCGCACCGGGGGGCTGCACGCGGCGGCGCTGTTCACCGAGGACGGCGAGCTGGTCGACGTACGCGAGGACGTGGGGCGGCACAACGCCGTCGACAAGCTGGTGGGGCGGGCCCTGCAGGACGGGCGGCTGCCGCTGTCCCGGACGGTGCTGCTGGTGTCGGGGCGGGCCTCGTTCGAGCTGGCGCAGAAGGCGGTGATGGCCGGGATCCCGGTGCTGGCGGCGGTGTCGGCGCCGTCGTCGCTGGCGGTGGACCTGGCGGCGGAGACCGGGCTGACCCTGGTGGGGTTCCTGCGGGGCAGCTCCATGAACGTGTACGCGGGTGAGGCCCGGCTCGCCCTGCGGGCCGCGGCCACCCAGGGCTGACGGTTCCCCGCGGCACGGCCGCGGGACCCCGACCGGCGGGGGGCGCCCCTGCGCCACAGGGGTCCCGTCCCCCGGCCCGGGCCCGGGGGACGGGCACTTCCGGACCCGGTCTCACACCCCCGCGCGCTCCCGGACCCGCGTTCACCCTGCTCGTGGCCCCGCGGACGCCGGGCACCCGTGGCCCCGCGGACGCCGCGCACCCGTGCGCACGCTCCCGGGCCCGCGAGCGCGTCCCCGTCCGCGAGCTGCTGCTAGGACGCGTCCGCGATCCGGGCCAGCATCCCGGTGAACCGTTCCCGCTCGGCCGCCGTCAGCGGGCCGAGCAGCGCGTCGTTCGCCTCCCCCGCGGCGCGCTCGCAGCGGACCAGCAGCCGGGCGCCCTCCGCGGTGAGGGTGACGGCGTTCTTGCGCCGGTCGCGGGGGTCCGGGGCGCGGACGACGAGGCCCGCGGACTGCAGGTCGTCCAGGACGCCGACGAGGTCCTTGGCGTCGAGGCGGACCCGGCGGCCGAGGTCGGCCTGGGCGACGGGGGCGAGATCGCGCACGGCGAGCAGCACCACGTGGTGCCAGACCCTCAGCCCCTCGGCGGCCAGCGCGTCGGCCATCAGGGTGCGGCCCCGGGCGGCGGCCCGGGAGAGCAGCCAGCTGGGCAGCGCCCGTATCGCGGGCGGCGGGCCTTCTGACAGGGCTTCTGACATGGCAACACTCTAGGCCGAGATTCGTTGGACTTCCCTACGATTACCTGCTAATCGTTGGGATCCCCAACGAACCCCTGGAGGTGCGGTCGATGCGTCGCCCAGCCCTGAAGGGCAGGTCACACCGGCCGTCTAGCCGTCACACCCGTCTGCGAGCCACTCTCACCGCGGCCGTCGTCACCGCCGCCGCGGGCCTCCTGCCGGGCACCGCCGAGGCCCGGCCGACCGGCGCCCAGGCGGCGCCCTTCGACCACCAGGTCCTCTTCCGCGCCGACCGCGACCCCGGCGGCTACGCCTGTTTCCGGATCCCCGCGATCGTGCGCACCAACGACGACACCCTGCTGGCCTTCGCCGAGGGGCGGGTCCTCAACTGCGGCGACGCGACCGACATCGACATCGTCCTCAAGCGCTCCACCGACGGCGGGCGCACCTGGGGCCCGATGCAGGTCATCAACGACGGCAACGGCGACACCCACGGCAACCCGGCGCCGGTCGTGGACCGCGAGACCGGCCGGATCCTGCTCGCCCAGACCTACAACACCGGCCGCGCGGACAGCGCGCACTGCGCCATCCCCTGCGACCGGGCGCCCTGGCTCCAGTACAGCGACGACGACGGCCGCACCTGGTCCAAGCCGCGCGACCTGAGCGCCGAGCTGCTGCCCGCGCACTGGAACTCGTGGTTCGCCACCGGCCCCGTGCACGGCGTCCAGCTCACCCGGGGCGCGCACGCGGGCCGTCTGGTGCTCGGCGTCAACGCCGAGACGTTCAGCGGCGGCCGCGTCACCACCAACCACGCGGCGCTGGTGATCAGCGACGACGGCGGCGAGCACTGGCGGATCGGCGCCACCGACTCCTACCCGGTCGCCGCCGACGGCACCTTCCGGCAGAAGCCCTCCGAGGTCACCCCGGCCGAGCTGCCCGACGGCACGCTCCTGGTCAGCAGCCGCGACGAGGAGGGCACCGACCTCGGCCACCGCTCCCAGACCCTCAGCCGGGACGGCGGCGAGAGCTTCAGCACCCCCTTCACGGGACTGCCCGACCTCTACACGCCGGAGGTGCAGGGCGCCCTGCTCAGCCTGGACGACCGGGTCCTGCTGTCGGCCCCCGGCGACCCGGACCGCCGCCGGACGATGATGCTGCGCTCCTCCCACGACGGCGGGCGCACCTGGGACAGCGCGGACCGGGGCACGGTCGTCGCCCGGGACTGGGCGGGCTACTCCGACCTGGTGGACGTCGACGCCGACACCGTGGGCCTGATGTACGAGGGCGGCGCGGTCGACGCCCGCGACGAGATCCGCTTCGTCCGGGTCGCCGAGGACCAGCTCACACCGCCGGGCGGCCCGCGGGCCACCACCGCCGACCACGGCCCGCTCGCCCCCCGGGCCACCGTGCTCGGCAGCCCCGCGACGACCGGGGGCGTGGTGGGCGACGCGCTCGCCTTCGACGGTGCCGACGACGCCGTACGCCTCGCCTACCGCTCCGAACTCGCGCTCGGCACCAGCGACTTCACCGCCTCCCTGTGGTTCCGCTACACCGCGCGGAGCGGGGAGCAGCCGCTGCTGTGGATGGGCGGCATCGGCCTCACCCAGCCGCAGGTGTGGCTGCGCGGCGAGCCCGCGAACGACGTGGTGCGCGGCCTGATCACCACCCGGGAGGGCGCACGGACCGTGCGCACGGCGTACGTCAGCACCGACACCGCGCACAACGACGGCGCGTGGCACCACGTGGCGCTGCGCCGCGGCGGCGGGCGGCTGACGCTGTTCCTGGACGGCGAGGCGGTCAGCACCGAGGACGTGTCCGGCTCGGTCAGCCGCAACTCGCCGTTCGGGGTGCACATCGGGCAGCGGATGGACGGCCGGGCCTTCTTCACCGGCGCGATCGACGAGGTGCGGGTGTGGAACCGGGCGCTGAGTGACGGCGAGATCGGCACCCTGCGCGGCTCGGGCGGCTTCCCGGTCTTCGGCTCGCTGGCGTGGCTGCCCATGGACCAGGTGGCCAGCACCGGCTGACGTCCCGGAGCGTGCCCGGCGACGCGGGAGCACGACAGCGGACGGGAGCCGGGGTCGGCCCGCTGCTGACCCCGGCTCTCGGCGCCGCGCCGCTCACGGCGGCACCGGAGGACGGCGACGGCACCGGACGACGACCCGACGGCGGCGGCTGCGGACCCCGGACCGTCGCCGCCCGCGTCGCACCGCGCTCCCCCGGCTCGACGGGACTCGGCTACGACGTCCACGCGCCGCGCACCGTCGGCGCCCCGGCGGACGTCACCGCCGACGCGTCCCCGTACCGGCCTCGGTCCCTGACGCCGCGGTTGGCACCGGCGCGCTGACCCCGTCCTCGACCGGGTCGCGGGAGCGGCGCTTGGCGATCACCGCGCAGACCATCAGCTGCATCTGGTGGAAGAGCATCAGCGGCAGTACGGCGAGCGATGCCTGCGCCCCGAACAGGACGGTCGCCATGGGCAGCCCGGCGGCCAGGGACTTCTTCGACCCGGCGAACTGGATGGCGATCCGGTCCTCGCGCCCGAACCGCAGCGCCTTGGCGCCGTACCAGGTCAGGGCCAGCATCACGGCCAGCAGCACCGCCTCCGCGACCAGCAGCCCGGCCAGTTGGGCGGGGCTCACCTGGTGCCAGACGCCCTGCACCACGCCCTCGCTGAACGCGGTGTAGACGACCAGCAGGATGGAGCCGCGGTCGACCAGCCCGAGGACCTTCCTGTGCCGGGTGACGAAGGCGCCGAGCCAGCGGCGCGAGAGCTGTCCGGCGACGAACGGCACCAGCAGCTGGAGCACGATCTGGAGCACCGAGTCGGCGGCGAACCCGCCCGCCGCGCTGCCCAGCAGCGAGGCCGCGAGCAGCGGGGTGAGGACGATCCCGGCCAACGAGGAGAAGGAGCCCGCGCAGATCGCCGCGGGCACGTTGCCGCGCGCGATGGAGGTGAAGGCGATCGACGACTGGATGGTGGACGGCACCAGGGTCAGGAAGAGCAGGCCCCTGTAGAGCGGCTCGGTCAGCAGCACCGGCACCAGTCCGCGGGCGGCCAGGCCCAGCACCGGGAAGATGACGAAGGTGCAGGCCAGCACGGTGACGTGGAGCCGCCAGTGCTTCAGCCCGTCCAGCGCCTCCCGGGTGGACAGCCGGATGCCGTAGAGGAAGAACAGCACGGCGATCGCCGCCGTGGACGCCCCGGACGCCACCTCGGCGCCCGTGCCGCGGGCGGGCAGCAGTGCCGCGAGGCCCACCGTCCCGAGCAGCAGCAGGATGTAGGGGTCGACCGGCATCCAGGCCGGCCAGCGCGGGCGCTTCACGGTGCTCCACGGGACTCGGACGTACGGACGGAAGGCGTCCCCGCCCCATCTTGCCCTTCCGCCCACTGATCGGGAATCCGGCATACCACTCTGACTGTCATCACGTTCCGCGATAGCGTGACGGGGTGTACGACCCCTCCCAGCTGCGCACCTTCCTCGCGGTGGCGCAGACGCTGAGCTTCACCCAGGCCGCCCGGCGCCTCGGCCTGCGCCAGTCCACGGTCAGCCAGCACGTACGCCGTCTGGAGGACGCCACGGGGCGGCCGCTGTTCAGCCGGGACACCCACTCGGTGCGGCTGACCGAGGACGGCGAGGCCATGCTGGGCTTCGCGCGCCGGATCCTGGCGGCGCACGAGCAGGCGACGGCGTTCTTCACCGGCACCCGGCTGCGCGGCAGACTGCGCTTCGGTGCCTCGGAGGACTTCGTGCTCACCCGGCTGCCGGAGATCCTGGAGGGCTTCCGGCACGCCCACCCCGAGGTCGACCTGGAGCTGACGGTCGAGCTGTCCGGCACCCTGCACGAGATGCTCGCGGCCGGGAAGCTCGACCTGGTGCTGGCCAAGCGGCGGCCCCAGGACCCGCGCGGTGAGCTGGTCTGGCACGACCGACTGGTGTGGATCGGCGCGGAACGCCTCCGCCTGGACGCCGACCGCCCGGTGCCGCTGATCGTCTACCCGCCACCCGGCATCACCCGCGCGCTCGCCCTGGACGCCCTCCAGCGGCAGGGGCGCCCCTGGCGGATCGCCTGCACCAGCGGCAGCCTGAACGGCCTGGTCGCCGCCGCCCGCGCCGGCCTCGGCGTGATGGCCCACTCGCGCGGGTTCATCCCGCCGGGCCTGGTCCGCGTCCCGGACCGCTTCGGGCTGCCCGAACTCGGCCAGGTCGACTTCGTCCTGGTGTCCGGTCGGCGCCGCCCCACCGACCCCGGCACGGCGGGCGCGGCCGACGCCCTGTCCACGGCGGTCCTGGCCGCGGGCGACCGGCTGCACCGGCCCTGACCACGTCTTACGCGGCGTGGGCATGGTCGTACAGATTCCGTGCAGATTACGCGGCGGGAACTTACTCCGCAGTCACTACTGGGGTAACTTGCAGCGCACTGAGCACGGCGTCGCAAGGGGCGGTACGGGTTTGCGCGAGTTCACCAATCCTCCGGTGGAGCTGCCGCCACCGGTGGGCGGTCTGGCCGATGTCGTCTTCGAGCACGCCCACACCGACCCGCACGCCGTCGCGCTCGGCCGCAAGGACGAGACCGGTCGGTGGCGGGACGTCACCTCCGCCGAGTTCCGCGACGAGGTGCTCGCGCTGGCCAAGGGACTGCTCGCGCGGGGCGTACGGTTCGGCGACCGGGTCGCGATCATGTCCCGCACCCGCTACGAGTGGACGCTGTTCGACTTCGCGCTGTGGGCGATCGGCGCCCAGGTGGTGCCGGTGTACCCGACGTCCTCGGCGGAACAGTGCTTCTGGACGCTGTACGACGCCGAGGTCACGGCGGCCGTGGTGGAGCACGAGGACCACGCGATGACCATCGCCACCGTCATCGACCGGCTGCCCGCGCTGCGCGAGCTGTGGCAGCTCGACTCGGGCGCGGTGCGCGAGCTGTACGACGCGGGCGCCCACCTGGACGACGAGGTGGTGCACCGGCACCGCAGGGCGGTCACCCCCGACTCCGTCGCCACCGTCATCTACACCTCGGGCACCACCGGCCGCCCCAAGGGCTGTGTCCTCTCGCACGGCAACTTCATGTGGGAGGCGGACACCGTCATCGAACGCTGGGAGCCGGTGTTCCACTCCCGCCGGGGCGACGAGGCGGCCACCCTGCTCTTCCTGCCGCTCGCCCACGTCTTCGGCCGGATGGTGGAGGTGGCGGCGATCCGCGGCCGGGTCCGCTTCGGCCACCAGCCGCAGCTCAACGCCGCCGCGCTGCTGCCCGACCTGGCCGCGTTCCGGCCGACGTTCATCCTGGCGGTGCCGTACATCTTCGAGAAGGTCTTCGCCGCGGCCCGCCGCAAGGCGGAGAAGGAGGGCCGCTCGGGGGCCTTCGAGAAGGCCGTCGACGTCGCGGTGCGGTACGCGGAGGCCGTGGAGGAGCGGGCCTGGGGCACCGGGCCCGGGCCGTCGGCGGCACTGCGGCTCCAGCACCAGTTCTTCGACAAGGTCGTCTACGCCAAGGTGCGCGCCGCGATGGGCGGCCGGATCCGCAACGCGATGTCGGGCGGCTCCGCCATGGACCGGCGGCTCGGCCTGTTCTTCGCGGGCGCGGGCGTGCAGGTCTACGAGGGCTACGGCCTGACCGAGTCCACGGCCGCCGCCACCGCCAACCCGCCCGACCGCACCCGCTACGGCACCGTCGGACAGCCGATCCCCGGCGCGAGCGTGCACATCGCCGACGACAACGAGATCTGGCTGCGCGGCCCCCACGTCTTCCAGGGCTACCTCAACAACCCCAAGGCCACCGACGCCTCCCTGCACGAGGGCTGGCTGGCCACCGGTGACCTGGGCTTCCTCGACGACGACGGCTACCTCACCATCACCGGCCGCAAGAAGGAGATCCTGGTGACCTCCGGCGGCAAGAGCGTCTCCCCCGGTCCGCTGGAGGAGCGGGTACGGGACCACCCGCTGGTCAACCAGTGCGTCCTGGTCGGCAACGACCGGCCGTACGTCGCCGCCCTGGTCACCCTCGACTACGAGGCCGTCGAGCACTGGCTCCAGATGCGCGCCAAGCCCCGGCTGCCCGACCTCGAACTGGCGCGCGACGCGGATCTGCAGACGGAGGTGCGGCGCGCGGTGGTCGCCGCCAACACCCTGGTCTCCCAGGCGGAGCAGATCCGCACCTTCCGCATCATCGCCCAGCCCTTCACCGAGGAGCACGGCCTGCTCACCCCGTCCCTGAAGCTGAAGCGCAAGGCGATCGAGAACGCGTACGCGGACGTGGTGGAGGCGCTCTACCGGGGCTGAATCCCGCCGTCAGGAATGCGGTCGCGCCCGTGATCGTTGACGATGTGCGTACCACCTGACGACAACCGTAAGGATCACGAGCTCGTGAGCAGCAAGGTCCCCCCGATCATCCTCAACAACGGCGTCGAGATGCCCCAGCTGGGCTACGGCGTCTGGCAGGTGCCGGACACCGACGCGGAGCAGGCGGTGGGCACGGCGCTGGCGGCCGGGTACCGCAGCATCGACACGGCGGCGGCCTACGGCAACGAGGAGGGCACCGGCAAGGCCCTCGCGGCATCCGGCATCCCGCGCGAGGAACTGTTCGTCACCACCAAGCTCTGGAACACCGACCACGGGTACGACGCCACGCTGCGCGCCTTCGACACCTCGCTGCGCAAGCTGGGCCTGGAGTACCTGGACCTGTACCTGATCCACTGGCCCATGCCGTCCCAGGGCACCTACGTCGACACCTACAAGGCGTTCGAGAAGCTGCACGCCGACGGCCTGATCCGGGCCATCGGCGTCTCCAACTTCCTCCCCGAGCACCTGAAGCGGCTGATCGAGGAGACCTCGGTCATCCCGGCGGTCAACCAGATCGAGCTGCACCCGCACCTCCAGCAGCACGCCTCCCGGGAGTACCACGCGGAGCAGGGCATCGCCACGGAGGCGTGGTCGCCGCTCGGCCAGGGCAAGGGCCTCCTGGAGGTCCCGGCGATCGTCGCCATCGCGCGCAAGCACGGCCGGACCCCGGCCCAGATCGTGCTGCGCTGGCACATCCAGCTGGGCACCGTGGTCATCCCGAAGTCGGTGACGCCGTCGCGGATCAAGGAGAACATCGACGTCTTCGACTTCAGCCTGGACGACGAGGACCTGGCCGCGATCAGCGCCCTCAACGAGGACCGCCGCATCGGCCCGGACCCGGCCACCTTCGGCTGACCTCCGACGCCCTCGTGCGCCCCGGGACCGCTCCGGTCCACGGGGCGCACGCGTCAGTTGGCCTGTCCGACCGGCCGTACGACGACGGTGTCGACGTCGACGCCCGCGGGCTGCCGCATCGCCCAGGAGTGCCACCGGAGAGCCGGTCATGTCGCCCCCTTGGTGGTGACGAACCCCTGGCGTCCACCACGTGGAGCGCTCTCCAGGTCAAGGGCCTACCGCGGCGGGGCGTCGATGCGGGTCGCCGTGTGGACCGTGCGGGCGGTCAGGAAGAAGACGTCCCGGCGGTGGTGCAGGCTCGCCCGGTCGTCGGGGTCGAGGAGCCGGTCGAGGGTGGCGGTGTCGGTGGCGTCGAGCCGGTCGGCGCACGCCTCGCGGACCCGGGTGAGGGTGCTGACCAGGCAGGCGCGGGCCCGGTCGGTGGCCGGGGGCGGGACGTCGAGCAGGAAGCTGCGGGTGCCGGTGGGCCGCAGACCGGCCGCGGCCAGCAGGTCGGGCCAGTCCTCGGGCACGTCCACGGCGCCGGGCAGGGCGGCGCGCATCTCGGCGAACCAGTCCGCCCGCGCCACGTCAAGGCGGTCCTGGAAGCCGGGGCGCCCGATGCCGGTGTCACGCGGCAGGAACCGCACCGGCAGACCGCCCTCCAGCACCGCCAGCGTGCCGCCGGGCGCGAGCCGCGCGGCGAGGGCGGTGAGCCCGGCACGCTGGTCGCCGAGGTGGTGCAGGCTGTTGCTGGCCCAGATCAGGTCGGCCGGGTACTCCAGGTCGTCGAGGACGCCGGGCAGTTCACCGGCGAGCACGCTGAACCGGTCGGCCACCCCCCGCTTCTCCGCCCGGTCCAGGGCACGCTCAAGGAGCGGCTGGGCGGCGTCGACCGCGACGACCCGGGCGCCGGGGAACGCCTCGGCGAGCAGGGCCGAGATCACCCCGGGTCCGCTGCCCGCGTCGACGACCAGACCCGGCTCGGTCTGCTTCTTGCCGAGCCAGGCCAGCGCCCGCTCGTACAGCGGTGTGTACAGCTCGGCCTCGGCTTCCAGGTGCGGGGCCAGCGCGGCCCAGTCCAGGTCGCCGTGGTCGTGGGAATGCCCGTGCCCGTGCCTGTCGTCGCCGTGATCGTGATCGTGCGCCATGGGTGCCAGCCTCTCCTGCGGATGCCGTCAGCGTGCTCCGACGCACCGCGGGGAGGCAAGTCGTGTTGCCGGGTCGGCAAACGACGGGATGGTCCGCCGGACCGGGCGCGACGGGACCCGGACCGGCGGACCTGCACCGTCACCGCATTACGACAGCGGCGGGTACGCGTTCTGCATCAGCTGCTGGAACTGGGCGGAGAACCACTTCCCGGAGATCGGCGCGTCGGGCAGGGCGCCGGTCAGGTTGTGGCCGTTGCGCGGCGTGCCGGTGAACGTCGGGTCGCACATCTGGTCGAAGCCCTTGCCCTCGTCGTTCGGGATCGCCTCGCTGGAACCGTCGGACTCACCCGGCGGCTTCATCCAGACGTAGGCGTCGATCCCGGCCGCGGGGCTGGCCTGCGGGCGTTCGCCCAGGCCCGCTCCGGCCTGGTTGCACCAGTTGCCGATGTGGATCCGGCGGTCGTAGCGGCCACCGTCGACGTAGGTGTCCACGCTGGTCGTGGCCCCCGGGCCGGCGGGCCGGGCGCTGCCGCCCCAGCCGTTGCGGGAGGTGTCGATCAGCATCCCGATGTCGCTGTTGAAGCCGACCGAGACCAGCTGGTTGCGGAAGCCCTGGGCGAAGGACTGCTCGTCCACGTAGCGGTTCCAGTCCACCCAGCTCGACTGGCGGACGGAGGTGCCGTTCACCGTGGAGTCGATGGTGAAGTTCTCCTCCTTCAGGGCGCTGTAGTTGGCCGTGTTGGTGATGAAGCCGTGCACGTCGTCGACGGTCGCGCCCTCGGCGGTCGCGGCCTCCTTGAACAGCTGCGCGGACGGGGCGAAGTTGTCGTCCCAGCCGATCCAGCCGTGGTGCCCGGCGTCGACGTAGTTGTAGACGTTGCCCGCGTCGGCGAGCTTGTTGAGGGCGTAGCCGACCCCCTTGACGTAGTTGCCGTTGGCCTTCATCACGTCGCACTCGGGGGTGGCCGTCTCACGGCTGCCGGTGTTGGTGACGAGGTTGGGCAGGGAGTCGATCTCGACCGTGGTGACGATCCGGAGGTCCGCGTACTTCGGGTCGGCGAGGATCGCGGCGATCGGGTCGATGTACTCGGTCTTGTACCGGTCGATCTCGGTCGGGCCGAGCTCGCCGTTGGAGGCGAGGGCGGAGCAGTCCCGGCCGGGCAGGTTGTAGATGACCAGCTGGATGACGAGTTCGCCGGAGCCCTTCTGGACCAGCGCCTCGTCGAGGTGGTCCCGCAGCCCCATGCCGCCGTTGACGCCTTCGATGGCGGCGATGCGGTCCAGCCACACGCCGGTCGGCTGGTTGGCGACCCGGCTGCCGCCCGGTTCGGCGGCGGCGTTCGCGGACCACTCGGGGTTCACGTACACCTGGGCGCCGTCGTACGGGTTGTCGACCCGGTCACCGGTGCCGCCGCCCGGGTCCGGGTCCGGGTCGCCGCCACCGCCGTCGCCGTCGTCGACGTTGCAGGTGACGCCGTCCAGCGTGAACGTGGCCGGGACCGCGTTGCTGCCGCTGTAGGTGCCCTGGAAGCCGAAGGTGGCCGAACCACCCGTGGACAGCGTGCCGTTGTAGGACTCGTTGGCCGCGGTGACGTCGGCGCCGCTCTGGGTGACGCGGGCGTTCCAGGCGTTGGTGACGCGCTGGTTGCCCGCGTACGACCACTTCACGGACCAGTTGTTCTTGGCGGCGCCGTTGTTGGTGACGGTGACGGAGGCGGTGAAGCCGCTGCCCCAGTCGTTCTGCACCTGGTAGTCGACGGTGCAGGGGACGGCGGCGGCGCCGAGGTCGCCGGGAACGGCCGCGAGGGCGGTTCCCGTGCTCCCGGCGACCAGGGCCAGCGCCGCGAGCAGCGCTGTTCTGGTGCTGGTGGTACGGCTCATCGGTGCGGGTTTCCTCTCGTGGGGGTGATCCGTCGAGGGCACGCCGAAGCGTGCGGCCCGGTGCCGTCGCGCGAGTAAAAGACCTGAACGCGGGGGGTGTCGCATGGAACGACTCCTGGCACTACGGGCACGGCCTGACGGACGTGTCGACGTGTGGAACCGCTCCCACTGGTGACGGCGAAGGTAGCGCCAAGTCACGGTAAAGAACAGGGGGGTTGCTTGACTTTTTGGAGTCGAATCTCGTCGAAGTTTTTCGACTCTTCAAACATCTTGACCCGTCAGGCACCCATCTCCACTATGGGAGCGCTCCCACTGGTTCAAGCCTTGACTTCGTCGAGCCGCAAGGAGGAACCAGCACCATGCTCCCCAGAAGCAGACGCCGCGCCACACGGCGGCTATGGACGGCCCTCGTCGCCGCCTTCGCGGTGCCGTTGTCGCTGCTGGCCGCCAACCCGACACCCGCTCAGGCGGCGGCGGTCCAGTGCAGTGTCGACTACAAGACCAACGACTGGGGTTCCGGTTTCACCGCGGACCTGACGATCACCAACCGGGGTTCCGACGCCATCGACGGCTGGACCCTGACGTACGCCTACTCCGGCAACCAGCGGCTGACCAACGGCTGGAACGGGACCTGGTCCCAGTCCGGCCAGACGATCACCGTCCGCAACGCCTCGTACAACGGCCGGATCGCGGCCGGGGCGGCGGTGTCGACCGGCGGCCAGTTCACCTACAGCGGCAGCAACGCCGCCCCGACCGCGTTCGCGGTCAACGGCGTCAACTGCGTCGGCGCGCACCAGCCGCCGATCACGGTGCTGACCAGCCCGGCGCCGGGCGCGGTCTACTCGCAGGGCGACGCCGTCCCGCTGGCGGCCACCGCCGCGGCGGCCGACGGCGCGACCATCTCCAAGGTCGAGTTCTACGACGACACCACGCTGCTCGGCACCGACACCAGCGCGCCGTACTCGCTCTCGGCCTCGAACCTGGCCGTGGGCAGCCACTCGCTGCTGGCGAAGGCGTACGACAGCCTGGGCGCGACCGGCGAGTCGACCCCGGTCGGCGTCACCGTCGCCTCCGGACCGGCCGTGGTGGCCAGCCCCTCCCAGCTGCCGGTGCGGCAGGGCGAGTCGGGCACGTACGAGGTGAAGCTGTCGACGCAGCCGTCCGCCAACGTGACGGTGACGACGGCGCGCACCGACGGCAACACCGGTCTGTCCGTGACCGGGGGCGCCACGCTCACGTTCACCCCGTCCAACTGGAGTACCGCGCAGGAGGTGACCATCACCGCGGACTCCTCCGGCACCGGCGCGGCGACCTTCGAGTCGACGGCGGCCGGTCACTCCAAGGCGACGGTGACGGTGACCCAGATCGCCGGGGCGAAGGAGTACGACGCCCGGTTCCTGGAGCTGTACGGGAAGATCACCGACCCGGCGAACGGCTACTTCTCCCCGGAGGGCATCCCGTACCACTCGGTGGAGACGCTGATCGTCGAGGCGCCGGACCACGGCCACGAGACCACGTCGGAGGCGTACAGCTATCTGATCTGGCTCCAGGCCATGTACGGCAAGGTGACCGGCGACTGGACCAAGTTCAACGGCGCCTGGGAAACCATGGAGAAGTACATGATCCCGACGCACGCGGACCAGGCGACGAACTCCTTCTACAACGCCTCGAAGCCCGCGACCTACGCGCCGGAGTGGGACCTGCCCAGCCAGTACCCGTCGCAGCTGGACACCGGTGTCTCGGTGGGACCGGACCCGATCGCCAGTGAGCTGAAGTCGGCGTACGGCACGGACGACGTCTACGGGATGCACTGGCTCCAGGACGTCGACAACGTCTACGGCTACGGCAACTCGCCCGGCAAGTGCGAGGCGGGGCCGTCGGACACCGGACCGTCGTACATCAACACCTTCCAGCGCGGTCCGCAGGAGTCGGTGTGGGAGACGGTGCCGCAGCCCACCTGTGACGCCTTCAAGTACGGCGGCACCAACGGCTACCTGGACCTGTTCACCAAGGACGCGTCCTACGCCAAGCAGTGGAAGTTCACCAACGCCCCGGACGCCGACGCGCGCGCCGTGCAGGCCGCGTACTGGGCGGACCTCTGGGCCGAGGAGCAGGGCAACGGCAGCGCGGTGGCCGGTACCGTCGCCAAGGCCGCCAAGATGGGCGACTACCTGCGCTACGCCATGTACGACAAGTACTTCAAGAAGATCGGCAACTGCACGAGTCCCAGCTGCCCGGCGGGCACCGGCAAGGACTCCTCGCACTACCTGCTGTCCTGGTACTACGCCTGGGGCGGCGCGACCGACTCCTCGGCGGGCTGGGCCTGGCGGATCGGCTCCAGCCACGCGCACGGCGGCTACCAGAACCCCATGGCCGCCTACGCGCTCGCCAACTACCCGGACCTGAAGCCGAAGTCGGCGACCGGTCAGGCGGACTGGGCCAAGTCCACCACCCGCCAGGTGGAGTTCTACCGCTGGCTCCAGTCGGCGGAGGGCGCCATCGCGGGCGGCGCGACCAACAGCTGGGCGGGCCGGTACGCCACTCCCCCGTCCGGTACGCCGACCTTCTACGGCATGTACTACGACGAGAAGCCGGTGTACCACGACCCGCCGTCCAACCAGTGGTTCGGCTTCCAGGCCTGGTCCATGGAGCGGGTCGCGGAGCTGTACCAGCAGACCGGCAACGCCATGGCCAAGACGGTCCTGGACAAGTGGGTCGACTGGGCGCTGTCGGAGACCACCGTCAACCCGGACGGCACCTTCCTCATCCCGTCGACGCTCCAGTGGTCGGGCGCGCCCGACACCTGGAACGCCTCCAGCCCCGGCGCCAACAACAGCCTCCACGTCACCGTCGCCGACTACACCAACGACGTCGGTGTGGCCGCCGCGTACGCCAAGACCCTGACGTACTACGCGGACCGCTCCGGTGACACCGAGGCGGCCCGGGTGGCGAAGGCGCTGCTGGACGGCATGTGGGAGCACAACCAGGACGCGCTCGGCATCGCCGTCCCGGAGACCCGCACCGACTACAACCGCTTCGACGACGCGGTGTACGTGCCGAGCGGCTGGACCGGCACCATGCCGAACGGCGACGCGATCAACTCCTCGTCGACGTTCGCGTCGATCCGCACCTTCTACGAGGACGACCCGTCCTGGTCGAAGATCGAGAGCTACCTGGCGGGCGGTGCCGCGCCCACCTTCACGTACCACCGGTTCTGGGCCCAGGCGGACATCGCCCTGGCCATGGGCTCGTACGCGGAGCTGCTCGAATAGTCCCCGCTGAAGGCTCCGCGTACCAGGTCCCGTCGTCGCACTCACGTCGTCCGCCCGCCGGGCGGGCGGGAGTTCGACGACAGGGCCAAGGTCCCGCCACCTGACGGCGGGACCCTCCAAAGGCCGGGCGGTCCCCTCCCGCACTGGGGACCGTCCGGCCCTCGCGCGCTCCCTGACGGAACGACCGCAACGGAACGACCGGACAGGAAGGAACTCCCCACCGTGCGAAGAACCCGCATCCTCACGGCCGTACTGGCGCTCGCCGCCGGTCTGCTCGCGGGCACCCCGCCCGTCCTGGCGGCGGAGGCGCCGCAGCCGACGGCGCGGCTCGCCGCCGACACCTACACCTGGCACAACGCCCGCGTCGACGGGGGCGGCTTCGTCCCCGGCATCGTCTTCAACCGCGAGGAACGGAACCTCGCCTACGCCCGGACCGACATCGGCGGCGCCTACCGCTGGCAGCAGTCGACGAAGAGCTGGACGCCGCTGCTCGACTCGGTCGGCTGGGACGACTGGGGCCACACCGGCGTGGCCAGCATCGCCACCGACTCCGTCGACCCGGACCGGGTCTACGCGGCCGTCGGCACGTACACCAACGACTGGGACCCCGGGAACGGGGCGGTGCTGCGCTCCGCGGACCGGGGCGCGAGCTGGCAGAAGGCCGCGCTGCCGTTCAAGCTGGGCGGCAACATGCCCGGCCGGGGCATGGGCGAACGGCTCGCGATCGACCCGAACCGCAACAGCGTGCTGTACCTCGGCGCGCCCAGCGGCAAGGGCCTGTGGCGGTCCACGGACTCGGGCGCGACCTGGTCGCAGGTCACCAGCTTCCCGAACCCCGGCAACTACGCCCAGGACCCCGGCGACACCAGCGGCTACGCCTCCGACAACCAGGGCGTCGTCTGGGTGACCTTCGACGAGTCGACGGGCACCGCCGGGAACGCCACCCGGACGATCTACGTCGGCGTGGCCGACAAGGACAACGCGGTGTACCGCTCGACGGACGCGGGCGCGACCTGGTCGCGGGTCGCGGGCCAGCCGACCGGCTACCTCCCGCACAAGGGCGTCCTGGACGCCGACGACGGCCACCTGTACCTCGCGTACAGCGACAAGGGCGGCCCCTACGACGGCGGCAAGGGCCAGCTGTGGCGGTACACCACCGCCACCGGCGCCTGGACCGACATCAGCCCGGTCGCGGAGGCCGACACCTACTACGGCTTCAGCGGGCTGACCGTCGACCGGCAACACCCCGGCACCCTGATGGCGACGGCCTACAGCTCCTGGTGGCCGGACACCCAGATCTTCCGCTCCACCGACAGCGGCGCGACGTGGTCCAAGGCGTGGGACTACACGTCGTACCCCAACCGGTCCAACCGCTACACCATGGACGTCTCGTCCTCCCCCTGGCTGACCTGGGGCGCCAACCCCGCGCCGCCCGAGGAGACCCCGAAACTGGGCTGGATGACCGAGGCGATGGAGATCGACCCGTTCGACTCCGACCGCATGATGTACGGCACCGGCGCCACGATCTACGGCACCGAGAACCTCACCAACTGGGACGACGGCAGCCAGTTCACCATCAGGCCGATGGTGCGCGGGCTGGAGGAGACGGCCGTGCTCGACCTGGCCTCTCCCCCGTCCGGCGCCCCGCTGCTCAGCGCCCTCGGGGACGTCGGCGGCTTCCGGCACACGGACCTCACCGAGGTCCCGCCGATGATGTACACCCAGCCCAACTTCACCTCCACCACCAGCCTGGACTTCGCCGAGTCCCACCCGGACACGGTGGTCCGGACCGGCAACCTCGACTCCGGCCCGCACGTCGCCTTCTCCACCGACAACGGTGCCAACTGGTTCGCGGGCACCGACCCCTCCGGCGTCAGCGGCGGCGGCACGGTCGCGGCGGCGGCTGACGGGAGCCGGTTCGTGTGGAGCCCGGAGGGCGCGGGCGTCCACCACACCACCGGCTTCGGCACCTCGTGGTCGGCGTCCAGCGGCATCCCGGCGGGCGCGGTCGTCGAGTCCGACCGGGTCGACCCGCGCACCTTCTACGGCTTCAAGTCCGGGACGTTCTACGTCTCCACGGACGGCGGCGCGACCTTCACCGCCTCCGCCGCGACCGGCCTGCCCGGCGGGGACAGCGTCCGCTTCAAGGCGCTGCCCGGCGCCAAGGGCGACGTCTGGCTGGCGGGCGGCGAGGAGGGCGGCACCTACGGACTGTGGCACTCCACCAACGGCGGCGCCAGCTTCACCCAGCTGTCGAACGTCGCCGAGGCCGACACCATCGGCTTCGGCAAGGCGGCCCCGGGCGCCTCGTACCAGACGCTCTACACCAGCGCCGAGATCGGCGGCGTCCGCGGCATCTTCCGCTCCACCGACCAGGGCGCCAGCTGGACCCGCATCAACGACGACGCCCACCAGTGGGGCTGGACCGGCGCGGCCATCACCGGTGACCCGCGCGTCTACGGGCGGGTGTACGTGTCCACGAACGGGCGCGGCATCATCTACGGCGACAGCTCCGACACCGGCGGCACGGACCCGGATCCCGACCCGGACCCGGAGCCCACCGGCGCCTGCGCGGTGACGTACCAGGTCACCAACCAGTGGTCGGGCGGCTTCCAGGCGGACGTGAGACTGACCAACACCGGGACGGCGCCCTGGTCCGGCTGGTCGCTGACCTGGACGTTCCCGCAGGGCCAGACGGTGACGCAGATGTGGAACGCCGAGCACACCCAGTCGGGTGCGGCGGTGACGGCGAGGAACGTCGCCTGGAACGCCAACGTGGCGGCGGGCTCCTCGGTGAGCTTCGGCTTCACGGGCGACTGGGACCAGTCGAACCCGCAACCGGCGGCGTTCAAGCTGGGCGACCAGAGCTGCTCCGTCGGCTGACCGGCGTGAGCGCGAGATGAAGAGGGGGGCGCGTGCCTGGCACGCGCCCCCCTCGCGCACCGTACGGACTACGGCGTGTAGACCGTCGGACGCGGTGCCGTCGGCATCTTGTGGCCGATGAAGAAGCCGGGGTGCGGGGGCTGGTTGTAGGCGGTGTTCTGCCAGGCCAGGCCCGTGCGGTACATGGTGTCGTGGAGCAGGGTGGTGATCCGCGTGTTCGTCTCGTACGGGGTGGAGTAGACGCGCAGGTTGCGGTTGTCGCTGGTGCGCCAGACGACCTCCTCGCGCCAGTCGCCGATGATGTCACCGGAGAGCGCGGGGGTGGCCTTGGTGCCGTTGTTGGAGGAGACGCCGGAGCCGGTCAGCAGCCGGGTCTCGCCGGAGGTGCCGTACTTGTCGATCCTCGTGCCGTCGAGGAGTTCGCGGACGGTGTCGCCGTCCCACCAGGACAGGAAGTTCACCGAGGACGGCTCACGGCCCTTGGTGGCACCGGCCTCGTCGCGGATGGAGGTGTCGGAGGCCGACCACACCTCGGCGCCGTCGTTGCCCGCGTAGACGTCCCCGGCGACGCCGCGGCCGTTGTCGCAGCAGGCGCCCAGCTTCCAGCGGACGGCGCCGTTGGTCGGGTCGAGGTACAGCTCGGCGGGCTGGGAGGAGGACTCGGAGACCTTGAAGTACTCCAGGCCCGGCGTCGACGGGTCGAGGTCGCCCAGGTGCTGGGCGTCGCCGTGCCCGGTCCGCACGGTCCACAGGCCGTGGCCGTTGTCGTCGACGGCCATCGCGCCGTAGACGATCTCGTCGCGGCCGTCGTTGTCGACGTCGCCGACGGACAGGCTGTGCGAGCCCTGGCCGTCGTAGCCCCTGCCGCTGTTGGTGGAGGAGTTGGTGTCGAAGGTCCAGCGGCGGGTGAAGCTCCCGCCCCGCCAGTCCCAGGCGGCGATGACCGTCCGGGTGTAGTAGCCGCGTGCCATGATCAGGGAGGGCCGGGCGCCGTCCAGGTAGGCGGTGCCCGCGAGGAAGCGGTCGACGCGGTTGCCGTAGGAGTCGCCCCACGACGAGACCGAGCCGCGCGCCGGGACGTAGTCCACCGTCCCCATCGCCCGGCCGGTCCGGCCGTCGAACATGGTCAGGTACTCGGGGCCGGACAGGACGTAGCCGCTGGAGTTGCGGTGGTCGGCGGAGGGACTGCCGATCACCGCGCCCGTGCCGTCGACCGTGCCGTCCGCGGTCTTCATGGCGACCTCGGCCCTGCCGTCGCCGTCGTAGTCGTACGCCTGGAACTGGGTGTAGTGCGCGCCGGAGCGGATGTTGCGGCCCAGGTCGACGCGCCACAGCCGGGTGCCGTCGAGCCTGACGCCGTCGACGACGGTGTTGCCGGTGTAGCCGGACTGGGAGTTGTCCTTGGCGTTGGTGGGCTGCCACTTCAGCACGAAGTCGAGGGCGCCGTCGCCGTCGAGGTCGGCCACGGAGGCGTCGTTGGCCTCGTAGGTGTAGGCGACGCCGTCCGGGGTCGTGCCCCCGGCCGGTGGGGTGATCGGGACGTCCTTGTACCCGGCGCGGAACTGCACCGCGTGCACCGAGTCGCCCTGCTCGACGCCGTTGACCACGGCGCGGACGGTGTAGTCGGCGTGCGCCGGGGCGCCGGAGTGGACGTAGTTGGTGGAGCCGGTGATCGGCGCGGAGTTGACCTTCGTACCGGCGCGGTAGACGTTGAAGGACACGTCGTCCGGGTCGGTGGCCAGCCAGCGCCAGCTGACCAGGTTGCCGGAGCCGGTGTGGACGCTGACCACGCCCCGGTCGAGCTTCTCGACCTGGCGGGCGGTGGCCGCCTCGGCGGGGCTGGTGCCGAGCGCGGTCAGTCCGGCGCCGGTCAGGGCGGTCGCGGCGAGGGCCGCCGCGAGGAGGGGGGCGCGGCGTCTGCGGTGCCTGTGCGGGTGCTGCACGGGGACGTACCTCCCGGGTGGGCGGATGGGTTCCGCCTTCCAGTCGCCGCCGGGCGGGCGGAGGTTGCCCCCCGGAGCTGGCGTGGTCTCAGCCCTTGCGGAAGGCGCGCAGCGTGAACACCGGGTCCGGGCGGTCGCGGTCCTGGTCGGGCAGGGCGGCCAGCCGGGCGGTGAACTCCTCGGCGATCGCGGTGCCCGGCGGCACGGTGCCGAACCAGCCGCGCCGCAGGTCGGCGATGGTACGGCGGGGGCTGCGCCCCTGTCCGCGCCCCTGGAACCGGGCCTGCCCGGCGTCCCGCATCCCGCAGGCGGCGGCGTACGACTCCACCAGGCGCGGGGCGTCCGTGGCGGGGCGGCGGGGCCGGGCGGCCATCACGGCGTCGATGTCGCTGCCCACGTTGTGCGAGGCGGCCTTGTCGACGGTGGTGACGTACACGCCGCCGGGCCGCAGCACCCGCGCGCACTCGGCGACGACGGCCCGCGCGTCGTCGTCGGTCGGCGCGAGGTGCAGCAGCCAGACGCTGGTGACGGCGTCGAACTCGCCGTCCCGGAACGGCAGTCGGCGGGCGTCGGCGAGGACGACGGTGCCCGGCAGCCGCGCCTGCGCCTGCCGGGCCATCTGCACCGACCGGTCCACTCCGGTCACCCGCAGGTCCGGGCGGGCGGCTGCCAGCCGCCGGGTGACGATGCCGGTGCCGCAGGCGAGGTCGAGCAGGTCGCGGGTGTGCCGCGGCACCAGGCTCAGTACGGCGTCGGCGGCGGCCGCCGCCCTGGGCTCACCGCCGCGCCAGGCGTCGTAGCCCTCGGCTTCCTTGTCGTAGTCGAGCATCGCTGCCCCCCTTCCGACCTCTCCTACGTCCCCGCGGTGGATTCCGCTCAGCTCGCGCCGTGCGCGGGGGCCAGCGCGGTCACCCGGCGGGCGAGTTCGACGTCCAGGCCGGTCACGGCGCCGCCCACGCTGTGCGTGTTCACCGACAGGGCGACGCTGTGGTAGCCGAGGGTGAGGTCGGAGTGGTGGTCCAGTTCGTCCTGGACCTGGGCGACGTGCACGGCCATGGCCGCCGCCGCCATGTGCGAGCCGAGCCGGTAGACGCGGGTGAGCCGGTCCCCTTCGAGGGACCAGCCGGGCAGCTCCGCGAGACGGGCGTCGATCTCCTCGGGCGACAGCGGTTCGACGGGCATGGGGGCTCCCTCTGCGGTGCGGGCACGGGTACCTGTTCAGCGTGCCACAGCGGGGAGCGGGTGAACCGGGCCGTCCGGGTGGCTCGTTCCGGGTGCCCGGTTACGGCTACCGTCGACAGCATGACCACTGCGACACCCGCGCGCTCCGCCCCCGCCGCAGCCCCCGCCGACCAGGGCGTCGGCACGCTGCTGCGGGCCTGGCGGGAGCAGCGGCGGATCAGCCAGCTGGAGCTGGCACTGCGCGCCGACTCCTCCGCCCGGCACATCAGCTTCATCGAGACGGGCCGTTCCCGGCCGAGCGAGGAGATGGTGCTCAGGCTCGCCGAGCACCTCGACGTACCGGTCCGCGAGCGCAACGCCCTGCTGCTCGCCGCCGGTTACGCCCCCCGGTTCCCGGAGACCCCGCTGGACGACCCGGCGCTGGCCGCGGTGCGGGCCGGGGTGGAGCGGTTGATACAGGGCTACGAGCCGTACCCGGCGCTGGTGGTCGACGCGACGTACGACGTGCTGGCCGCCAACCGGGGCATCACGGCGCTCCTCGGCGAGGTGCCGCAGGCGCTGCTCGGGCCGCCGCTGAACGCGATGCGGCTCACCCTGCACCCGGAGGGCCTCGCGCCGCGCATCCGCAACCTGCGGCAGTGGCGCGGGCACCTGCTGGCGCAGATGGAGCGGCAGATCGCGCTGCGCCGGTCGGCGGCGCTGCGGGCGCTGTACGACGAGGTCGCGGCGTACCCGGTACGCGAGGAGCCGGTGCCGACGTCGGAGACGGCCGAGGCGGTGTCGTACGTCGCGCTGCCGCTGCTGATCGAGCACGGCGGCCGGACGCTGTCGTTCGTGTCGTCGATCTCCACGTTCAACACGCCGATGGACGTGACCGTCGCCGAGCTGGCCATCGAGACACTGCTCCCGGCCGACCCGGCGACAGCCCGGTACCTTCAGGCGCTGCTGCCCTGACGGGCCCGGAGGGCGCCCCACTGGAGGACGGCGAACCCGGCCACGGTGAGCGCCTGGAGGACCACCCACACGGCGCCCGCGGTGCTCGGCGACAGCCACAGCCCGAGGGCGACGAAACTGACCGCCGCCCAGGCCAGGTTGGCCTCGACGACCGCCCGCACGCCGAGGGCGGCCGGGCTGGGGCGCCCGGCGAGCAGGCCGACGGCCGCGGCGTACAGGACGAGGAAGACGCCGAGGACGAGCAGCAGGCCCGAGCTGACGTCGAAGAGACGGCCGAGGGGGCCGGAGGCGACGAGGTAGGCGACGCCGTTCGTCCCGGTCACCACGGCGTCCAGCGTGAGGAAGCGGCGCAGCATCAGCTGCGGCTCGGGGGTGCGGGCAAGAGCGGCGAGGTGGGTTGCGGACATGGCGGATCACCCTCCGTCGGGGTCGTAGTGGTGCGCGGGGGTCCGGCTCCCGGGCTGGAGTGCGCCAGCCCGGAACCCGGTGATCTCACGATCCCGCGGCCCGCGGCCGGGGTCCATTACCTGTCAGGTAATGGGTGACGCGCGGTCAGCGACTCCTGGATTGCGCTGTTCCGCTCACCGGCCGTGGTGATTGCCTCACCTCCCGCCACGTGAGTCCGCCGCGGGAACATGACACACTGGCGTCATGCTTTCGGCGCGTAGGGGAGGCGTGGCGTGAGTGAACGACGACCCGCGCCCACAGTCGGTCAGGTGGTGCTCGGCAAGCGGCTCCAGGAGCTGCGGGAGACGGCCCGGCTGAGCCGCGAGGAGGCCGCGAAGGTGCTCCGGGTGGCCCCGGCGACCGTGCGGCGCATGGAGACGGCCGAGGTCGCGCTGAAGATCCCCTACGTACAGGTGCTGCTGACGACCTACGGGGTGTCCGCGGAGGAGGTGGCCACGTTCATCACGCTGGCGGAGGAGGCGAACCAGCCGGGCTGGTGGCAGCGGTTCCACGACGTGCTGCCGGAGTGGTTCAGCGTGTACGTGAGCCTGGAGGGCGCGGCGCGGATCATCCGCAGCTACGAGCCGCACTTCGTGCCGGGGCTGCTCCAGACGGAGGGGTACGCGCGTGCCGTGCTGGAGGCGGGCACGGTCGGGCAGTCCGGTCCGGAGACCATCGAGCGGCACGTGCGGCTGCGGCTGACCCGGCAGGAGCTGTGGAAGCGGCCGAACCCGCCGCACCTGTGGGTCGTCATGGACGAGACGGTGCTGCGGCGGCCGGTGAGCACCAAGCCCGAGGTGATGCGCGACCAGCTGGACCGGCTGCTTGAGGCCACCGAGAGCGATCTGGTGACGCTCCAGGTAGCCGAGTTCGACCACGGCCCGCACCCGGGCACGTACGCGCCCTTCTCGCTGTTCCGGTTCGCCGAGCCGGAGCTGCCCGACATGGTCTTCACCGAGTACCTGACCGGCGCCCTGTACCTCGACTCGCGCGCCGAGGTCTCCGGACACCTGGAGGTCCTGGACCACATGTCGGCGCACGCGGCGTCGGCGGCCCGCACCAAGGAGATCCTGCGGACGTACCGGTCGGCCTGCTAGCCCGGGCGGTTCCGGTGGCTGGTTGACCCGTACGGGCGCGGTCGGGGGGTGGCCGCGCCGGACGGCACCTAGGTTCTTGAGGGACGGGGCGGCCGAGCGTGCGGGAGGCGAGCCTGATGCCGGGATTCGAGGTGCTGTACCAGGCGGCGGCGCTCTGTCTGACCTATCCGGACGACGACGTGCTGACCCGGCTGCCGCTGCTGCGGGAGGCCGCGCCGCAGTTGCGGGAGTTCGCCGACCACGCCGCCGTCACCCCGCCGGGTGAGCTGGCGGAGGACTACGCGCGCGTGTTCGGCGCGGAGGGCCTGTACCTCGGGCGGGGGCGGGGCGGAGCCGCTCCGGCGCGGCTGGGCGACCTGTACCGCGCGCACGGTCTGGAGTTCACCGGCGACGAACGGCCCGACTTCCTGCCCGCGGTACTGGAGTTCGCGGCCCGCACCGGCAACACCGATCCCCTGACCGGGCACCGGGACGCGCTGGAGGAACTCCGGGCGCGTCTCACCGGGCTCGGGACGCCGTACGCGTGCGTGCTGGACGCGGTGTGCGCGACGTTGCCTCCGGCGCATCCGGGGGACCTGACGGACCCGGTGCCGCAGCCCCGGTGAGTTCCCGACCGCGGGTGCGTCGTGGCTGGTCGCGCCCATGCGGCGGAGCCCCATAGCGATGCAGTCCCGCGTCCCCAGGCCGGCTGCCCCGCCCGTGTCTCAGGCCGCACCGCCCTTCTGGTCCTTCTCCTCGTCGACGATCTCCGCGTCCACCACGCCCTCCTCGTCCTGCGGGGCCCCCTGCTCCTGGGCGGAGCCCGGCTGCTCCGACTGGGCGTACATCGCCTGTCCCATCTTCTGGCTGACGGTGGCGAGTTTCTCCACGCCCGCACGCAGCGCGGCCGTGTCCGTCTCCCCGGCGGGGCGTTCCAGCAGGGTCTTGAGGTCGGTGACGGCGGACTCCACCTCGGTGCGGGTGTCCGCGGGGATCCGGTCGCCGTTGTCGGCGATGAACCGCTCCGTCTGGTAGACGAGTTGCTCGGCCTGGTTGCGGGTCTCGGCGGCCTCCCGGCGCCTGCGGTCCTCGTCGGCGTACTGCTCGGCCTCCCGCATCATCCGGTCGATGTCGTCCTTGGGCAGGGCGGAGCCGCCGGTGACGGTCATCTTCTGCTCGCGGCCGGTGGCGAGGTCCTTCGCGGAGACGTGCATGATCCCGTTGGCGTCGATGTCGAAGGCGACCTCGACCTGCGGGATGCCGCGCGGCGCGGGCGGCAGCCCGGTGAGGTCGAAGGTGCCGAGCTTCTTGTTGTACGCGGCGATCTCGCGTTCACCCTGGTAGACCTGGATGCCGACGGAGGGCTGGTTGTCGGCGGCGGTGGTGAAGATCTCCGAACGCCGGGTCGGGATCGTGGTGTTGCGCTCGATCAGCTTGGTCATGATGCCGCCCTTGGTCTCGATGCCGAGGGAGAGCGGGGTGACGTCGAGGAGGAGGACGTCCTTCACGTCGCCGCGGATGACACCGGCCTGCAGGGCCGCGCCCACGGCCACGACCTCGTCGGGGTTGACGCCCTTGTGCGGGTCCTTGCCGGTCAGCTCGCGGACGAGTTCGGTGACCGCGGGCATCCGGGTGGAGCCGCCGACGAGGATGACGTGGTCGATCGCGGCGAGCTTGATCCCGGCGTCCTTGACGGCCTGGTGGAAGGGGTTCTTGCAGCGGTCGAGGAGGTCGGCGGTGAGTTCCTGGAACTGGGCGCGGGTGAGCTTCTCCTCCAGGTGGAGGGGGCCTTCGGCGGAGGCGGTGATGTAGGGCAGGTTGACCGACGTCTCGGAGGAGGAGGACAGCTCGATCTTGGCCTTCTCGGCGCCCTCCCGCAGCCGCTGCACGGCCATCTTGTCGTTGCCGAGGTCGACGCCGTACTGCCCCTTGAACTTCTTGACCAGGTACTCGACGATCCGCATGTCCCAGTCGTCGCCGCCGAGGTGGGTGTCGCCGTTGGTGGCCTTGACCTCGATGACGCCGTCACCGATCTCCAGCAGGGAGACGTCGAAGGTGCCGCCGCCGAGGTCGAAGACGAGGACGGTCTGCTCCTCGCCGCGGTCCAGGCCGTAGGCGAGGGCGGCGGCGGTCGGCTCGTTGATGATCCGCAGCACCTTCAGGCCCGCGATCTCCCCGGCCTCCTTGGTGGCCTGCCGCTGGGTGTCGTCGAAGTAGGCGGGGACGGTGATCACCGCGTCGGTGACGTCCTCGCCGAGGTAGGACTCGGCGTCCCGCTTGAGCTTCTGGAGCACCCGCGCCGACAGCTCCTGCGCCCGGAAGCGGGTGCCGTCCACGGAGCCCTGGTCCGGGAAGCGCCAGTGGGCGTCGCCCATGTGCCGTTTCACGGAGCGCGCGGTGCGCTCGACGTTGGTCACCGCCTGCCGCTTGGCGACCTCACCGACCAGCACCTCGCCGCTCTTGGCGAAGGCCACCACCGAGGGTGTGGTCCTCGCGCCCTCCGCGTTGGCGACGACCGTGGGCTCGCCGCCCTCCAGGACGGCGACCACCGAGTTGGTGGTCCCCAGATCGATACCGACCGCGCGTCCCATCGCAGTCCCCTTCCGCGTCAGGGAGTGTCCGCCACTCCCTCCAGCACAAAACTTGAGTGGCCTCTTGTCAATGGGGCGTACGGGCTACCCGTGGGCCACCGCCCTACAGCGGAGTACCCCGCCGGGGGCGCGTTCCCCGCAGGGCGACGGCGCGCCGGGGGCGGTCGGTGACCAGGACGTCCACGCGGGGGTCGGCGAGGAAGGCGCGCAGGGCGGTGTCGTCGTTGACGGTCCACACCAGGGTGAACAGGTGGTGCCGGGCGGCCTCGCGCAGCACGTTGGCGCGGGCCAGGCGCTGGTGTACGGCGACCCCGTGGGCGCCGCAGGCGCGCACCCGGCGCAGCGGGAACAGCTCGCTCAGCCGGGTCGCGGTCAGCCGGGAGGGGGCGATGTCCCTGCGGTCCCGGCCCAGCGACAGGGCGGTGCGCACGCCGGGGAAGGCCCGGGTGATCGCGGCGACGGAACGGTCCTCCAGGGTGGTGGCGACGAAGCCGTCGGCGCCGAGCAGGGCCACCGCCCGGTCGACCACCGCGTGCTCGTAGCCGGTCTCCTTCAGGTCCAGGTGGCCGACCAGTTTGCCCGCGATCAGGGACATGACGTCGTCGACGACGGGGACGGGGTATCCGGCGCGCGCGTTCAGCTCGGCGTGGCTGATCTCGGACAACCGCGGCCCGGTGTGCCGTACCCGGGGTTCGTGGTGGACGACGAGGACGCCGTCGCCGGTGCGCCGGACGTCGAACTCGACGTACTCGGCGCCGGAGGCGACCGCGTCCTCGTAGGCCTGCCAGGTGGCGGCGGGATGGTGTTCGCAGCCGCCGCGGTGCGCGGAGACGGCGGGGCGGGACGGGGTCACGGGTCACCTCCCGGGGGTGGCGGGCGGTTCGGGCGCGGCCGGGCCCCGCCCGGCACGGTCCGGGCGGGGGCGCGGGGCTCAGACCAGCTTGGCGGACAGCGTGATCGGTACGGCCTTCAGGGCCTGGCTGACCGGGCAGTTGACCTTGGCGTCCTCGGCGGCGGCGAGGAACGCCTCGCTCTCCATGCCCGGCACCGTGCCCTCCACGGTGAGGTGGACGCCGGTGATGCCCTCGCCCGGCTGGAAGGTGACGTCGGCGGAGGTGACCAGCTTGGTGGGCGGGGTGCCGCCCTTGGCGAGGATGTTGGAGAACGCCATGGAGAAGCAGCTGGAGTGGGCGGCGGCGATCAGCTCCTCGGGGCTGGTCTTGCCGTTGGCGTCCTGGGCGCGCGACGCCCAGGTGACGGGCTGCGCGTCGATGGCGCCGGAGGAGTCGAAGGTGACGACTCCGTTGCCCTCGAGGAGGTTGCCTTCCCAGACGGTGTGTGCGGAGCGCGTGGTGGCCACGGTTGGTCCTTTCGCGTGTCGGTGAGGCGACGTGGGGCGGCCCCGGTCCCGGGGCTCGGGGACCATCCGATCACATTACGGCGCGTCCCACGCACCACACCGGCGGAGCGGCCCCGGCTCCGGCATGTCCCGCCGTCCGGGGCGGTGTTCCTCAGGCGGCGCGCCGGTCCGGCCCGGCCTCCCCGACGGGCACCTCGGGGCCGCACGCCTCCGCCAGCCAGCGGCGCAGCACATCGTGCACCTGCTCGGCACCGGTCAGCTCGGCGCCGTCCGCGACGGGGGAGGAGAGGGCCAGCGGGGAGAGCAGGAACGGGGCGCCCTGGGCACCGCCGAGGCCGCCGTGCGAGCCGATCTGCTCCTCGAAGGCGAGGACCTCGCCGTCGGCCGGGTCGAGGAAGGAGTTCACCATGATGTCGGCGGTGTGCGGGAAGGAGTGGGTGCGCCGTACGGCGTCGGCGGCGCCGGGCCCGAACGGCGTGAGCGGCCCGGGGTGGTCGTCGAGGTCGGCCAGCGGGATCTCGGCGCCGTACGCGCCCAGGACGACCCCGCCGTGGGCCGCGCTGCGCACCAGCAGGAAGCCGATGCCAGGGTGGTTGGCGAGAGTGGTCAGCAGCGCCGGGTGGCGGGCGTCGATCTCCTCCTTGGTCATCCGGTGCGGCACGTCCGGGAAGGAGACCAGGCCGAGGTTGCCGGAGGCGAGCACGATCGGCTCGGAGCGGCGGTCGGGCCGGTACCGCTCCTCGCCCTCCTCCACCGGGATGCGCAGCGCGGCCCGGACGGCGGCGCGCGCCTCGGCGCCGCTGTGGGTGCGCCGGGCCCGGCGCGGCACGGGCAGCCCGCACCCGGCGCGCACCAGGTCGCCGAGGGTGAGTCCGTAGCAGGCGCGGAAGGTCTCGCCGGGGCTCTGGCCGTGGTCGGACAGGACGACGATCCGGTACGGGCGGGGGGCGTGTTCGGCGACCTTCTCGATCAGCGCGAGCGCCCGGTCCAGGCGTTGGAGGACCTTCTCGGTGTCCCGGCTCATCGGTCCGGAGTGGTGCGCGACCTCGTCGTAGGCGACCAGGTCGGCGTAGACGGAGGTACGTCCGGCGAGCATGTCGCCCATCACCGCGGCGACGACGACGTCCCGCTCGACGACGGTGGCGAAGGCCCGTACGAACGGGTAGAGGCCGCCGCGGGAGACGCGGGGGCGCTGCCCGCGCAGCCGGGCCCGGGTGGACTGGACGATCTCGCGGGCGACCTCGGCGACGAAGGACAGGGCGGTGCGGACCGCGTTGGCGGGGTCGGAGAAGTAGGCGAAGTAGCCCGCGCGGGAGCGGTTGGCGCGGCTGCGGCGGCGGGTGGCGATGGACAGCACCAGGGCCTGTTCGTCGGCGCCGCCGCTGAAGAGGTTGCCGCGGGAGGCGCCGTCGGCGCTGAGCAGTCCGCCGTCACCGGTGCGGCGTACGGCGCGGCGCTGGAGTTCGGCGGCGCTGGTGGGCCGGTTGCAGACCATCACCTCGCGGGTCTCCTTCTCGTACCAGCGGAACGCGGGCACGTCGAAGGTGCTGCCGTGCAGGATGCCGAGCTGGCTGGCGCCGGTCTGGCTGGACCAGTCGGTGCGCCAGCGGGTGAGCCGGTGCGAGGCGGGGGTCTCCGGCCCCCCGGGTCTGCCGAGCCAGCGGGCGGTGGTCGGCATCAGGCCCTTGCGGACCGCGGCCAGCAGGACGTCGTGGCCGACGCCGTCGAACTGGAGGAAGACGGTGCCGGGGGTGGCGGGTCCGGGGGGCAGGGCGCGGCGGCGGCGGTCGGCGAGGCGGTACAGGCGGCGCCGGTAGGCGTCGTCGTCGCGGACGGCGAGGGCGGCGCCGGTGGCGGAGGCGACGGCGGACATCACCGCGGCGACGACCACGGCGGTCTCGGGGGCGGCGGCGCCGCGCTCGCCGGGGTTGGGGTTGAGACGCAGGGCGAGCAGCAGCAGCGCCCCGTTGAGGAAGAAGACCAGCAGGCCGAGCACGAAGGCGGGGACGAGGAGCAGCAGCCGCACCAGCAGCGGCCACACCAGCGCCGACAGCAGACCGAAGGCACCGGCGCCGAACGCGGCGGTCACGGCGATGTCGGTGGCGCTGTCGCCGTCGGCGGAGCGCAGCCGGAAGTCGGGCAGGATCCCGGCGAGGACGAGCATGGTGGCGGTGGAGACGGCCCACACCGTGACGCTCCGCCCGACCTGACTGGCCACCCGCCGCCAACGCCCGCCCAGCACGCCCCGCACACCTCACGTCCCGGCCCGACCTCGACGCGGGCCCTCCCCCAGCCTGTCACACACCTGGCCGAGACCGGCCGTACGGCGGTACGGGGTGCTGGTGGGCGCCCCCGGGCGGCTGGTCGGCGTACAGCCGCCGGTCGCGGCCGGGCGGCCGAAGCCCCACCGGCCCGTCACGCCGGGCACGATGGCCGTCCCGCGCGGCTGACCGACGTACACCGCCCGTCGCGGCGGAAGCCGACGCCCTGTGCGTGCCACGGGCCGTCGCGGCCCGGCGGCCACGCGACGCCCCGCGCCCCGCCCCCGGCCAGGGCTCAGCGGCCGTCGTACCCGGCCGTCGGCATGGACAGGCGGCGGTGGACGCACGCCTTCATCTGGGCGTCGTAGGAGGGTTCGGCGGAGCCCACGGTCTCGACGCGGACGCCGCGGCGGGCGCATTCGGCGGTGAACGCCGCCACGTCCGACAGGGCGCTCTCCAGGACCCGGTGGCTGGGGGCCACGAAGACGTCCGTGCCGGGGCGCACCCCGTCCCACAGGACGCCGTGGTCGGGCCGCAGGCCGCGCACCAGCAGCTCGCGGACGACGGTGTAGCCGTGCTCGTCGGCCCAGCGGGCGCACATCGCGTGCTGGCTGCGGGAGTCCACCAGGAAGGGATCGGCGTCCAGTTCCTGGAGCGGGGTCAGGCTGGCGATGGCCGTGACCCGGACCCGACCGGCAGCATGTCCCATGGCGTCCCCCTCACCTCCGGGTTTCGCCGCCGACCCTACTCCTGCCCGTAGGCTTCGGGGAGTCGCGCGAAGGAGGCAAAGAGGTGCCGGTGGAGATCACCTGGTGGGGGCACGCCACCTGCGCGCTGCGCGATTCGGACGTGCGCCTGCTGACCGACCCCCTGTTCGCCCGGCGGCTGGCCCATCTGCGCCGCCGTCGCGGGGTGCTGCCGCCGCCCACCGCCCGCCTGGCGGACGTCGCGCTCGTCTCCCACCTGCACGCCGACCACCTGCACGTGCCGTCCCTGGCCCGGCTCGCGCCGGGCACCCGGCTGCTCGTGCCCCGGGGCGCGCCCCGGGCGGTACCGGGACTGCGCCGGCTGGGCCATCTGCGCCTCACCGAGATGGCGCCGGGCGACGAGACCGAGGTCGGGGCGCTGACGATACGGGCGGTGCCCGCGCTGCACGACGGTCGGCGGCTGCCGGTCGGACCGCACCGCGCCCCCGCGCTGGGCTTCGTCGTGCAGGGCGAGGCGCGCACCTACTTCGCCGGGGACACCGGGCTGTACGACTCGATGGCCGAGGAGGTCGGCCGGGTCGACGTGGCGCTGCTGCCGGTGGGCGGCTGGGGACCGTACCTCGGCGACGGGCACCTGGACCCGGGGCGGGCGGCCGAGGCGCTGGCCCGGCTGGCGCCGCGGGCCGCGGTGCCGGTGCACTACGGCACGTACTGGCCGATCGGGATGGACGCGATACGCCCGCACGAGTTCCACGCGCCGGGCGACGAGTTCGCGCGGCTGGCGGCCGAGCGGGCGCCGGGCGTGAGCGTGCACCGGCTCGGCCACGGCGAGAGGCTCCGGCTGGAGGTCTCCCGGTGAGCTGGCTCGCCGTGGCCCCGGCGACGACGACGCCGGACTCCGCGCAGGTGATCGGGTATCCGTCGCTGTTCCTGCTGGTGCTGATCGGCGCGCTGGTGCCGGTGGTGCCGACGGGGGCGCTGGTCAGTTCGGCGGCGGTGGTCGCCTTCCACCGCACGGCCCCCGCCTCGCTGGTGCTGGTCTTCGCCACGGCGTCGCTGGCCGCGTTCCTCGGGGACGTCACGCTGTACTGGCTGGGGCGGCGCGGCATGGGGTCGAAGAACGGGTCGCGGTGGCTGGAGGCGATCCGCTCGCGGGCACCCGAGGACCGGCTGCGGCAGGCGCAGGGCAAGCTCGCGGAGCACGGGGTGGCGGTGCTGGTGCTGTCGCGGCTGGTGCCCGCCGGACGGATCCCGGTGATGCTGGCGTGCCTGCTGGCCCGGTGGCCGGTGCGGCGGTTCGTGCGGGGGAACTTCCCGGCGTGCCTGGCGTGGGCGGTGACGTATCAGCTGATCGGGATCCTGGGCGGGTCGTTGTTCCCGGAGCCGTGGGAGGGCGTCGTGGCGGCGGTCGCGCTGACGGTGCTGATCAGCGTGGCGCCGGGGGCGTGGCGGCGGCTGCGGGGGGCCGTCACTCGTTGACCGCCGTCCACGGTGGGGCGGGGGCCGGTCGCGCGGTTCCGGTCAGCACGCGTGAACCCCCGACGGGGAGGTCCCAGAGGGCCGCCCGGTCCAGACCCGCCTCCTCCCACGCCTTCCGCACCCGCACCAGCGGCTCCAGGACCGGCTCCGCCGACAGGACGAAGGTGGCCCAGTGCATGGGCGCCATCCGGCGGGCGCCCAGGTCGAGGGTGGCCCGTACGGCCTCCTCGGGGGCGCAGTGGACGTCGCTGAGCCACCAGCGGGGGTCGTAGGCGCCGATGGGGAGCAGGGCGAGGTCGATGCCGGGGTAACGCTGGCCGATGCGGGTGAACCAGTGGCCGTAGCCGGTGTCGCCCGCGAAGTAGACGCGCTGGCCGTCGGGGTCGGTGAGGACCCAGCCGCCCCACAGGCTGCGGCAGGTGTCGGTGAGGGTGCGCTTGGACCAGTGGTGGGCGGGCACGAAGTCGAAGCGGACGCCCCGCAGCACCGCCCCCTCCCACCAGTCGAGTTCGGTGACGTGGGTGAAGCGGCGGCGCCGGAACCAGGCGCCGAGCCCGGCGGGGACGAGGACGGGGGTGTCGCGCGGGAGGCGGCGCAGGGTGGGGGCGTCGAGGTGGTCGTAGTGGTTGTGGCTGATGACGACCGCGTCGACGCGCGGCAGCCGCTCCCAGGGGACGCCGACGGGGGTGATCCGGGCGGGAGTGCCGAGGATGCGCCGGGACCAGACGGGGTCGGTGAGGACGGTGAGCCCGCCGACGCTCAGCACCCAACTGGCGTGCCCGGCCCAGGTGACGGCGACGGTGCGCGCGTCCACGCGGGGCAGCGGGGCGGGCGCGAAGGGCAGTCGGGGGATGTCGGCGAGGCCCTCGGGGCCGGGTCGGACGGCGCCCTCGCGGGCGAACCGGGCGAACGCCCTCAGGCCGGGCAGCGGAGCGGTCAGCCGGTCGTGGAAGGTGCGCGGCCAGACCCGGTGCTCGCCCAGCGGGCGGGGTTCGGCGAGCGGCGGGGCGGGGGCCGCGGCGGGCGCCGGGAGGGACGGCGCCGGGTCGTCGGCTTCCTGGGTACTCGTGGTGCTGGCCGACTCGGACTGCTGCGTCATCGAGGAGACTCCCGTCGCTGAGCGTCGTCGCTGAGGTCGTCGAAGACCGCCTTCACGTGGGTCAACGCGCGTTGCGCCTGGGGGGTTTCCAGGGGCTCGGGTGAGCCGAGGGACTCGGCGCGCTCGGTGTCGGTGGCGCCCAGCAGCGGGCTGGTGGAGAGCCGTACGCGCAGGGCGGGGAGGTCGTCGCCGAAGCGGTGGCCGCCGGGGGCGGGCATGGCGAGCCGGGCGGTGAGGAAGTCCTCCAGTTCCTGGGCGTCGCCCACGCCGTGCGCGGCGAGCGCCGGGCGCAGCGGGCCGAGGTCGACGTACAGGTGGCGGCCCGCCTGCGGGGGCAGGGCGAGGGCGCCCGCGGCGACGACGGTCCGGTGCGCGGCGGCGGCCACGCGCGCGTGGAGCGCCGCGGCGGCGCTGACCCGGCCGGTGACCTGCGGCGGTTCGGACAGGGCGAGGACGGCGGCGGCGGCGACCGGCGCGGCCACGCGGGCGTCCAGCGCGGTGAGGACGTCGAGTACGCGCGCGTGGAGGCCGTCCCCGGTGGCTCCGGCGGGGAAGCGGGCGACGGCGGCGGGCCAGCCGGGCGGCAGCAGCGCGCCGGCGAGGTCGGTGACGACGGTGACCTGGTCGGGGCGCATCTCGGCGGGGCTGAGCAGCACCGTGCCGTGCGGGTCGTGCGGGGTGTCCCGCCAGGTCTCGTCGCTGACCAGGTGCAGTCCGGCGCCGGTGGCGGCCTCGACGGTCTCGTGCAGCAGTTCGGGCGGGGCGACGGTGCCGGTGGGGTCGTCGGCGACGGAGAGCACCAGCAGCCGGGGGTCGCCGCCCTCGGCGCGCACCCGCCGCACGGTCTCCAGCAGGGCGTACGGGTCGGGGACGCCGCCGCAGTCGGCGGGGGTCGGCACGTGGAAGACGGGTCTGCCCAGCAGCCTCGCGTACGGCGCCCACCAGGCGGCGCAGGGGCGCGGCACCAGGACGTCGCCGCCGAGCGCGGCGGTCAGCGCCAGCAGCAGGGACGGGGCGCCGGGTCCGGCGACCGCGGTGGCGGGGGCGGTGGGCAGTCCGCGGCGTTCCCAGTAGCCGCAGGCCGCTTCCAGCAGGGCGGGCCCGCCGCCGGTCGGCTCGCTGGCGGAGCGGTGGGCGGCTCCGGCGACGGCGGCGGCGAGGTCGGGCAGTACGGGCAGTCCGTCGCCGGGCGGCGGTGGGCCGTAGCGGACGGGGCCGTGGCCTTCCGGTTCCGTCCGCATGGGCACCTCCGCACTCGCCGTGGTCTGTCACCCGAGCGCCACCGGCCTCCGTGGGGCCCCTGGGCCGCGGGAGGCGGAACGTGCTCTCGCGCTGTGAGTACCCACGACAGCCCTCCGTCAGGCGTCCGTCAGGCGCCCGTGGTCGGGTCCTTGCGCCGCGCCCGGTAGACCGCGGCGCCGAGCGCGCCCGCGACCAGCAGACCACCGGTGACCAGGGCGGTCGCCGAGTCCGTGAACGTGCCGCCCTCACCGGCGTGCACGCCGTGCTGGGGACCCGTCGGGGCGTGCGTGGGCTGGTGGGTCGGGTGGTGCGTCGGGGGGTGGGTCGGGTGGTGGGTGCCGCCGCCGCCCGTGTGGGTGACCGTGAAGGTCGTGCTCCACTGCTTGCCCTGCCCGCCGGGCGGTGCCGGGCAGGTCCCGTCGACGCTCCACGTGTCGTCGGCCTCCCCGGCGTCCGGGCCGCCCTCGAAGTTCGCGGCGGGGGCGATCTTCGCGGTGCCCTCGTAGGCGGGTCCGGTCCGGGTGTCGAGGGTGGTGGGGATCTGCTCCAGCTTCACGGTGCCCGCCTCGAACGCCTGCGAGGTGGCGTCGATGGTCGCGGGTGCCGGACCGCCGATCGGGTCGCAGGACACCGACACGGTGACGGTCCCGCCCGGCCGGACCACCGCGGGACTCACCTCCGCGGTCGGCTCGGCGGACACGACGGGTATGGCACAGGTCAGCGCCGTGCCGGCGAGGGCGACGACGGACAGGACACGAGCGGTTGGGCGCATGGGTGGGGCTCCTTCGAGCGGTGCGCGATGACAGAGCCATCACAACCCGCCCCGGCCGGGTCGGCAGTCACTGGACAGCCAACGGAGTGAGGGCCGACCTCCGGGGGCGCGGAGAACCGCGCGACCGGCCACGACGAACCCGCACCCGGCGACGGAGGAGCGACCACCCCTACGCGACCTCGCGAAGGACCTCCTCCCGCACCCGGTCGCAGCACCGGCTGATCAGCCGCGACACGTGCATCTGCGAGATCCCCAGCCGCTCCGCGATCCGGGTCTGCGTCATGTCCCCGAAGAACCGCATGTACAGGATCGCCCGCTCCCGCTCCGGCAGCGCCGCCAGCCGCCCCCGGACCGCCTCGCGGTCGACCACCGTGTCCAGCGCGGGGTCGGGCGAGCCGAGGGCCTCGTTCAGCGAGTACCCGTCGTCGCTGCCCGGCAGTTCCGCGTCCAGCGACAGCGCGCTGAAGCTCTCCAGCGCCTCCAGGCCGGTCCGCGCGTCGTCCTCGCTGAGGTCGGCGTGCGCGGCGAGGTCGGCGACGCTGGGCCGCTGCCCGGAGGCGGTCTGGGCGAGTTCGTGGGAGGCGGCCCGCACCCGGTTGCGCAGTTCCTGGACCCGGCGGGGCACGTGCAGGGTCCACATGTGGTCGCGGAAGTGCCGCTTGATCTCACCGGTGACGGTGGGCACCGCGTAGCTCTCGAAGGCGTTGCCGAGCCCGGGGTCGTAGCGGTCGACGGCCTTGACCAGGCCGAGGGCGGCGACCTGGCGGAGGTCCTCGTGGGACTCGCCGCGGCTGCGGAACCGTCCGGCGATGCGCTCGGCCATGGGCAGCCAGGCCTCGACGATCCGCTCGCGCAGGGCGTCGCGTTCGGGGCCGGGGGGCAGGGCGGCGAGGCGGCGGAAGGACTCCGCGGTGTCGGGGGCGTCGTCGTGCGGATGGTTCCGGTTCTTGCGCGGGTTCGCTGTGCTGGGCATGGGGCGTGCAGCTCCCTCGGACCGTGCTCGGAAGGGGGACGGTCACCACGGACGCCCGCGCACGGTCCGGACCGGGCCGCGCGTGGGGCCGCGGCGAGCCGCTCCCACGGACGTGCCTGCTGTCCGAAGCACTGTGGGGCGCCTGCCCGTGCCCGTGCCGGGCAAACACGGTCGAGTTCCTCACCGACCCCGCCGTGCCGCCGGTGCCGCCGCACGCGACCTGGGAGCAGATGGAGGCCACGGCCGCGTCGGTCCTGAAGGGCGACGCGGACCGTGGCCCGGTGGTCAGGCAGGGCCTCAAGGCGAAGATGCAGGAGTTCCTGCCGGGCCGGGAGAAGGGGCGGGAGGAACCGTAGGCGCCCTCAGGGCGTTCCGTTCCTCCGCCGCCGCCTCCCGGCCCGGCAGCAACAGCTCCTCGTAGCGGCCCAGCGCCAGCACGACGCCGAGCAGCAGGAGCGGGATGAGCACGGCGAGTGCCGCCATGGTGTCGTCCTCCCCGGATGGCCGTGTGGGGGGCGCCGACCGGGTCTCCTGGCGGTGACCGGACAAACCTTGCGGAACAGGCCGTGTCGGCCTCCCGTCGACGGGTACGCGGTGCGCACTCCCGAAGGTATGGAGGAGACATGCAGCGAGGCAGTGACCGGCTGAGCGTCCACCGGGACGACGAGATGAAGCACGAACTCCAGGGTCTGCTCAGGTCGGGGCACCCCACCCGCACGGAGGAGTGGCACGACCCGGAGCCCGTCGCCGACGACGACCCGCGGCTCGCGGGCGGTCCGTCGATGGGTTCCATGGAGGAGACCCGGCTGGAGCTGGCCCGGGTCCTGGGCCGGACCTCGTTCCCGGCGGGCCCGGTCGAGCTGATGGGCGTCCTGCGCCGCGGCCACGCCCCGGACGCCCTGATCGAGCCGCTGGAGCGGCTGCCGCGCAAGGCCCGCTACGGCAACGTGCAGGAGCTGGCCGAGGCCCTGACGGGTCCGGAGCGGTCGCCGCACAACCCCCGGGAGGAGCCGCGGTGACGGCGGACTACGTGCGCGAGGTGATGACGCCGGGCGTGGTCGCGGTACGCCCGGATGCCTCGCTGGTGGAGGCGGCGCAGCTGATGCGCGCGCAGGACATCGGGGACGTGGTGGTCGCCGACGGCCAGGACGTCGTCGGGATGCTCACCGACCGTGACATCACGGTGCGGGCGGTCGCGGAGGGCGCCGATCCGCTGACGGTGAGCGTCGGCTCGGTGTGCACGCCGGACCCCTACCGGGTCGCGCCCGAGGACCCGGTGTCGACGGCGGTGGCGCTGATGCGCGAGAAGGCCGTACGGCGGCTGCCGGTCGTGGAGGACGGCCTGCCCGTGGGCATGGTGAGCCTCGGCGACCTCGCGGAGGCGCAGGACCCGGAGAGCGTGCTGGCCGACATCAGCCGGGCCGCGCCGGACGAGCCCGGTCCGCACCCGCTTCGCTGACCGTTTCCCCCACGCTGACCGACCCCCACAGCAAAGGACGGTGAACCACCGTGCGTATCGCGTTTCTCACCGCGCCCGAGGGCGTGGAACAGGTCGAACTGACCGAACCCTGGAAGGCGGCCTCCGACGCGGGCCACGAACCGGTGCTGGTGTCGACGAAGTCCGGTGAGGTCCAGGCGTTCGACCACCTCGACAAGGCGGACACGTTCCCCGTCGACGAGGTGGTGGGCGACGTCTCCGCGGACTCCTTCGGCGCCCTGGTACTGCCGGGCGGCGTGGCCAACCCGGACTTCCTGCGGCTGGACGAGGGGGCCGTGTCCTTCGTACGGGACTTCTTCACCCGGGGCCGTCCGGTGGCGGCGATCTGCCACGCCCCCTGGACGCTGATCGAGGCGGACGTCGTCCGCGACCGCACGCTGACGTCCTGGCCGAGCCTGCGGACCGATCTGCGCAACGCGGGCGCCACCTGGGTCGACGAGCAGGTGAGGGTGTGCGGCAACGGGCCCAACCAGCTGGTCACGAGCCGTAAGCCGGACGACCTGAAGGCGTTCTGCGAGACGTTCCTCGACGTGTTCGCGAAGGAGGCTGCCTGAGGAAGGCGGCTGCCTGAGGGGCCACCCGCGGTGCGGGGGTGCATCCCTGAGCCGCCGTCCACGGTTCCCCGCGCCCCCGAGGGCGTGGGGAACTCGACGTCCGGGTCACATCGCGTCGCGCTCGCGGGCGCCCTCGCGGGTGCGGCCCGCCGCCACGAAGCGGGTCGGGTTGCGGCGCAGGTACTCGCCCTCCAGTTGTGCCATGCGTTCGTTGTGGGCGCGCAGCGCGTCGTTCGAGCCGTACAGGAGGGTGTCGTGGCGCGTGCGGTGGATGCTCTCCAGCTCCTGCATCAGCTGCTGGTCGTCCAACTGGCCCGGGTCGACTCCGGTCATGGTGGTGCCCCGCTCGTCGTGTTCGTTCATGCCGTTCGGGTACCCGCCCGGGACGCACTACCCCCGAGCGGCATCCGGGAGGGAGCCATGGATCTCGCGTTCCTGCATCCACTCTACGAACATTCCGGCCCCTGGGCCTCCGTGTACCTGAACACCTCCCGGCATACGGAGGACACCCCGCACGAGCGGCACGTGACGGCCGAGGCCATGGCTCAGGACCTCGCGGACCAGGGCGCCGACGCGGCGACCTGCCGGGCCGTGCGGGACGCCGCCGAGGAGTTGCGGCACTCCCCCGAACCGCACGGGCGGGCCCTGTTCGCCCGCGCGGGGGAAGTCGTCCTCGATCCGTCGCTCGCCCGTCCGCCGCAGCGCGACTGGGCCGTCTGGGCGCCGCTGCCACGGGTCGCGCCGCTGCTCGACCTGGCCGGTGAGGACCCGGTGTGCGTGGTGGCGTACATCGACCGCAAGGGCGCCGACTTCGAGCTGCGCTCCGCGCTGGCCAGGGAGGACGCGGGCACGGTCGCCGGGCGGCAGTGGCCGGTGCACCGGACCAGCACCGTCGACTGGTCGGAGCGCCACTTCCAGCTGCGGGTGGAGAACACCTGGGAGCACAACGCGGCCGAGATCGCGGACTCGCTCGCGGTCTGCCAGGAGGAGACCCGGGCCGACCTGCTGGTCCTGGTCGGGGACGAGCGCGAGCGGCGTTCGGTGCGCGAGCGGCTGCCGCGGCGGCTGCACGACCGGGCCGTGGAGGCGGAGCGCGGGCCCGGCAGCCGGCTGCTGGACGCCGAGGTGGAGGAGATCCGCGCCGGACACGTACGGCGGCAGGCCGAGGCGGAGGTCGAGCGGTTCCTCGCCGCCCGCGCCCCGGACGCCGAGGGGCGGCCGGCGGCGGTGGAGGGCGTGCCCGCGCTGGTGGAGGCGGCGCGCGAGCACCGGCTGGACGAGTTGCTGGTGGTGCCGGAGGGCCCCGACACGCACCGCGAGGTGTGGATCGGCGAGGACCCCGACCAGCTGGCGACGCGCCGCACCGAGCTGAAGGTGCTCGGCGAGCAGGACTCCTGGTCGGCCCGCGCGGACGACGCCCTGATCCGCTCGGCGGTAACGACGGGCGCCCCGGCCCTGTCGCTGGCCCCGTCGCGTTCGGCGCACGACGCGGAGGTCCCCACGGGCGGCCTCGGCGCCCTGCTGCGCTGGCGGTGACGCGGGGCCCCTCCGGCCAGGCCGGTCACGAGCCGCAGCAGCCGCCCGCCGGCGCCTGCTCGGCGGCCGTGCCGGCCGCGGCGGGTGCGCCGAGCTGGACGAGCTCGGGCACGGGCGCGCAGCAGCCGCCGCCGTCGGCCTGCTGGGCGTCGGGGGTGTCGAAGAGGCCCGCGCCCCCGCAGACCCCGGTCTCGGGCAGGGTCAGTTCCACGCGGTCGGCGGACTCCAGGTCCCCGGCGATGGCCGCGGCGACGGAGCGGACCTGCTCGTAGCCGGTCATCGCGAGGAACGTCGGCGCGCGGCCGTAGGACTTCATGCCGACCAGGTACACGCCCTGTTCGGGGTGGGACAGTTCGCGGTGGCCGTGCGGGTAGACGGTGCCGCAGGAGTGCTGGTTGGGGTCGATGAGCGGTGCCAGCTCGACGGGTGCCTGGAGGCGCTCGTCGAGGCCCAGGCGCAGTTCGTCCAGGAAGGACAGGTCGGGGCGGAAGCCGGTCAGCACGATGACCTCGTCGACCGCGTCGAGGCGGCGCCCGTCCTCGCCGACCAGGACCAGGCGGCCGTCGCCGTCGCGTTCGACGGCCTCGGTGCGGAAGCCGGTGACCGCGTCCGCGTGGCCCTGGTCGACGGCGGCCTTCGCCGCCAGGCCCAGGGCGCCGCGGGCGGGGAGCTGGTCGGCCTCGCCGCCGCCGAAGGTCGAGCCGGAGATGCCCCGGCGTAGGATCCACACGCCCTTCGTTCCCGCGCCGTCGTCGGACGTGGCGAGGTCCGCGAGGGAGGCGAGGGCGGTGAAGGCGGAGGCGCCGGAGCCGATGACGGCGGTCCGCCTGCCCGCGTACCGGGCGCGCACCGCCGGGTCCCCGAGGTCGGGGAGGCGGTAGCTGATCCGGTCCGCGGCGGCCTTCTCGCCGAGGGCGGGGAGCCCGCTGCCGCCGGCCGGGGACGGGGTGGCCCAGGTGCCGGAGGCGTCGATGACGGCGCGGGCGAGGAGGCGCTCCTCCCGGCCGTCGGCGTGGGCGACGTGCACGACGAACGGCTGCCGCTCGCGGTCGGCGTCCACGATGCGGTCCCGTCCGGTGCGCGAGACGCCCGTGACGGTGGCGCCGAGGCGGACGCGGTCGCCGAGGACGTCGGCCAGCGGCCGCAGGTAGGACGCGGCCCAGTCGCCGCCGGAGGGGTAGGTGGCCGGGTCGGGCCGGGTCCAGCCGGTGGGGGCCAGGAGCTTCTCGGCGGCCGGGTCGACGACCTCGTCCCAGGTGGAGAACAGCCGCACGTGCGACCACGCGCGCACCGCGGCACCGGCCGTCTGCCCGGCTTCCAGGACCAGGGGCTCGATGCCCCGGTCGATCAGGTGGGCGGCGGCGGCCAGACCGACGGGTCCGGCTCCGATCACGACGACGGGCAGCGTCACGACGACTCCTAGTTCGTGTTTCGACGTCTGTCGATGTCTTGCGCGGCCCAGCATGGCACCTGTATCGACAGTCGTCAACATAGACATCTATCGAAGTCGTGGGCGGGTCCACCCCGCGCTGGTTAGACGTGTGTCAACATAGACGCATGTCGAACACGAAGACGCTCCCACTGCTCGAAGCCGACGGCCAGGGTGCGGCCCCGTGCTGCCCGCCGCTGACCGAGCGTCCGATGACCGCCGACGAGGCCGAGACGGCGGCGCGGATGTTCAAGGCGCTCGGTGATCCGGTCCGGCTGCGGCTGTTCTCCGCCGTGGCCTCGCACGAGGGCGGCGAGGCGTGCGTCTGCGACATCTCCGACGTCGGCGTCTCCCAGCCCACCGTCTCCCACCACCTGAAGAAGCTCAGGGAGGCGGGCCTGCTCACCTCCGAGCGGCGCGGCACCTGGGTCTACTACCGGGTCGAGCCGTCCGTGCTGGCCGCGATGGGCAAGCTGCTGGCCCCGCCCACCGCGGCCTGACACCCGGAGCCGCTCAGGGGGCCGTCACCCCCGCGTCGGTCGTGAACCTCCGGCGCCAGGCGAGCGCGACGTAGACCAGGCCGATCAGCACCGGCACCTCGATGAGCGGGCCGACGACGCCGGACAGCGCCTGGCCGGAGGTGACCCCGAAGGTGGCGATGGCGACGGCGATGGCCAGCTCGAAGTTGTTGCCCGCCGCCGTGAAGGCGAGCGTCGCGGTGCGGTCGTACGGGAGCCCCAGGCCCTTGCCGAGCAGGAACGTGCCGAAGAACATGACCGCGAAGTACGCCAGCAGCGGCAGCGCGATCCGGGCGACGTCCAGCGGCTGCGAGGTGATCGTCTTCCCCTGGAGGGCGAAGAGGATCACGATGGTGAACAGCAGCCCGTACAGCGCCCACGGGCCGATCCGCGGCAGGAACCTCGTCTCGTAGTCGGCGCGGCCCAGCCTCCGCTCGCCGACGCGGCGGGTGAGGAACCCGGCCAGCAGCGGGACGCCGAGGAAGACGACCACGTTCAGGGCGATCCTGCCCATGGAGATGTCGAGGCGCTCGCCGTCGCCCAGGCCCAGCCAGCCGGGCAGCAGGTCGAGGTAGAACCAGCCGAGCAGGCCGAACGCCAGGACCTGGAAGACGGAGTTCAGGGCGACGAGGACGGCGGCGGCCTCCCGGTCGCCGCAGGCGAGGTCGTTCCAGATGATGACCATGGCGATACAGCGGGCCAGACCGACGATGATCAGGCCGGTGCGGTACTCGGGCAGGTCAGGCAGGAAGGTCCACGCCAGCGCGAACATCACCGCGGGTCCCACCACCCAGTTGATGACCAGCGAGGAGACCATCAGCCTGCGGTCGCCGGTGACGGCGTCCAGCCTGTCGTAGCGGACCTTGGCCAGGACCGGGTACATCATGACCAGCAGGCCGAGCGCGATCGGCAGGGAGATCCCGCCGACCTCCACCTTCGCCAGCGCGTCGTTCAGTCCGGGGACCGCCCGGCCGAGACCGAGGCCGACGGCCATGGCGATGAGGATCCACACGGCGAGGTAGCGGTCCAGGGTGGAGAGCCGGGCGACGACGGACGCTTCCGGGGTCGTCGCGGGCGCTTTGGCGCGGGTCACGGGCAGGCCCTCTTGTTCTCTGCGGCGGTACGGGCCTGTTCGGCCAGGTCGGCGAAGTGCCCGGCGAGCTGGGCGATGACGTCGGGGCGGAGCCGGTAGTAGGTGAAGCGCCCGCACGGCTCGGTGTCGACGACACCGGCCTCGCGCAGCACTCTCAGGTGGTTGGAGAGGTTGGTCTGCCGGGCGCCGGTCTCCTCCACCAGGTGGGTGGTGCACAGCGTCTCGCGGGCGAGCAGGGTCACGATCCGGAACCTGAGCGGGTCGGCCAGCACCCGGATCAGGTCAGCGTCGACTGACGTCATCATGGGCTGATACTGTCACATCATCCGGCGCTGATACCAGCCAGGGCTGACCTGTGGCCCGCCGGGGGCGCTCCCCCGGCCCGCACCTCGTGACCTCGTGACCTCGTGACCTCGTGAAGGAAGAACGCATGTCCTCCGCTCCGCTCGCCTCCGTGCTGTTCGTCTGTGTCCACAACGCCGGCCGCTCGCAGATGGCCGCGGGATTCCTCCAGCACCTCGCGGGCGACCGCGTCGAGGTACGCTCCGCCGGTTCCCTCCCCGGCGACCAGGTCAACCCCTCGGCCGTCGAGGCGATGGCCGAGGCCGGCGTCGACATCTCCACCGCCCGGCCGAAGGTCCTCACCACCGAGGCCGTCCAGGCGTCCGACTACGTCATCACCATGGGCTGCGGCGACGCCTGTCCCGTCTTCCCCGGCAGGAAGTACCTCGACTGGGCCCTGGAAGACCCCGCCGGCAAGGGCGTCGACGCCGTCCGCCCCATCCGCGACGAGATCAGGGCCCGCGTCGAGGCCCTCGTCGCCGAGATCGACGCCACGCGGGAGGCCTGACCCTCCGTCGGTACGGCGCGCGACATCCGGTGGCCAGCGGGTACCCGCACCCGTATGAGTCCCGATGTCGACCTCACCGTTCCCCAGCCCGGCCGGCACTCCGCGCGGGCGCGACTGCTGGGCCTGGACAGCCGACTGTTCGAGTTCGCCGCGGCCCGGCACTGGCCGTACGCGCAGCGGGTGCTGCCGCGGCTGAGCCACAGCGCCAACCACGGGGTGCTGTGGTTCGCGACGGCCGCCGCGATGGCCGCGAGCCGCACCCCGCGCGGCCGGAGGGCCGCCGCCCGCGGGCTGGCCTCCCTCGCGCTGGCCTCGGCCACCATCAACACCCTCGGCAAACGCTCGGTGCGCCGCCCCCGCCCGGCCCTCGACCCGGTCCCGGCGGTACGGCACCTGAAGCGGCAGCCGATCACGACATCCTTCCCCTCCGGCCACTCCGCCTCCGCGGCGGCGTTCGCGGCGGGCGTGACCATGGAGTCCCCGGCGTGGGGCGCGGCGGTGGCGCCGGTGGCGTTCTCGGTGGCGATGTCACGGATCTACACCGGGGCGCACTTCCCCAGCGACGTCCTGGCGGGCGCCGCGTTCGGGGTCGGCGCCGCCTTCGCCGTACGGGGGATGGCGCCGACCCGGACCCAGCGGGTGCCGCCCGCCCGGCCCCGCGCCGAGGTCCCGGCGCTGCCCGACGGGGCGGGGCTGGTCGTGGTGGCGAACACCGCGGCGGGCACCGCGGACCGGGTGCGGGCACTGCGGGCCGTGCTGCCCGCCGCCGAGGTCGTGGAGTGCGATCCGCGGGACGTGGCCGCCGAGTTGGAGAAGGCGGCTGCCCGCGCCCGGGTGCTCGGGGTGTGCGGCGGCGACGGCACGGTGAACGCGGCGGCCGGGACCGCGCTGCGGCACTCCCTGCCGCTGGCCGTGCTGCCGGGCGGCACCCTCAACCACTTCGCGCAGGACCTGGGCGTGGAGGACGCGGGCGCGTTCAGCCGGGCGGTGCGGCGCGGCGAGGCGGTCCGGGTCGACGTGGGCCGGTTCGGCTGCGGCGACCAGCACGGGGTGTTCCTGAACACGTGCAGCCTCGGCGTCTACCCGGAACTGGTCAGGGAGCGGGACCGCTTCGCGGGGCGGATCGGCACCTGGCCCGCCGGGGTGCTCGCGGCACTGCGGGTGCTGCGCGCCGACCGGCATCCGCTGGAGGTGCGGCTCGACGGTGGCGCCCGGCCGCTGTGGCTGCTGTTCGCGGGCAACGGCACCTACCACCGGATGGGCCTGGTCCCCGGCCGCCGCCTGGACCTGGCGGACGGGCAACTGGACGTGCGGGTGGTGCACGGCGGCCGTCGCCCCGCGCTGCGCCTGCTCGCCGCCGCCCTCGCCGGACCCCTCAGCCTCCCCCACTCCCGACTCCGCCCGAGCGGGAGGGACCCCCATCCCGCCCCCGCCGCCGTCCAGGTGCCCCGGCTGCGGCTGGCCGACGTGCCGCCGGGCACACCGCTCGCCCACGACGGCGAGGTCACCGAGGTGGCGGGCGAGGTGGTGCTGGAGAAGCTGCCGGAGGCGCTGACGGTGTACCGCCCCCTGCCCGGCGACAACTGATGTACCGTCAGTCCACATGGCGAAACCAGGGGTCTCATCATTCGGTCGGCGGGCGTACGGTGTCCGTACCTGGTTCCGATCACCTCGCGAAGGGCACAGCCATGCCGGAAACCCGTGAGACCGCCGTCTACACGCACGGGCACCACGAGTCCGTCCTGCGTTCGCACACCTGGCGGACGGCAGCCAACTCCGCGGCCTACCTGCTCCCTTCGCTGAAGCCCCACATGAAGGTCCTGGACATCGGCTGCGGGCCCGGCACGATCACCGCCGACCTGGCGGAGCTGGTCCACGACGGCCACGTCACCGCCGTGGACCACGCGCCGGGCGTCCTGGAGCGGGCCCGCGCCACCGCCGCCGAACGCGGCCTGGCCAACGTGGACTTCGCGGTCGCCGACGTGCACGCGCTGGACTACCCCGACGACACCTTCTGCGTGGTCCACGCCCACCAGGTGCTCCAACACGTCGGCGACCCGGTACGCGCGCTGAGCGAGATGCGGCGGGTCACCCGGCCCGGCGGGTTCGTCGCCGTCCGGGACGCCGACTACGCGGCGATGACCTGGTACCCCGCCGCACCGGGCCTGGACGGCTGGCTGGACCTGTACGAGCGGGTGTCCCGGGCCAACGGCGGCGAGCCGGACGCCGGGCGACGGCTGCGGTCCTGGGCGCTGCGGGCGGGCTTCGACGCCGCCGACGTCACCGCCACCTCCGCCACCTGGACCTTCGCCACCCCCGACGAACGCGCCTGGTGGAGCGACCTGTGGGCGGACCGCACCCTGGCCTCGGCCTACGCCGACCGGGCCACCGGCGGCGGCCACGCGACCGAAGGGGAACTGCGCGCGGTGTCCCGGGCGTGGCGGGAGTGGGGCGAGCGGGAGGACGGCTGGTTCAGTGTCCTGCACGGGGAGATCCTGTGCAGAAAACAAGCCTGAGAAGCGAAATTCAGGAAACCCGTACGACAGGAGGTTGACAGAACATGGTACCCATCCTGATCGTGCTGCTCCTGGCGCTCATTCTGTTCGGCGCCGGATTCGCGTTGAAGGCGCTCTGGTGGATAGCGCTGGCGGTACTCGTCGTATGGCTGCTGGGATTCCTCTTCCGGGGCACCAGCGCGGCGGGAGGCCGTAGCCGCTGGTACAGGTGGTGAACGACCCCCGGGACCGAGGGGCTGACCCTCAGTCCCGGGGCAGCAGAGGTCCGAGCGGCCCGAGGTCCAGGTTCAGGTCCTCGGGCCGCAGTCCGTACCGCTCCCGCAGCTCCGTCATCCGGTCGTCCAGCAGCACATCAGGGTGAGCCCGATCCGCTCCTCCTGCTCCTCGCTGAGGTCCCCCTCGTCGAAACGGCGCAGCGCCTGCCGCTCCATGAGCTGGCGGAGCAGTTCCACCACCGTGAGGACCAGTTTCACCAGGTCGCGTTCGACAGTGTCCGGCTCCAGGTCGAGACGGCCTCGGCGGGCGGTCATGCGCTCTCCCTCCAGGTCATGCGCTCTCCTCCCAGGGCGCGGGAACGCGGGCGTTCACCGAGCTGATCAGGGCGTTCAGATCGATCCGGACGAGGTCGACGTCCGCGATCCGCAGGGTGACGTCGCCGGTGATGACAACACCCCCGGCCAGCAGCCGGTCCAGCAGGTCGACGAGGGCGATCTCCCGGCGCTCCACGACGGTCACGTCCGGCCCTCCCCGAATTCCCCGGGGACTTCCACGAAGGAGTAGGCCGCCCACGGTCCGGTGAGTTCCACCCGGATTCCGGAGGCGCCGTTCTCCGTCTCGTCCTTCGTGCGGTCCACGATTTCCACGAACTCCTCGGAATCGGCGCGCGGCACCAGATAGGCGGCGTTGAGCACGTTCCGTCCGGACGCGCCGGACAGCGCCGGGCTCTGCGGCGCGTGCAGCCGGGTGTCCTCGGCGTGCGCGGCGAGGGTGCGGTGCAGCCGCGTCGCGAAGGCCTCGGCCCGCTGCCAGGAGTCCTCGCGGGTCCGGGCCTGCCTGCTGCGCTGGCGCAGGTAGTCACGGCCGGACGCGGCCGGGGGCGCCCGGCGGGGCTCCGGGGCGGACGGCGCCTCCGCCTCGGCCGGGAGGTAGACCTTCACCCCCCACTCGACCCGCCCCTCCAGCCGGTCCAGCGTCTGCCGGAAGTCGGCCTCGCGCGCCTCGATCATCGTGCGTACGCCGCTGTCGTCCCGGAAGACGGTGGCGAGCCGCAGCGGCAGCGGGGTGGTCACGGTGGTGAGGGCGTCGATCACGCCCTGGTGGGCCCGCGCCACCCCGGTGAGCCAGTCCAGGTCCTCCAGGTGCGACCGCAGCGGCTCCTCCGCGAAGTCGGCCTCCGGCACATGGCTGACCACGGCGACCAGGCCCCGGTGCGGCATCAGCCGGGGCGGGTCCCCGGCCACGCCCGCGAGCTGGGCCTGGAGCGGGGTGCCGAAGGGGCGGCAGACGGCGTACACGTACCGCAGTCCGGTCACGACGCCTCCTCCTCCCGGACCCGGCCGGGCTCCAGCTGCGCCAGCCGGGCCCGCAGCTCGGCGTTCTCCCGGGACAGCTCGTCGCGGCGGGCCCGGGTGGACAGCGCCGGGTCGTCCTCCCACCAGTCGATGCCCATCTCCTTGGCTTTGTCCACCGAGGCCACGATGAGCCGGAGCTTGATGGTGAGCAGCTCGATGTGCCGACCTCCAGCGCGCTGCGCAGCGGGCCCTTGCCCTCGGCGAGCTTGCGGCCGCCGTCGAGGGCGAGCTGGGCGAAGCCGGGGCTCTTGCCCTCGGCGATGTCGTTCAGCCGGACGGTGGTCTCGCCGAGCTTGCGGCCGAGCCCGACCAGCACGCGCTGGGCCTGGGCGGCGAGGTACTCCTGCGCCTCCGCCTTCAGCCGGTCGGCGGCCTCGCTGCGGGCCACTCCGGTGAGCGCGTCCGCTCCCGGGGGCGTCTTGCTCATCGGTCACCGCCTCCCTTCGGCAGCCGGGACCGGCCCGTACCGTCCGCACGGCGCCGCGGCTCATCGTACGACCGCCTGCTCCACGAGGAGTTCCACGGACGCGGCGATCGACTCCGCGTCGATGCCCGCCGCGCGCAGCTGTTCGGCGGGGCTGGCCGAGCCCGGCATCGTCCGGACGGCGAGGCGCGCCAGGCGGGGCACGGGGCGCCCGTCGACGAAGGCGTCGAGGACGGCGTCGCCGAGGCCGCCCTCCTCGTGGTGGTCCTCGACGGTGAGCAGGCAGCCGGTGTCCTCGGCGGCCTGGCGCAGGGTGGCCCGGTCGACGGGCTTGACGGAGTACAGGTCGATGACGCGCACCTGGATGCCGCGCTCGTCGAGGGCGTCGGCGGCGGCGAGCGCCTCGGGCACGGTCACGCCCGCGGCGACGAGGGTGAGCCGGTCGTCGGCGGAGGAGCGCAGCACCTTGCTGCCGCCGACGGGGAACTCCTCGCCGGGCGGGTAGATCACGGCGCTCTTGCCGCGCGAGGTGCGCAGGTAGCGGACGCCGTCCAGACCCGCCATGGCCCCGACCAGGTGCGCGGTCTGGTTGGCGTCGCACGGGTAGAGCACGGTCGAGCCGTGCACGGCCCGGAACATCGCCAGGTCCTCCAGGCCCATCTGAGAGGGCCCGTCCTGCCCGATGGCCACGCCCGCGTGCGAGCCGACGACGTTGATCCCGGCACCGCTGACGGCGGCCATCCGCACGAAGTCGTGGGCGCGGGTGAGGAACGCCGCGAACGACGACGCGTACGGCACCCAGCCGCGCGCCGCCAGGCCCACCGCCGCCGCGACGAGCTGCTGCTCGGCGATGTAGCACTCGAAGAACCGCTCGGGGTGTTCCTTGGCGAAGAACTCGGCCCGGGTGGAGTCGCTGACCTCGCCGTCGAGGGCGACGACGTCGCCGCGTCCGCCGCCGAGGGCGGCGAGCGCCTTGCCGTAGGCGTCGCGGGTGGCGACCTCCTCGCCCAGGTCCCAGCGGGGCAGCTCGACGGGTCCGGTGCGCACGGCGTGCAGCATCCGGGTGGCGGGCGGTTCGTGGACCTCGACGCGGAGGTCCCGGGGGCCGCCGAGTTCGGCGACGGCCTCGTCGGCGTCCGGCAGCGGCTTGCCGTGCAGGCCCTCGCGGTCCTCGACGGCCGCGACGCCCCTGCCCTTGAGGGTGCGGGCGAGGATCGCGGTGGGCTGGCCCCTGGTGGACAGGGCCTCGCCGTAGGCGCGGTCGACGGCGTCGACGTCGTGGCCGTCGACCTCGACGGTGTGCCAGCCGAACGCCTGGAAGCGGCGGGCGTAGGCGTCGAGGTCGTGGCCGTGCCGGGTGGGGCCGCGCTGGCCGAGCCGGTTGACGTCGACGACCGCGGTGAGGTTGTCGAGGTGCTCGTACGCGGCGTGCTCGGCGGCCTCCCACACGGAGCCCTCGGCGAGTTCGCTGTCGCCGCACAGCACCCACACCCGGTAGTCACCGGCGCGGTCCAGCCGTTTGCCCGCGAGGGCGACGCCGACGCCGACGGGCAGACCCTGCCCGAGGGAGCCGGTGGCGGTCTCCACCCACGGCAGCCGCCGCGGCGTGGGGTGCCCCTCCAGCCTGCTGCCCAGCTCGCGGAAGGTGAGCAGTTCCTCGTCGTCGATGGCGCCGGCGGCCTTGTAGGCGGCGTACAGCAGGGGGGAGGCGTGGCCCTTGGAGAGGATGAGGCGGTCGTTGCAGGGGTGGGCGGGGCGTTCGAAGTCGTAGTGCAGGTGGTTCGCCAGCAGGACGGCCATCAGGTCCGCCGCCGACATCGAGGACGTGGGGTGTCCGGAGCCCGCGGCGGCTGCCGCCCGGACGCTGTCCACGCGCAACTGCTGACCGAGGTCGACGAGTTCACCGCTGTTCATGCCTCTCCCTCCGTGGGGTGGTCGGGCTTCATGTCGGGGTCGGTGCGCTTGACGGGGCCGGGGGCGGGGTGCGCCGGTTCGCCGCCGGGTTGGTTCTTCGCGGGCTCGCCGCCGGGCTGGTTCTTGGCCGGTTCACCGCCCGGCTGGTTCTTCGCGGGCTCACCGCCCGGCTGGTTCTTGGCCGGCTCACCGCCCGGCTGGTTCCTCGCCGGCTCACCGCCCGGCTGGTTCCTCGCCGGCTCACCGCCCGGCTGGTTCCTCGCCGGCTCACCGCCCGGCTGGTTCCTCGCGGGCTCCGAAGGCTGGTTCCTCCCGCCCTCCTTGCCGCCGTCGCCGTCGGCGTCCGGCATCCGCACCAGTTCCGGTGACGCCGTGTCCAGCGGGACGGACCAGGACCGTACGAGGCCCAACTGCACGGCCTGCCGCGGCAGTACGGCGTCCAGCAGCCAGTCGGCGGCGACCCGGACGCGGTTGCCGGGCATCGCGGCGAGGTGGTAGCCACGGGTCACGGCACCGGCGAGCGGCCCGGACAGCGGCACCCCGAAGGGGTTGGCGGCGGCCTTGGTCCCGCCGAGGTCGACCACGAACCCGAGGTCGCCGTGGCGGTACGGCCTCCGCTCCCCCACGCCCAGCGACGCGGCGACGTTGTGCGCGCACGTCTTGCCGTGCCGCCAGGCGTGCTGGGCGGTCATCGGCGTGAACTGGCCGGGGTTCTCCAGGTCGGGCACGGCGGCGGCGTCACCGCAGGCGAACACCTCGGGCCGTCCGGGCACCTGGAGGTAGGGGTCGACGAGCAGCCGTCCGCGTTCCATCGGCAGCCCCAGCGACTCCGCGAGCGGGTCGGGCCGGACGCCCACGCACCACACCAGCGTGTGGGTGTCGACGAACTCACCGTCGCTGAGCAGCACCCCGGTGGGCGTGGCCTCCTTCACGGAGGTGCCCATCCGGACGTCGACACCTCGCTCGCGCAGCACCCGGTCGGCGGTGCGGGAGAGCCGTTCGTCCATCTCGGGCATCACGCGCTCGGCGATGTCCAACAGGATCCAGCGGGGCCGCATCCCCTCCCGCAGGGGGTGCTTGCGGACCTGCGCGTCGGTGAACAGCTGGCCGTGCGCGGCGACCTCCGTGCCGGTGTACCCGGCGCCGACGACGACGAAGGTGCAGCGCGCCGAGCAGCTCTCGGGGTCGTCGGCCGCGGCGGCCAGCTCCACCTGCCGGGTGACGTGGTCCCGGAGGTAGAGGGCCTCGGGCAGGCCGCGGAAGCCGTGCGCGTGCTCGGCGACGCCGGGGATCGGCAGCAGTTTGTTGACGCTGCCCGCGGCGAGCACCAGACGGTCGTATTCCAGGGTCCCGGTGTCGCCCTCGGGGCCGGTGTAGCGCACGGTGCGCGCGTCCAGGTCGAGGGCGTCGGCCTCGCCGAGCACCAGGCGCACCCGGGGCAGGGTGCCGGACAGGGACACGGTGACCCGGCGTGGCTCCAGGATCCCGGCGGCCACCTGGGGCAGCAGGGGCAGGTACAGGAAGTAGTCGGTGGGGTTGAGCAGGGTGATCTCGGCCTTGCCCCGGGCCATCCGCGACAGCTCACGGGCCGTGCGGTACCCGGCGAAGCCGGCTCCGACGATCACGATGCGGGGTCGACTCACGGTTCCTCCGGCGGTGGCGTCTCGTCCGAGCTTTCCGCGTCCCCCTGGCCAGGGCGGCCAAACGTGCCCGGGGTTTCCGCACCGGCAGCCGGGTAACTCGGGGCCGCGATCTGTCCCGCCCCCCGCGGAGGTGCCCCCCATGCCCGAGTACGGCTACTTCCTGTCCTGTGAGGAACACGGCCCCGCCGACCTGGTCGAGCAGGCCCGGATGGCCGAGCAGGCCGGTTTCCAGGCCCTGTGGATCTCCGACCACTACCACCCGTGGAACGACGCCCAGGGCCAGAGCCCGTTCGTGTGGTCGGTGATCGGCGCGCTCTCCGAGGCGGTGTCGCTGCCGATCGAGACGGCGGTGACCTGCCCGACGGTACGCACCCACCCGGCGGTGGTGGCGCAGGCCGCCGCGACCTGCGCGGTGATGACGGGCGGCCGGTTCCGGCTGGGGGTGGGCACCGGCGAGGCACTGAACGAGCACGTCCTCGGGGACCCGTGGCCGCCCGCGCACATCCGCATGGAGATGCTGGAGGAGGCCATCGCGGTGATGCGGAAGCTGTTCACCGGCGAGGAGGTCAGCCACCGCGGCACCCACTACACGGTGGAGAACGCCCGCCTCTACACGGTCCCCGACGAGCCCGTCCCCGTCGACGTCTCCGGGTTCGGCCCGAAGGCGACGGCGCTCGCGGCGCGGGTCGGCGACGGCTACCTCACGATGATGCCGGATGAGCCGATGGTGGAGCAGTTCCGCAAGGGCGGCGGGGGCACCAAGCTGGTGAGCGGCGGTACGAAGGTCTGCTACGGCACCGACCGCGACGAGGCGGTGCGGACCGTGCGGCGGCTGTGGGCCAGCGAGCTGCTCCCCGGCGAGATGGGGCAGGTGCTGCCCACGCCGCGCCACTTCGAGCAGGTCGAGTCCCTCGTCACCGAGGAGATGGTGCGCGAGGGCCGGGTCTGCGGGGACGACGTGGACGAGCACGTCGGCGCGCTCAGCGCCTTCGCCGACGCCGGTTTCGACCGGGTGTACGTCAACCAGATCGGGCCCGACCAGCGCGGCTTCTTCGACTTCTACCGCACGAAGGTGCTGCCGCAGCTCCCGGGATGACCGCGGGAGCGGTCAGGCCCGGTGGTGCGGGCCCTCCGGGTCGGTCCCCCCGGCCCGGGGCTCGCCGGGCGCCGCGGGTGCCGTCGGCGGCATCGGCGGGTAGGGCACGCCGCCGCCCAGGCCGCCGGGCGTACCGGCGGGCGGGGTGGAGCCGTGGACGCGGTCCTCCCCGGTGGGCGTCTCCGGCCCGGAGTGCCGGGTGGGGCTGGCGGCCCCGCGCAGCAGGTAGGCGATCGCGGCGAGGAGCACCGCGGTGATCAGGGCCGCCGCCCAGTCGGGCAGTCCGGCGGCGAGGGCGAGGCCCACGGTCAGCGCCAGGGCCGCGCCCGCGTACAGGGCGACGGCACCGGAGGCGGCGTACAGCGCGGCCCTGCGCCGCTGCCGGCGCGCCTGGCGGTGCAGTTCGTCCCGGACCGTCTCGCGTGTCACCTGCGCCAGTTCGTCGACGAGGTGCTTGTCCAGGTGTTCCAGATGATCGAGGCGCTTCATGGCGCCCGGGTACCCTCGGTCGACGCAGCGTAACGCCTTGGCGTCAGCTCTCCGGCTTGACCATCTCCACGGTCAACGCCCAGCGTTCGTGGTCCCGCCAGGCCCCGTCGATGAAGAGCAGGTCCGGCGAGTAGCCCTCCAGGCGGAAGCCGCAGGCGCGGGCCAGGGCGATGGAGGCGGCGTTGCCGGGCTGCACGTTGATCTCCAGCCGGTGCAGCCCCATCGCCCCGAACGCGTGCCGCACCACCAGCCCGAGCCCTTCGCGCATCAGCCCCCGCCCGGCGGCGTGCGCGAACGCCCCGTACCCGAGGGCACCGCACTGGAAGGCCCCGCCGACGATGTTGTTGATGTTGACGAACCCGGCGATGCCGCCGTCGCCGAGGTCGCAGACCAGGAACCCGGCCCTGGCGGGGTCGTCGATGAGCCGCCCCGCGTACCCGGCGTACTCCCGCTCGGTCTGCGGCGGGAAGAGCCAGGGCCGGTGCAGTTCACGGCTCGCGCGGGCCCGCGCGACGAACTCGGCGGCGTCGGCGCGGGCGAAGTGCCGGACGCCCACGCGGGGGCCCTCGGCCAGATGACGGGAGACGGGCTGCGGCACCCCGCCACCCTACGGCCTCGCGCGTTCCCGGCGCCGCCTGACGAAGTACGCCCCGCACAGGGCCCCTACGAGCCACATGGCGAGCAGCGCCGCCCACAGCGGCATGGACACCACCGGCACCAGCAGGCGGATCTCGGTGGTCTGGGTGTTCTCGAAGACGAACACCAGGGCGAGGAGGGCGAGCACCAGGACGGCGATCTGGCCGGTGGTCATCGCACGGCTCTGACCACCGGCCCGCTCACCGCCGGTGTCGCCCGGGGCGGTCTGCTTCCGGCTCATGGCTCCAGCGTGCGCCCCGCACCGGCCGTCCGCGCGGCGAACGCTGCCCCACGGGTGACGTCTACCGCAGCGCCGGTTCGTCCAGGGTCAGGGTGGCCCGGTCCGCGTCCAGCTCGGCGGCCACCCCGAAGGGCACGGTGAGCGCGCCCTCGCAGTGCCCGAACCCGAACTCCTCCACCACGGGCACGCCGAGCCCGCCGAGCCGGTCGGCGAGCAGCGCCCGTACCTCGTCGTAGGGGTCGCACTCCGCCCAGGAGCCGAGCAGCACCCCGCGTACGCCGTCCAGCCAGCCGGAGCGCAGCAGCTGGGTGAGGTAGCGGTCGAGCCGGTACGTCTCCTCGCCCACGTCCTCCAGGCAGAGCAGCCCGCCGCGGGCGGAGGGCCGGGCGTGCGGAGTGCCGAGGTCGGCGGCGAGCAGGCTGAGGCAGCCGCCGAGGAGGACGCCGCGGGCCCGGCCGGGGACGAGGGCGCGTCCGGCGGAGGCGACGGTGCGCGCGGTCTCCGGGGCGAACAGGGTGGCCCGCAGGTGGTCCTGGGCGCGGGCGTTCTTCAGGAAGTCGACGGCCGCGGTCATCGGGCCGTGCAGGGTGACCAGGCCGAGCCGGGTGGCGAACGCCTCGTGCAGCGCGGTGATGTCGCTGTAGCCGACGAACACCTTGGGCCCGGCGGCGCGCATCGCCTCCCAGTCGAGCAGGTCGACCATGCGCTGGACGCCGTAGCCGCCGCGGGCGCAGAGCACGGCGGCCACGGACGGGTCGCACCAGGCGTTCTGCAGGTCGGCGGCGCGGTCGGCGTCCGCGCCCGCCAGGTAGTCGAAGGTGCCGTGCCGGTCGAGGACGTGCGGGGCGACGACCGGGTCGAGGTCCCAGCCGCGCAGCACGTCGAGCCCGGCCTGCAACCGCTCCTCGGGGACCGGCCCGCTGGGCGCGACGACGGCGACGCGGGCGCCGGGCGCCAGCCGGGCGGGCCGGTCCAGCTCTCCGACCTGGGTCACTTGGTCAGCTCCAGCGTCGGGACGCCCGCCGGGTCGAGCCCGAACACCTGGGCGTACAGGGAGAGTTCGGCCTCCAGTGCGCGCACCATGGTCTCGGCGCGCCGGAAGCCGTGGCCCTCGCCCTCGAAGGCGATGTAGGCGTGCGGCACCCGGCTGCCCTCGATGCGGGCGAGGAAGCGTTCGCACTGGGCGGGCGGGCAGATCGGGTCGTCCAGGCCCTGGAGGAGCAGGAACGGCACGGTGAGGTGTTCGGCGCGCTCGGTGGGCGAGCGCTCGGCGTACCGGCCGGGCACCTCGGCGAGCGGTCCGACGAGGCTTTCGAGGTACTGCGACTCGAAGTCGTGGGTCTCCCCCGTCGCCCAGCCGGTGAGGTCGAGGATGGGGTAGATGATCGTGCCGCAGGCGTAGACGTCGGTGCCGGTGAGGGAGGCGGCGGAGGTCCAGCCGCCCGCGCTGCCGCCGCGGATGGCGAGGCGGTCGCGGTCGGCGGTGCCCTCGTCGGCGAGGGCGAGGGCGACGGCCGCGCAGTCCTCGACGTCGACGACGCCCCACTGCTCGCGCAGCCGGTCGCGGTACGCGCGCCCGTACCCGGTGGAGCCGCCGTAGTTGACCTCGGCGACGCCGATGCCGCGCGAGGTGAAGTAGGCGATCTCCAGGTCGAGGACGAGCGGGGAGCGCCCGGTGGGGCCGCCGTGCGCCCAGACGACGTACGGCGGGAGTTCGGGTCCGGGCGCCACGCAGCCGGGGTTGTGCGGCGGGTAGATGTGGGCGTGGATGTCGCGGCCGTCGGGTCCGGTGAAGGTGCGGATCTGCGGCTCGGGGTAGTAGGCGGGGTCCACGGCGTCGTCGTGCGGGGCGCCGACGACGCGGGCGTGGCCGGTGCGGGTGTCGAGTTCGACGACCTCCCAGGCGCTGCGCGGGCTGGCGCCGACGGCGACGACGCGTTCGCCGTGCACGGCGAGGGTGGCGGAGAACTCGGTCCAGGGTCCGGCGGCGTCGACGACCTCGCCGGTCTCGGGGTCGAGTATGCCGAGGGCGGTGGCGCCGCGGCCGTGCACGACGGCGACGGTGCCGCTGGCCAGGGGGGCGAACCAGCGCTGCCCGATCTTCCACAGCGGGCCGCCGAACTCCTCCTCACGCGGGCACAGCGGGGTGCCGTCGCGGTACAGGTTCCACCAGCCGCCGCGGTCGCTGGCGTACAGCAGCCCGCCGTCCGCCGACCAGTCGGCCTGCGCGATGGACTCCTCGGGCCCGCCCGCGACGGTACGCGGCTCGTGAAACGTTCCGTCAGCGTCGACGTCGGCGACCAGCAGCTCGGTGCCGTCCCAGGGCATCCGCGGATGGTCCCAGGCCAGCCAGGCGGCGCGCCGTCCGTCCGGGGAGAGCCGGGGCCCGGTGACGAACCGCTGCCGGGCGGCGGTCAGCTCGCGCACCGCGTCCCGGTCCCGCGCGGCCGACCCGTCCAGCGGTACGGCGGCCAGCACGCGCCGTACGTCGGTGGGGCCGTCGCCGGTGAACTCCTCCAGGACGCACCACACCTCGCCGCGCTCGACGCGCAGCACCGGGTCCGCCCAGCGCAGCCCGCCGCCGACCGGCGACAGCGGCGTCAGCGGCACCGGTTCGGCGCCCGGCCGGTACCGGTACAGCCGCTGGTCGCCGAAGTGGACGAACACCACCAAGGGCGCACCGTCGACGGCGGCTCCGGCCCAGGGCTGGCCGCCGTACTCGATGACCCGGCTGCGGACGTTCCACGGGGCGGGCAGCACGGACTCCTCCGTGCCGTCGCCGTGGCGTCGCACCAGGGTGCGTCGGCCGCCCTCGGTGGGGCGTGGCGCGGTCCACCAGACCTCGTCGCCGACGAAGCCGACGAACTCGGGGTGCCCGTCGTGCGCGGCGGCCGTGGCCGCGCCGATCGGCGAGGGCCATGAACCGTATGGCAGGGTCTGCACCTTTTCCATCCCTCTCCGGCCCCGCTCAGGCCGTCCGCAGAAAGCGGTCGAGGACGCGGACACCGAAGTGCAGCGCCTCGACGGGCACCCGCTCGTCGACCCCGTGGAAGAGCGCCTGGTAGTCGAAGCCCTCGGGCAGCTTCAGCGGCGCGAAGCCGTAGCCGGTGATGCCGAGCCGCGAGAACTGCTTGGCGTCGGTGCCGCCCGACATGCAGTACGGCACCACGTGGCCCTCCGGCGCGAACTCCTGGACGGCGGCGCGCAGCCCGGCGAACGTGGGCGAGTCCACCGGCGCCTGGAGGGCGACCTCGTGGTGGGCGAACTCCCAGTCGACGTCGGGGCCGGTGAGCTGGTCGAGGGTGGTACGGAACTCCTCCTCGCCGCCCGGCAGATAGCGCCCGTCGACGTGGGCGACGGCCTGGCCCGGGATGACGTTGACCTTGTAACCGGCGTCCAGCATGGTCGGGTTGGCGCTGTTGCGGACGGTCGCCTCGACCAGCTTGGCGGCCGGGCCCAGCTTCTCCAGCAGGGCGTCCACGTCGCTGAGGTCGGTCTCGATGCCGTAGACGGCGGCGAGTTCGGTGAGCGCGGCGCGCACGGTCGGGGTGAGCCGCAGCGGCCACTCGTGGTCGCCGATGCGGGCGATCGCGGCGGACAGCCGGGTCACCGCGTTCTCCCGGTTGACCTTGGAGCCGTGTCCGGCGCGTCCGCGCGCGGTGAGCTTCAGCCAGGCGGTGCCGCGCTCCCCGGCGGCGATCGGGTAGATCTCCCGGCCTGAGCCGTCGTGGAAGGTGAACGCGCCGGACTCGCTGATGCCCTCGGTGCAGCCCTCGAACAGGTCGGCGTGCTGGTCGGCGAGGAACCCGGAGCCGTCCTCGGCGCTGGCCTCCTCGTCGGCGGTGAAGGCGACCACGACGTCCCGGCGGGGGCGGACGCCCTGGCGGGCCCAGTCCCGCACCACGGCCAGGATCATCGCGTCCATGTTCTTCATGTCGACGGCGCCCCGGCCCCACACGACACCGTCGCGGACCTCGCCGGAGAACGGGTGCACGCTCCAGTCGGCGGCCTCGGCCGGTACGACGTCCAGGTGGCCGTGGACCAGCAGCGCGTCCGCGGACGGGTCGGTGCCCGCGATCCGGGCGACGACGTTGGTGCGGCCCTCGGTGCGCTCGAGCAGCACCGGTTCGAGCCCGGCGCCCGCGAGCCGCTCGGCGGCGTACTCGGCGGCCGGCCGCTCCCGGCAGTCACCGCCGCCCCGGTTGGTGGTGTCGATGCGGATCAGGTCGGACGTGAAGGTCACGACCTCGTCCAGGGCCCGCTGGTCAGCCATACTGCTCCTCCACGGCGGCCGAGACGACGGTGGTGACGGCCTTGAAGGTGCGGATCCCCTCGAACATGGTCCCGCTGGTGTAGGCCACCTTCCGCTCCCCGATCCGCTCCACTCCCGGTACGACGGTCGCCGCCATGGCGAGATGCTCGGCGTCGAACTCGACGGCGACTGTATACGGTCCACCGGCGACCGGTTCCCGCCGCCCCGCCAGGCCCACCGCCTCCTTGGCCGCGGCCCGGATGTCGGCGGCGGTGCGGGCGGGCGTCCGGCACACGGCGGCGTACCGGGAGACATGGTCCTTGACGGCGACCTTCAGCGCCTCGGGGGCGTAGCCGAGGGCGTCCTCGCAGGCCACGTCGTCCCCGGTGACCAGCACCACCGGCACCCCGTACTCGGCGACCACGTGCGCGTTGAGCAGGCCCTCGCTGGCGCGCACGTCGTTCAGCCACACCCCGGTGATGGAGTTGGCGAGGTAGGTGTGCGCGAGGACGCCCTCCTCCCCGGCGCCCGCGTGGTAGCCGACGAACGCGATGGCGTCGACGTCGCCGTGCTGCACGCCCTCCACCATGGACAGCGACTTGTGCCGCCCGGTGAGCATCTGCACCCGTTCGTCCAGTTCCTCCAGGAGCAGGTTGCGCATCGTCCAGTGGGCCTCGTTGACGAGCACGTCGTCGGCGCCCCCGTCGAGGAAGCCGAGGGCGGCGGCGTTGACGTCCGAGGTGAACATGGAACGGCAGCGTTCCCACTGCGGGGTGCCCGGCAGCACGTCGGCGGGCCAGGTCACCCCCGTGGCGCCCTCCATGTCGGCGCTGATCAGGATCTTCATGCAGCGAAACGTTACGCGTCGCGGCCGGAACGGGCCAGGACGCGGGACGGCCGTTCCCCGCGCCCGGCGCCCCGGCCCCCGGGCCCGCCGCCGCTCGGGCCCCTCGGGTCACGCCTGGCGCCCTGCCACCAGCCAGGACGACGGCAGCTCTATCCGGATGCCGCCCTCGGTGTACTCCGTGGTGACCAGCGGGAGTTCGCCGCCGGCGAGGACGGTGAGTCCGGCCGCGCGCAGGAAGTCGGGCACGGCGGCGTCGTCGACCGCGCCGGGCGCGATGCCGTGCCGCAGGACGGGGGCGAGTTTCGCGGGCGGACCGGCGGGGCCCTGCGCGAGACCGCGCAGCACGGCCCCGGCGGCCTGCGAGGGCTCGACGAGGAAGACCCGGCCGCGCTCCCCGGCGAGCGTGGCGATGCTGTCGGCCAGCGGCTGCCGGTCGTGGGGCTCGCACTGGTGCAGCACGCCCCGCACGTACACGTTGGCGTCGCCCAGCTCCGCGTGCAGGGTCTGCGCCTCGCCCTTCTCGGCGGCGTCCAGTACCCGGTAGGTGGCCTGTCCGGCCGGGTCGGCGCGGCGGGCGTGGTCCAGGGCCGCGGCGGACAGGTCGAGGCCGATCACATGGGGGAAGCGGTCGGCGAGGAACCGGGTCTGGGTGCCGTTGCCGCAGCCGAGGTCGAGCAGCGGCAGCGTGGGCTCCACGAGGTGCGGCTCGAACAGCGCCAGGTGCCGTCCCGCGGTCAGCGCGGGCTCCGCGTCCCAGAACACCGCCCCCGGCTCGTCCGACGCCTCCTGCCAGAAGCCCTCCCAGGCGTCCCGGTACCGACTCGTCACGCTCATGCCCAACTCCCCAGGGTGCGACGGCGACCCGCTCCGACAGACGGGCCAGTACGGTCTACCGCGCGCGGGGCACCGCCACAAGAACACGGCGCGAATCCCGCACGCCCCGTCCGCTCCCCCGCGCCCCTCTGTGCGCCCCCTCCGGCCCTGGGCTTCAGCGGCGGGGCAGGGTGAGTTCGCACCACACCGTCTTGCCGGCGCCGGTCCGGGTGGCGCCCCACTCGCGGGCCAGCGTGCTGACCACGCGCAGCCCGCGTCCGGTCTCGTCGCCGCCGGAGGCGCTGAGCAGGGTGGGCAGTTCGTGGTCGTCGTCGTCCACCTCGCACAGCAGGGTGTCGCCGCGCACCAGGCGCAGCCCGACCGGGCGGTGGCGGGAGTGCCGTACGGCGTTGGTGACGAGTTCGCTGACCAGCAGTTCGGCGGTGTACGCCGCCTTCGCCAGGCCCCAGTCGTGGAGCTGCTCACGGACCGCGGCCCGCGCCCGGCCCACCTCGGCGGGGTCGAGCGGCAGCCGCCACTCCGCGACGTCGTCCGGCTCGATGCCGCTGAGCCGGGCCATCAGCAGGGCCACGTCGTCCTTGCGGCCACCGCGCGGATTGAGGGCGCGGATGATGGTGTCGCAGGCGTCGTCCATGGACGCGGCCGGGTGCGCCGCCGACTCGCACAGGGTGGCGAGGCCGACGCCGATGTCCTCGCCGCGCACCTCGACCAGTCCGTCCGTGCACATCACCAGCCGGTCGCCGGGCCGCACGGGCACGCGTACCGCCTCGAACGGCACGCCGCCGATGCCGATCGGGGCGCCCGTGGGCAGGTCGAGCAGCTCGCTGCGGCCGTCCTCGGCGCGCACCAGCACCGGCGGGATGTGCCCGGCGTTGGCGAGGCTCAGTTCGCCCGCGACGGGGTCGTAGACGGCGTACAGGCAGGTCGCGAGGTAGTTCTCGCCGAGCCGCTGGGCGAGGTCGTCGAGGTTGCGCAGGAGTCGCGCGGGCGGCAGGTCGAGGGCGGCCATGGTCTGCACGGCGGTGCGCAACTGCCCCATCATCGCCGCCGAGTTCAGGCCGTGGCCCATGACGTCGCCGACGACGAACGCGGTGCGGGCGCCGGGCAGCTTCACCGAGTCGAACCAGTCGCCGCCGACCCGGCCGAGGAGCGTGCCGGGCAGGTAGCGGGTGGCGATGTCGCAGCCCGCCATCCGCGCCGGGATGTGCGGCAACATGCTGTCCTGGAGCGTCTCCGCGACGGACTCCTGGTAGGTGTACATGCGCGCGTTGTCGAGGACGAGGCCCGCGCGGGCGGCCAGTTCGGCGCCGGTGACCCGGTCCATGTCGTTGAACTCGGGCCGCTCGGGGTGGCGCAGCAGGATCATGAAGCCCAGGACGACGTTGCGCGCCTTCAGCGGCACGACCAGCATGGAACGCCCGGTGATCAGCGGCCGGATGTCGCGCTTCTCGAACTGCGCGGCGATGGCGTGCCCCGTCTCCTCGCTGATCCGCGGCACCAGCACCGGCTCCCCGGTGGTCATGCACTGGAAGAACGGGGTGTGCGCCGGGAACGGCATGGCCTCGCCGACCGGCACGACGTCGTCCCAGCGGCCGGGTTCGTCGGTGTGCTCCAGGGCGACCCGGTGCCAGAGGGTGGTGGTGTCCGGGACGCCGTCCGGGAACCCCTCCCCGGCGACGACCTGTTCGCGCAGATAGGTGCCCGCGACGTCGGTGAACCGCGGGACGACGGCCTTGCTGACCTCGACGATGGTCGCCGCGAGGTCGAGTGAGGTGCCGATCCGGCCGCTGACCTCGTTGAGGAACTCCAGGCGCTCGCGGACGGCCGCGTACTCCAGGTCCTCGCTGTCGTCGGCGTCCTCGCGCAGGTCCGTCGGCACGGGCTGGCCCGCCGCGACCGCCCGCGCGAGCCGCTCCCGGCGCGCCCGGCGCTCGGCGCGGCGGGGCACGCCCCAGTCGGGGGTGACGGGCACCCGGTCGTTCTGGCTGAACTCCAGGACGGGGTAGCCCAGTTCCAGGACCTGTGCGACGATCCGGGCGCTCTCCCCGACGCCCATGCTGGGCAGGATCTCGGGCAGCCCGCGCGCGAGGCGCTCGGCGCCGGGGAAGTCGGTGTGCAGCGCGAAGGCGGGCACGATCCGCTCGACGACGGCGTCCGTGGCGTCCAGCGCCTCGTCGGGGTCGCGGAGTCGGAGCGGGGCGGCCTCGGCGGCGAGCACGAGCAGCCGTTCCGGGCCGGGGCCGACCAGCGGGTAGGCCCACCACAGCACGTCGATCCGGTCGCTCCCGGGCACGTTGAGCCGCGCGCAGCCCGCGGCCGGGTAGGACAGCTGACCGCCGAGGGAGACGTCGAGGTCGGGCCCGAGCCCGTCGTCCACGCCGTACGACGAGGGGTCGCCGTCCTCCGGCAGCGCGCCGGAGACGGGCAGCAGGTCGACCGCGGGGCGGCCGAGCGCCGCCTCCTTGGAGGTGCCGAACAGCCGCCGGGCCCCGGCGCTCCAGTGGGAGACGAGGCCCTCGCGGTCGACGACGACCACGGCGAGCGGGACGCGTCCGGCGACGGCGCTCCCCGGCCCCGGGTGGCCGTCGGGCGCCGCCCGGTCGTCGGTGCCACGGTCCATGGTCCAGGCCCTCCTCCCCCATGGCTGAGCAAGATCTGTCCCCCGGCCCCCACGGTACGGCGGTGGCCGCGCCCGATGTGCGGCAACGGGCGAATTGACCGCGCCGGTGGGGGCGTCAGTCCTCGTGCCCGAGTTGGAGGTCCCGTTCGGTGCGTCCGCCGCCCGCGACCTGGAGGACGGTGGCGACGGGCGGGTACCCGGCGGCGATGACGGTGTACTCGCCGGACGACAGGTCGACGAAGCGGAAGGTGCCGTCCGCCGGGGTGGTGAGGGTGTCGACGACGTTGCCCGCCGCGTCGAGGAGGGTCACGCGCGCGTCCTCCACGGGCCGTCCGCCCCCGGCCCGGACCGTGCCGCGCAGCACGGCGCCGCCCGCGAGTTCGACGTCCTGCCGGGTCTCCCGGGCGGCCTGCACGCTGACCGGGAGGGCGGCGGGGCGGAAGGCGGGCGCGCTGGCGGCGAGGGTGTACTCGCCGGCGACGAGTTCGGTCATGACGTAGCCGCCCTCGCGCCCGCTGCGGGTGGTGGCGACGACCTCGCCGTGCACGTTGGTGAGGGTGACGGTGGCGTCCCGCACGGGGGTGCCGTCGGCGGTGAGGACGCTCCCGGCGAGCCGTCCGGCGCCGCCGAGGACGACGTCGAGTTCGACGGGCCGCTCGCCGACGGTCACGGAGACCGCCTGCGGCTGGTGGCCGCCCGCCGCCGCGATCAGCACGTACGCTCCCGCCCCGGGCGTGGCCAGCGCGTACCGCCCGTCGTCGCCGCTCGCGCCGCGCCCGACCTGCTGCCCGGCGACGTCGATCAGGGTGAGCGCGGCACGCGGCACGACGGTGCCGTCGGGGTGCTGCACCGTGCCGCAGACGGCGATCCCGGCGCCGTACGGGGTGCGGGCCTGCGGCACCGGCGGGGGCGGCGGCACGGCGTTCAGCCGGGCGGTGTCCGGGTCGGTGGTGGGGGCGTTGTGGGACACCAGTGGTCTCTCCTTGAGGAAGAAGGCGATGAGCAGACCGAGGACGAGCACCGGCACGAGGTAGAGGAAGATCCTCGGCATGGCGTCGGCGTAGGCCCGGATGTAGCTGTCGCGGAGGTCGGGCGGCAGGGCGTGCACCAGCCGCGGGGTCAGGGAATCGGCCGCGGGCAGCCCGGCGCCCGCGCGCGGGGGGAGTTCGTCGGCGAGGGCGTCGGTGAGCCGGTCGGCGAAGAGGGTGCCGAAGACGGCGGCGCCGACGCTGCCGCCGATCTGCCGGAAGTAGTTGTTGGCGCTGGTGGCGGTGCCCAGGTCGGCGGGGCGGACGCTGTTCTGCACGGCGAGGATGAGGACCGGCATCACCATGCCGATCCCGGCGCCGAGGACGGCCATCCAGACGCTGTAGTGCGGCCGCGGGGTGTCGGCCTCCAGCCGGGACAGCAGCCACATCCCGGCCACGCACAGGGCGCAGCCGAGGACGGGGTACGCCTTGTAGCGGCCGGTGCGGCTGACGAGCTGTCCGCAGACCACGGACGCGCCGACGATCCCGGCCATCATCGGCAGCATCAGCAGCCCGGACTCGGTGGCGGAGGCGCCGTCGACCATCTGGAGGAAGGTCGGCAGGTAGCTGGCGGCGCCGAACAGGGCGACGCCGACGACGAGGCCGACCAGGCCGGTGACGTTGAAGACGGAGTCCCGGAACAGCCGCAGCGGGATGAGGGGTTCGGCGGCGCGGTGCTCGGCGAGCAGGAAGAGCAGGGTGGCGGCGACGGCCCCGGCGGCGAGGCCGAGGATGAGGCGGGAGTCCCAGGCGTGTTCGGTGCCGCCCCAGCTGGTGAGCAGCACCAGGCAGGTGGACGCGGCGGTGAGCAGCAGCGCGCCGAGGACGTCGAGGCGGGCCCTCCTGGCCGGTTTGGGGAGTTTCAGCACGACGGCGACGACGGCCATGGTGGCCAGCCCGAAGGGCACGTTGACGTAGAAGCACCAGCGCCAGGACAGGTGGTCGGTGAAGTAGCCGCCGAGCAGGGGTCCGGCGACGGAGGCGAGCCCGAAGGCGGCGCCGATCAGGCCGAGGTACCGGCCGCGCCGCCGGGGCGGCACGATGTCCGCGATGATCGCCTGGACACCGGTCATGAGGCCACCCGCGCCGACGCCCTGGACGGCCCGGTAGGCGATGAGCTGGTCCATGGTCTGGGCACGCCCGGCGAGCGCGGAGCCGACGACGAAGACGACGATCGCGAACTGGAAGACACCCTTGCGGCCGAGGAGGTCGCCGAGCTTGCCGTAGACCGGCAGTCCGACGGTGGCGGTGAGGAGGTAGGCGGTGATCGCCCAGGACATCTTCTCCAGGCCGTGGAGTTCGCCGACGATCCGCGGCAGCGCGGTGGCGACGATCATCTGCTCCAGGGCGGCGAGCAGCAGCGCCATCATCAGCGCGAGGAAGACCAGCCGTACCCGGCGGGGGCTGAGCCCGGCGGCCGTGGCGGTCTCCGGGACGGGCGGCGGCGGGGGTGCCGCGACCGGTTCGTCCTGTACCAGAGTCGTCCCGCCCACGTACCGCTCCCCTCGTCGCGCCTGCCGCACGGTGCCCGCGGAAGCGGAAACTGCGCGCAGGCGCGGCGAGTTACGGCGGCGGCCCGGTCCCCGCGGAGATCCACTCGAACCGGTGAGCCCTCAACGGCGGCGCCGGGGCCGCCCTTTGTCTACTTCTCGACCTCGGTGGCCAGCCTGGCGAGGATCGCGTCGTAGATCCGGGCGAGCCCCTTGGGCGCGAAGGTCCGCTCGAAGAAGCCGCCGATGCCGGTGGCGCCCTGCCAGGTGCTGGTGACCACCACGCGGGACCTGCCCTCCCCGGCGGGGGTGACCCGCCAGGTGGTGACCATGGAGGAGTTGCGGTCCTTCTCGACGAGGTCGCCGTCGGACGGCTCGGTGACCTCCAGCAGGCAGTCCCGGACCCGCTTGCTGGTGGCCTGGAGCTTCCAGTGGACCAGGGTGCCCTCGCCGTCGCCGCCCTCGCGCACCTCGTACTCGCTGAACTGTTCGGGCAGCAGCTTGGCTCGGGTGCCACTGTAGTCGGCGAGGGTGTCGAACACCGTCTCCGGGTCCGCCGCGACGACCCGCTCCGTGCTGGCCTCGACCTGCGCCATCGACTTCCTCCAGGGCTTGAGTTCTCAAGGTCGGGGCAAGCCAACCACCCCGGTCCCCGGCCGCCAAATCGGGGCTTCGGAAGTGACCGAACACGATCATGGGAACAGATGTTCTATTCTGTGCCCAGTGCTACCGAGGAGGGGTCATGCGCTGGGAGAACCTCACGACGGGATCCGGCGGGACCGGGGAGCCGGCGGCGCCCGCCGAACACGGCCGGGCGCCCGACGCCGCGCTGTTCGGCGCCGACGCGGTGCATACACGCACGTTCGACACGCCGGAGTTCGCGGGCGTCACCTTCCACGAGATCCGGGCCCGCTCCATCCTCAACCGGGTGCCGGGCGCCTCCCGGATGCCGTTCGAATGGACGGTCAACCCCTACCGGGGCTGCACGCACGCGTGCGTCTACTGCTTCGCGAGGAAGACGCACAGCTATCTCGACCTGGACACCGGGCTCGGCTTCGACTCGCAGATCGTGGTCAAGGTGAACGCGCCGGAGCTGCTCCGCCGCCAGCTGGGCTCACGGCGCTGGCGGGGCGAGCACGTGGCGATGGGCACCAACGTCGACTGCTACCAGCGCGCGGAGGGCCGCTACCGGCTGATGCCGGGCATCATCGGCGCCCTGCGCGACCACGCCAACCCGTTCTCCATCCTCACCAAGGGCACCCTGATCCTGCGCGACCTCGACCTGCTGGCCGAGGCGGCGGAGGTGACCGACGTCGGCATCTCCGTCTCGGTCGGCTTCACCGACCCGGGGCTGTGGCGGACCGTGGAGCCGGGCACGCCCTCCCCCGAGCGGCGGCTCGACGTCGTACGCGCCCTCGGTGAGCGCGGCATCGGCTGCGGGGTGCTGATGGCGCCGGTGATCCCGTTCCTGAGCGACCACCCGGACCGGCTGCGGGCCACCGTGCGGGCGATCGCGGCCAGCGGGGCGACCTCCGTCACGCCGCTGGTGCTGCACCTGCGCCCGGGCGCCCGGGAGTGGTTCACGGCCTGGCTGGGTCGGCACCACCCCCACCTGGTGGGCCGGTACGAGCGGCTGTACGCGGACGGCGCGTACGCCCCGAAGTGGTACCAGCGGCGGATCACCCGTCAGGTGCACGACCTGGCCCGCGAGTACGGCATCGGGCCGTCCCCGGCGGCCATGCCCCGGCGGGTACCGGAACCGGAGCCCCCGGCCGGGGTGACCGGACCCGTGCAGCTCTCGCTGCTCTGACGGGGCATTCGAGCGCATCCGGCGGCCCGATCGGGTCACCTCGGACCGCCCCGCGTTCCTCCCCTCCCCCCTCCCGGGACGATCCGGCAAGGACCGTGATCCGCGCGGTCCCCAGCCCCTCCGTCCCGGGGAGGACCCGATGGGAAAGCGCGCAGCCCTGCTGTGCGGCGCCGCCGCCCTGCTGGTGGCGGGCACCTGCGCCGCCGTACCCGCGCCCGCCGGGGCGAGCACCGCCGCGGGCCTCACCTGGAAGGCGTGCGGCACCGCCCGCTACCCGGCCCTCCAGTGCGCCTCGCTGAAGGTGCCGCTGGACCACGCGGAGCCGCGCGGGCGGCAGATCACCCTCGCGCTGTCCCGCGTCCCGCACACCGCCCGCGTCTCCGAGGGGCCGCTGCTGGTCAACCCGGGCGGCCCCGGCGGCAGCGGGCGGACGCTCGCCGGGCATGTCGCCGCCGCGCTGCCCAAGGAGGTCGCCGCGCGGTACGACGTCATCGGCTTCGACCCGCGCGGGGTGGGCGCCAGCAGGCCCGCGCTGGACTGCCGCCCCGGCCACTTCGCCCCGGTGCGGCACGCCTCCGTGCCGGACTCGCCGGAGGTGGAGCGGGCGGGCCTCGCGCGCGCCCGCGCGTTCGCCGAGGCCTGCGGCAGGAAGTACGCGCGCGTGCTGCCGTACATCGACACGGTCAGCGCCGCGCGGGACCTCGACCTGATCCGGCGGGCGCTGGGCGCCGGGCGGCTGAACTACTTCGGCTACTCGTACGGCACCTACCTGGGCGCGGTCTACGCCCGGCTCTTCCCCGACCGGGTGCGGCGCATGGTGCTGGACTCCGTGGTCGACCCGACGGACGTCTGGTACGACGCCAACCTCGCCCAGGACCACGCCTTCGACGACCGCCACCGGGCGTTCCTGGCCTGGGTCGCCCGGCACGACGCGGTCTACGGCCTGGGCACCGACCCGGCGGCGGTGGAGCGCCGGTGGTACGCCCTGCGCGCGGCCCTGGAGAAGCGCCCGGCGGGGCGGAAGGTGGGCGCCGCCGAGTTGGAGGACACCTTCCTGCCGGGCGGCTACTACAACGGCTACTGGCCCTACCTGGCCGAGGCGTTCGCGGCCTACGCCAACGACGGGGACGCCGGTCCGCTCGTGGCGGCGTACGAGGAGTTCGGCGCGGTGGACGCGGCCGGGGACAACAACTACAGCGTCTACACCGCCGTGGAGTGCCGGGACGCCCGCTGGCCGCGCGACTGGCACCGGTGGCGCTCGGACAACGGGGCGGCGCATGAGAAGGCGCCGTTCATGACCTGGAACAACGCCTGGTACAACGCGCCGTGCGCGTTCTGGCCGACCCGGCCGCTGCACCCGGTGGACGTCTCCAACGCGCACCTGCCGCCGGTGCTGCTGTTCCAGGCGACGGGCGACGCGGCCACCCCGTACGAGGGTGCCGTGCGGATGCGCCGGATGCTGCACGGCTCGGCCCTGGTGGTCGAGGACGGCGGCGGCAACCACGGCGTCACGCTCAGCGGGAACGGCTGCCTGGACGGCCATCTGACGGCGTATCTGACGCGCGGCACGGTGCCCGCCGCCGCCAGCGGTCCGGGCGTCCGCAACGAGCCGGACGCCGCGTGCGCGCCGCTGCCCGACCCGAAGCCGCTGGTTGACGGCGGGCGCGCGGCGTCCCGGGGCGCGGCCCTGCACGCCCTGCTCGGCTTCCGCGGCCAGGGGCGTGCCTGATCAGTCCCGTCGTCGCCCGAGGGGCTGCTCAGCGGCGTCAGGTGCGCGCTCTCGGCGTGCCGGGCCCCGGCCCACGTACCGGATGTACGTGGGCCAGGGCCCGGTGCGGTCAGAGGGCGTGCCAGGCGCCGGGGCAGGCGGGACGCTCGCCTCACAGGGCGATGCGCCTGAGCGGGGCGGGGGTGTCGTCCGACCGCTCAGCGGCCCCTGTGGGGCAACCGTGCCAGCGCCCGTACCGCCGCCTCCGCGAAGGCCGGGTGGGCGAGGGCCGCCTCCAGGACGGGGCGGGCGCGGGGGTCGCCCAGCGCGCCGAGGCCCTCGACGCAGGCGAGGCCGACGCGGCGGTAGGGGTCGTGCGGGCGCAGCCGCCGGGTCAGGGTGCTGATCAGGGCGGGCACCGACTCGGGGGCGCGCAGGGCGGTCAGCAGCCGCACGGGGTGCAGGGCGTAGGCGACGCGCAGTTCGTTGGTGGCGAGGGCCGCCGCCGCGCGGGCGGTGCGCGGGTCGCCGAGGCGGGCGAGGGCGTACGCGGCGGAGGCGCAGCGCTGCGGGTCGCGGTGGTTGAGGAGGAGCACGAGGGACTCGAAGGCCCGCCGGTCGCCCGCGAGGCCGAGGCGGAACGCGGCCAGTTCCCTGGCCCACAGCGGCTGACCGGGGGCGGTGAGCACGTGCGCGAGCCGGTCGCGGTCCTCGGTGGCCGCCAGCGCGCCGAACTCCGGGGGGTCGCCGCTCTCCCGCCGTAAGCGCTCCGTGAGCGATCGCAACTCTTCGTCCATGACGCCGAGGGTACAAACGATCTCGGCGCCCGGGATCCACATCACCGAGACAAAGGGCTGGCGCGCTCGTTACTCGCCGGTTAAGCTCAGACGAGCGAGTTACCCGCTCGCGGACCCTCAGGGCGGCCTGGTGACGCAGCCGCCGTGAGCGCAGTCGGTTCGGTACCCCGTGTACCGCAGTACGACCAGGCCCCGGGACAGGGCCGGTCGGCCACCACCGTTCGCCGGGCGTGTGCGCGTCCGCGGCGGGCGGCGGCACCCCCGGGCGTGTGCGCATCGCAGCCCGGCCACACCCGCACCACGCAGCAGCACTTCCACGCACCCGGCACGCCCTCGTGGCGCGCCGGGGCGCTCCCAGTCGTCACCCTCATTCCTGGAGCCCGCGATGGCCTCTCCCCTGTCCCCCGCGCAGTCCCCGCTCTCCCCCCTGCAGAAGATCGCCGTGGTCGGTCTCGGCACCATGGGCACCGGCATCGCCGAGGTGCTCGCCAAGGCGGGCCGCGACGTCGTCGGCATCGACATCAGCGAGGCCCAGACCGCGGCGTGCGTCGCCGCCCTGGAGTCCTCCACCGCCCGCGCGGTGGCCCGCGGCCGGCTGACGGAGCCGGAGCGGGCCGAGGTCCTCGCCCGCTTCCACACCGCCACCGAGCTGACCGCCGCGGCCGACGCGGACCTGGTGATCGAGGTGGCGCCGGAGTCGTACGAGGTCAAGCAGCAGATCTTCCGCGAGCTGGACGGGATCGTCCGGCCGGACACCGTCCTGGCGACCGGCACCAACGCGCTGTCCGTGACCCGGCTCGCGGCCGACTCGGCGCGTCCCGAGCGGGTGCTCGGGCTGCACTTCTTCAACCCGGCCCCGGCGATGAGGCTGGTCGAGGTGGTCTCCTCGGTGCTGACCGCGCCGCAGGCCGTCACCGCCGTCACGGATCTCGCGGTGCAGCTCGGCAAGGAGCCGGTGGCGGTCGGCGACCGGCCCGGGTTCGTCGCCGACGGGCTGCTGTTCGGCTACCTCAACCAGGCCGCCGCGATGTACGAGGCCAACTACGCCACCCGCGAGGACATCGACGCCGCGATGCGGCTGGGCTGCGGGCTGCCGATGGGCCCCCTCGCCCTGCTCGACCTCATCGGCGTCGACACCGCGCGCACGGTCCTGGACGCCATGTACGCCGAGTCCCAGGACCGGCTGCACGCCCCCGCGCCGATCCTGAAGCAGCTCAGCGAGGCCGGACTGACGGGACGTAAGGCGGGCCGCGGCTTCTACACCTACGAGGCCCCCGGCAGCGCGACGGTGGTGCGGGACGCGCTGACGCCGCTGGAGGGCGGCACCCTCACCCCGGGCCGCCCGGTCCGCTCGGTGGGCGTCGCCGGTTCCGGGACCATGGCGTCGGGCATCGCTGAGGTCTTCGCCAAGGCCGGGTACGACGTCGTCCTCGCCGCCCGCAGCGAGGAGAAGGCGCAGGCGGCGAAGGCCAGGATCGGCAAGTCGCTGTCCCGCTCGGTCGACAAGGGCCGGATGACGGCGGAGTCGGCCGTCCAGACCCTGGAGCGGATCACCCCGGCGGGCTCCTACGACGCCTTCGCCGACGTCGACCTGGCCGTGGAGGCGGTCGCCGAGGACCTGGACGTCAAGCGGCAGCTGTTCGCGGCCCTGGACAAGGTGTGCAAGCCGGGCGCGGTGCTGGCGACCACCACCTCCTCGCTGCCGGTGATCGCCTGTGCCCGCGCCACCTCGCGCCCGCAGGACGTGATCGGGATGCACTTCTTCAACCCGGCCCCGGCGATGAAGCTGGTCGAGGTGGTGCGGACGGTGCTGACCGGCGACGACGTGCACGCCACCGTCCGCGAGGTGTGCGGCCGGATCCGCAAGCACGCCGTGGACTGCGGCGACCGGGCCGGGTTCATCGTGAACGCCCTGCTGTTCCCGTACCTCAACAACGCGATCAAGATGGTGCAGGACCACTACGCCTCCCTCGACGACATCGACGCCGCGATGAAGCTGGGCGGCGGCTACCCGATGGGCCCCTTCGAGCTGCTGGACGTCGTCGGGCTCGATGTCTCGCTGGCCATCGAGAAGGTGCTGCACCGCGAGTTCCGCGACCCGGGCCTGGCCCCGGCGCCGCTCCTGGAGCATCTGGTGGCCGCGGGCTGCCTCGGCCGCAAGACGGGCCGCGGCTTCCGCGAATATGCCCGGCGGTGACCGGCCCGGCGACTGGTTCCGCGCGGGCGCGGAGTGGGGCGGACTGCTCGATCCGGGCAGCCGCCCCACCCCCGCCGCACCCGGCGCTCCCCCGCCCGCGGAGGGCGGGGGAAAGCCCGGACCTGCGCACCAGGCCGCGGACATGCAGTACGTTCGGGTCATGTCCCAGCCCGCCAAGTCCACCCGTACCTCCGCCACGTCCGACGCTCCGGAGACCGCCGCGGGCAGCCGTGCCGCCGCCCAGCGGCTGAAAATGCGCCGGGAGCTGGCGGCGGCGGCCATGGAGCTGTTCGCGACCAAGGGGTACGAGGCGACCACCGTCGACGAGATCGCCGCCCAGGCCGGGGTGGCCCGCCGCACCTTCTTCCGCCACTTCCGCTCCAAGGAGGAGGCGATCTTCCCCGACCACGACGACACCCTGGTCCGGGCGGAGGCGGTGCTGAACGCGGCGCCCGCGCACGAGCACCCGCTCGACACGGTGTGCCGTGGCATCAAGGAGGTCATGCGGATGTACGCGGCCCGGCCGGAGATCTCGGTCGCCCGCTACAAGCTCACGCGCGAGGTGCCCACCCTGCGCGAGGCGGAGATCGCCTCGGTGGCCCGCTACGAACGGCTCTTCACCCGCTACCTGCTCGGCCACTTCGACGAGCACGCGCACCACGACGCCGCCAACGACGACCCGCTGCTCGCCGAGGTCGCCGCGTCCGCCGTGGTCACCGCCCACAACCACGTGCTGCGGCGCTGGCTGCGGGCGGACGGCCAGGGCGACGTGGAGGCGCAGCTCGACCACGCCTTCGCGATCGTCCGCAAGACCTTCGGCGCGGGCATCGGCGTCGGCCGCTCCACGGCGCCCCGGTCCACCGTGCCCCCGGCGGGGGTCTCCGCGCACGGTGAGGTGCTGGTCACGGTGGCCCGTACCGACGCCCCGCTGGACGAGGTCATGCGGACCATCGAGGAGGCGCTGAAGTCCCGCTGAGCGCCTGCCCTCCCCTGTGATGACGGCCACCCCTCGGGGTGGCCGTTTTGGTGTCTCCCGAGCCGTTTTCCACCGGTCCTCCACCCCGATTCGATCGATCATCGCTCATCTGATGCGTAAAGATTTCATCTGAGAGCAATTTCTGGCACTCAGTGCCTTGCCAGGTGACACGGTGTGCCATACGTTGAAGGTGTCCGGGCTGTCCCCGCGGGCCACCACCGCGCCCCGGACGCCTGCGTCACAGGCACCCTCCCGCGCGCCACCAAGCGCTGCCGAACAGCACCACCCGCCGAACCGACGGCACCGTTCGAAAAACCCTCAGCAGCACCGACGTAACCCTCAGCGCCCCTCCCTCAGGGCGCTCATCGCCGGAGGCAACACCGTGACCGTGAAGGACATCCTGGCCGCGATCCAGTCGCCCGACTCCACCCCGGCCGACTTCGCCAACCTGACGCTCCCCGAGTCGTACCGCGCGATCACCGTGCACAAGGACGAGACGGAGATGTTCGCGGGCCTCGAAACCCGTGACAAGGACCCCCGCAAGTCGCTGCACCTGGACGAGGTGCCGCTGCCCGAACTGGGCCCCGGTGAGGCCCTGGTGGCCGTCATGGCCTCCTCGGTCAACTACAACTCGGTGTGGACCTCGATCTTCGAGCCGCTGTCCACGTTCGGGTTCCTGGAGCGCTACGGACGCACCAACGACCTCGCCAAGCGCCACGACCTGCCGTACCACATCATCGGCTCCGACCTCGCGGGCGTCGTGCTGCGCACCGGCCCCGGCGTGAACGCCTGGCGGCCCGGTGACGAGGTGGTCGCGCACTGCCTCTCCGTCGAGCTGGAGTCCTCCGACGGCCACAACGACACCATGCTCGACCCCGAGCAGCGCATCTGGGGCTTCGAGACCAACTTCGGCGGCCTCGCCGAGATCGCGCTGGTCAAGTCCAACCAGCTGATGCCGAAGCCCGGCCACCTCTCCTGGGAGGAGGCCGCCGCCCCCGGCCTGGTCAACTCCACCGCCTACCGGCAGCTCGTCTCCCGCAACGGAGCGGCGATGAAGCAGGGCGACAACGTCCTGATCTGGGGCGCGAGCGGCGGCCTCGGCTCGTACGCCACCCAGTTCGCGCTCGCGGGCGGCGCCCACCCGATCTGCGTCGTCTCCTCGCCGCAGAAGGCGGAGATCTGCCGGTCCATGGGCGCCGAGTCGATCATCGACCGCAACGCCGAGGGTTACCGGTTCTGGAAGGACGAGCAGACCCAGGACCCCAGGGAGTGGAAGCGCTTCGGCAAGCGCATCCGCGAACTCACCGGCGGCGAGGACATCGACATCGTCTTCGAGCACCCCGGCCGCGAGACCTTCGGCGCGTCCGTCTTCGTCACCCGCAAGGGCGGCACCATCACCACCTGCGCCTCCACCTCGGGCTACATGCACGAGTACGACAACCGCTACCTGTGGATGTCACTGAAGCGGATCATCGGCTCCCACTTCGCCAACTACCGCGAGGCGTGGGAGGCCAACCGGCTGATCGCCAAGGGTAAGATCCACCCGACGCTCTCCAAGGTCTACGCCCTGGAGGAGACCGGCCAGGCCGCGCACGACGTGCACCGCAACGCCCACCAGGGCAAGGTCGGCGTGCTCTGCCTCGCGCCCGAGGAGGGCCTCGGCGTGCGCGACCCGGAGATGCGCGGCCAGCACCTGGACGCCATCAACCGCTTCCGGAACATCTGAGGGCCGGTAGATGACAGAGCGTCAGACCGTGCCTGCGGCTGAGGGCGCGCCCGTGTCGAAGGAGACGAAGACAAGGGAGCGAGGCGACCGCGGGCCGAGGAACGTCGACACGGGCACAGAGCGCCCTCAGCCGCGGGCGCAGAAGGAAAGGGACCGCCCGTGGCTGATGCGGACCTACGCGGGCCACTCCACCGCCGAGGCGTCCAACGAGCTGTACCGGCGCAACCTCGCCAAGGGCCAGACGGGCCTGTCGGTCGCCTTCGACCTGCCGACCCAGACCGGCTACGACTCCGACCACGTCCTCGCCCGCGGCGAGGTGGGCCGGGTCGGGGTGCCGATCGCGCACCTCGGCGACATGCGCCGTCTCTTCCAGGACATCCCCCTGGAGCAGATGAACACCTCGATGACCATCAACGCCACCGCCATGTGGCTGCTGGCGCTCTACCAGGTCGTCGCGGAGGAGCAGGGCGCGGACGTCACCCGGCTCCAGGGCACCACCCAGAACGACATCGTCAAGGAGTACCTGTCCCGGGGCACGCACGTCTTCCCCCCGGGGCCCTCCCTCCGCCTGACGACCGACATGATCGCGTACACGGTCTCGCACCTGCCCAGGTGGAACCCGATCAACATCTGCAGCTACCACCTCCAGGAGGCGGGCGCGACGCCGGTCCAGGAGATCGCGTACGCGATGTCCACGGCGATCGCGGTCCTGGACGCCGTACGCGACTCCGGGCAGGTGCCGCAGGAGCGCATGGGCGACGTGGTGGGCCGGATCTCCTTCTTCGTGAACGCGGGCGTCCGGTTCATCGAGGAGATGTGCAAGATGCGCGCCTTCGGCCGCATCTGGGACCGCGTCACGCACGAGCGGTACGGCATCGAGAACCCCAAGCACCGCCGCTTCCGCTACGGCGTCCAGGTCAACTCCCTCGGGCTGACCGAGGCGCAGCCGGAGAACAACGTCCAGCGGATCGTGCTGGAGATGCTGGCGGTGACGCTGTCGAAGGACGCACGCGCGCGTGCCGTGCAGCTCCCCGCCTGGAACGAGGCGCTCGGCCTGCCGAGGCCCTGGGACCAGCAGTGGAGCCTGCGCATCCAGCAGGTGCTGGCGCACGAGAGCGACCTGCTGGAGTACGACGACATCTTCGAGGGCTCGAAGGTGGTCGAGGCGAAGGTGGACGAGCTGGTCGCGGAGGCGTCCGCCGAGATCGAGCGCATCCAGGAGATGGGCGGCGCCATGGCGGCCGTCGAGTCCGGCTACCTGAAGTCGCGGCTGGTCTCCTCGCACGCGGAGCGCCGGGCCCGGATCGAGTCCGGGCGGGAGAAGATCGTCGGCGTCAACGTCTTCGAGACGACCGAGCCGAACCCGCTCACGGCCGACCTGGACACCGCGATCCAGACGGTCGACCCGGCGGTGGAGGCCCGCGTGGTCGCCGCCCTCCAGCACTGGCGGGACACCCGCTACCAGCCGCCCTTCAACCATCCCCGCCCGTGCAAGGCGCTGGAGCGGCTGAAGGAGGCCGCCAAGGGCACCGACAACCTCATGGAGGCCACCCTGGAGTGCGCCCGCGCGGGCGTCACGACCGGCGAGTGGGCGGGCGCCCTGCGCGAGGTGTTCGGCGAGTTCCGGGCCCCCACCGGCGTCTCCTCCGCGCCGGTCGCGGTGACCGCCGAGGAGGGCACGGGACTGGCTCTCGTCCGCCGCAAGGTGGAGCTGACGGCGAAGGACCTCGGCGTCGGCAAGCTCCGGTTCCTGGTCGGCAAGCCCGGCCTCGACGGGCACTCCAACGGCGCCGAGCAGATCGCCGTACGCGCGCGTGACGCGGGCTTCGAGGTGGTCTACCAGGGCATCCGGCTCACCCCGGAGCAGATCGTCGACGCCGCCCTCGCCGAGGACGTGCACGCGGTCGGCCTGTCGATCCTGTCCGGTTCGCACGCCCAGCTGGTGCCGGACGTACTCGAACGGCTGCGTGTGGCCGGTGCCACAGACATCCCGGTGATCGCCGGTGGCATCATCCCGAACGGTGACGCCGAGCAGCTCCGGGCCGCCGGGGTGGCCGCGGTCTTCACCCCGAAGGACTTCGACATCACCGGCATCATCGGCCGCATCGTCGACGAGATCCGCACAGCCAACAAGCTCGACCCCCTGGAGGTCCCCGCATGACCACGGTCAACCGCCTTCGCCCCCGGCGTTCCTGTCTGGCGGTACCGGGCTCGAACCCGCGCTTCCTGGAGAAGGCCCAGGGCCTGGCCGCCGACCAGGTCTTCCTCGACCTGGAGGACGCGTGCGCGCCGCTGGCGAAGCCGGAGGCCCGGCACACCATCGTCAAGTTCCTCAACGAGGGCGACTGGACGGGCAAGACCCGCGTCGTGCGCGTCAACGACTGGACGACCGAGTGGACGTACCGCGACGTCGTGACCGTGGTCGAGGGCGCGGGCCCGAACCTGGACTGCATCATGCTGCCGAAGGTCCAGGACGCCCGGCAGATCGTCGCCCTCGACCTGCTCCTCACCCAGATCGAGAAGACGATGGGCTTCGAGGTCGGCCGGATCGGCATCGAGGCGCAGATCGAGAACGCGCAGGGCCTGAACAACGTCAACGAGATCGCGCAGGCGTCCCCGCGCGTCGAGACGATCATCTTCGGCCCGGCCGACTTCATGGCGTCGATCAACATGAAGTCGCTGGTCGTGGGCGAGCAGCCGCCCGGCTACCCGGCGGACGCCTACCACTACATCCTGATGAAGATCCTCATGGCCGCCCGCGCCAACAACCTCCAGGCGATCGACGGGCCCTACCTCCAGATCCGCAACGTCGACGGCTACCGTGAGGTCGCCCAGCGTGCCGCCGCGCTCGGCTTCGACGGCAAGTGGGTGCTGCACCCGGGCCAGGTCGAGGCGTCCAACGAGATCTTCTCGCCGTCCCAGGAGGACTACGACCACGCCGAGCTGATCCTGGACGCGTACGACTACTACACGTCCGAGGCGGGCGGCAGGAAGGGCTCCGCGATGCTCGGCGACGAGATGATCGACGAGGCCAGCCGCAAGATGGCGCTGGTCATCGCGGGCAAGGGGCGGGCCGCCGGGATGCGGCGCACCAGCACGTTCGAGATTCCGGAGGCGTGAGGCCATGCAGTTCGGGCGCACCTACGAGGAGTTCGAGGTCGGGGCGGTCTACAAGCACTGGCCCGGGAAGACGGTCACCGAGTACGACGACCACCTCTTCTGCCTCCTCACCATGAACCACCACCCGCTCCACATGGACGCGAACTACGCCGAGCACACGACGGACTTCGGCAGGAACGTCGTCGTCGGCAACTACGTCTACTCGCTCCTCCTCGGCATGTCCGTCCCGGACGTCTCCGGGAAGGCGATCGCCAACCTGGAGATCGAGTCGCTGAGGCACGTGGCGCCGACCTTCCACGGCGACACGGTCTACGGCGAGACGACCGTGCTCGACAAGTGGCCGTCGAAGTCGAAGGACGACCGCGGCATCGTGCACGTGGAGACCAAGGGGTACAAGCAGGACGGCACCCTGGTCTGCGTCTTCCGCCGCAAGGTGATGGTGCCGACCGAGACGTACATCAAGGCGCGCGGCGGCGAGCAGCCGGGCCGCCCGCCCGTCTCCCCCCACCACCCGCAACCGACGCCCCCTCGGGGCGACACCTCCGATTCCGAGCTGAAGGAACAGGGGAAGTAGAGATGGCCCGCCTCGCCCAGACCGCCGGTCTGACCGACGTCCAGCAGGAGATCCTCTCCACCGTCCGCGACTTCGTGGACAAGGAGATCATCCCGGTCGCCACCGAGCTGGAGCACCGTGACGAGTACCCGCAGGCGATCGTCGACGGCCTGAGGGAGTTGGGCCTGTTCGGCCTGATGATCCCGGAGGAGTACGGCGGCCTGGGCGAGTCGCTGCTGACGTACGCGCTGTGCGTGGAGGAGATCGCCCGGGGCTGGATGTCCGTCTCCGGCATCATCAACACCCACTTCATCGTGGCGTACATGCTCAAGCAGCACGGCACCCAGGAGCAGAAGGACCACTTCCTGCCCCGGATGGCCGCGGGCGACATCCGCGGCGCGTTCTCCATGTCGGAGCCGGGCCTCGGCTCCGACGTGTCGGCGATCACCTCCAAGGCGGTCCGGGAGGGCGACGAGTACGTCCTGAACGGGCAGAAGATGTGGCTGACGAACGGCGGTACGTCGTCGCTGGTGGCCGTCCTGGTCAGAAGTGACGAAGGACACCCCGAGGGCACCGCCCCCCACAAGTCGATGACCACCTTCCTGGTGGAGAAGGAGCCCGGCTTCGGCGAGGTCCGCCCCGGCCTCACCATCCCGGGCAAGATCGACAAGATGGGGTACAAGGGGGTGGACACCACCGAACTCATCATGGATGGCCTGCGGATTCCCGCCGACCGGGTGCTCGGCGGCACCACCGGCCGAGGTTTTTACCAAATGATGGACGGCGTCGAGGTGGGCCGCGTGAACGTGGCGGCGCGTGGCTGCGGCGTCGCCCAGCGTGCCTTCGAACTGGGTGTCCAGTACGCCCAGCAGCGACACACTTTCGGCAAGCCGATCGCCCAGCACCAGGCGATCCAGTTCAAGCTGGCGGAGATGGCCACCAAGGTCGAGGCCGCCCATGCGATGATGGTGAACGCGGCACGCAAAAAGGACTCCGGGCAGCGAAACGACCTCGAAGCGGGGATGGCGAAGTACCTCGCCTCCGAGTACTGCAAGGAGGTCGTCGAAGACGCCTTCCGGATCCACGGCGGCTACGGCTTCTCCAAGGAGTACGAGATCGAGCGCCTCTACCGGGAGGCCCCGATGCTGCTGATCGGTGAGGGTACCGCCGAGATCCAGAAAATGATCATTGGGCGCCGACTGCTCGAAGAGTATCGATTCCAGGGCTGAATGTCCGGAAACGGGGTGTTATCTCCGAGAAGAAGATCACACCCCGTAGGCGCCCCCCACCCGTCGACTCGGCTTCCGGACTTACCCAGTTGTGGCGCTTAGCCGCTACGATCGCCGGAAAGCCGCCGTCCCCCGTCAGAAGCGCGGCGTAATCCGCTACGAAGGTCATCCATGCCCCACAGCCAAACCTCTGCACCTCGCGACAGCCTGGCCGGCGTACGCCTCGCGCGCGGAGCATCGCCGTGGCTCCTGCCGACCGTTGCCACCGCAGCCCTCAGCCTGGCCCGTGCGCGCCGCTCCGGTGCCGCCAAGGCCGTCGCCGTCCCCGCCACCGCGCTCGCGGCGGGGATGCTGTGGTTCTTCCGCGACCCCGAGCGCGAGATCGCCCAGGGCAGGGTCATCTCGCCCGCCGACGGCGTGGTGCAGAGCATCATGCCGTGGAAGGACGGCCGCACGCGCGTCGCGATCTTCATGAGCCCGCTCAACGTGCACGTCAACCGTGCCCCGCTGTCCGGCACGGTGACGTCCGTGGAGCACGTCCCGGGCGGATTCGTTCCCGCGTTCAACAAGGAGAGCGAGAACAACGAGCGCGTCGTCTGGCACTTCGACACCGAACTCGGTGACATCGAGATGATCCAGATCGCCGGCGCGGTGGCCCGCCGTATCGTCCCCTACCTCCCCGAGGGCACCAAGGTCGAGCAGGGTGACCGGATCGGCCTGATCCGCTTCGGCTCCCGTGTCGACCTCTACCTCCCGGAGGGCGTGGACGTCGCGGTCGAGGTCGGTCAGAAGACGGTGGCTGGGGTGACTCGCATTGACCGTGACTGACCCGGAGACGCGAACGGGCTGGGTGCCGGAGGTCGCCGAGGACGAAGAGGAGGAGATGCCCCTCTCTCTGCGCCTCTCGATAGCGGACACCCTCACCCTGGGCAACGCGACCTGCGGCTTCATGGCGGTGTACTTCACCACCACCGGCATCCTGATCCCGCACCTCACCGGCAGCCAGGAGACCGGCATGGCCCGCCACAGCGCGGCCACCGCGGTCATCCTCATGCTCTGCGCCGCGGTCTTCGACCTGTTCGACGGCCTGGTGGCGCGCAAGCTCCGCTCCTCCCCCATGGGCGCGGAGCTGGACAACCTCTCCGACCTGATCAGCTTCGGCCTGGCCCCGGCGTACTTCGTCCTGGTCTACGGCATGGTCGCGGACGACGCCCACCAGCGGGTGGCGGCGGTGGGCGCGATCGTCGTGCTCCTTGCCGTCGTACTGCGCCTGGCGAGGTTCTCCTGTGTGACCCCGACGAACGGCATGTTCCAGGGGATGCCGAGCCCCTTCGGCGCGCTGACGGTGGTCGCGATCGTGCTGCTGGAGCTGCCGTTCGTCGCCACCCTGCTGGCGATCATCGGCACCGCCTGGCTGATGGTGAGCCGGGTCGAGTACCCCAAGCCGCGGGGCCGCCTCGCGGTGGCGATGCTCGCCTGGATCGTCCTGTCGATGGGCCTGCTCTCCGCCTGGGCCTTCGGCGCCCCCAGCGGCCAGCTCCTCCTCCAGACGGGCTGCGCGCTCCAGCTGGTCACCGGCGCGGTGATCCCCCTGTTCGCCACGGCCCGCCGGGTGAACAACTTCCGCGGCAACCGCCGCGAGGCGCGGGCCGCGCAGATCCCGTAGCCCGGGCAGGCGACGGCAGCGGGCCCCGAACCCACGGTTGGTGACCGGTCCGGACGCCCAGCCCCCCACGCCGTCCGCCGTGCCCGCCCCCGCTACCGCGCATGGCGGCCGACGCCCC
>NZ_JBEYHH010000006.1:0-37412 GCF_040635175.1 Streptomyces sp. NPDC006997
GTCACCAACGTCGAGGCGTCCATGGCGTCGCCCTCGTCGCTGCTGCACTGGACCCGCCGGATGATCGAGATCCGCAAGCAGAACCCCGCCTTCGGGCTCGGTTCCTACACCGAACTCCAGTCCTCCAACCCCGCCGTGCTGGCGTTCCTGCGCGAACACGGCGACGACCTGGTGCTCTGCGTCAACAACTTCTCCCGCTTCGCCCAGCCCACCGAGCTGGACCTGCGGGAGTTCGCCGGACGCCACCCGGTCGAGCTGATCGGCGGGGTGCGGTTCCCCGCCATCGGCGAACTGCCGTACCTGCTGACCCTGGCGGGCCACGGCTTCTACTGGTTCCGGCTCCGCAAGGACGCCGTGTAGAACCCGGGCGCGGGGCGGTTTCCCCCGTCCCGCCCTGGGCACGCAACAGTAACCCCGACCTCACCCCCCGGGGAAAGGACGTACGCCATGTCGGACGCCGTCACCCGCCCCGTCCCGACACCCAGCCCCGCCCTCCTCGCGTCCCTGGACCCCCTGCTGCGGGAATGGCTGCCACGGCAACGCTGGTTCGCGGGCAAGGGCCGTCCGATCGCCGGGTTCTCGCTGCTGGCGGCCACCGAGCTGCTCCCGGCGGGCGGCAAGCTGGGCCTGTTCCACCTCCTCCTCCGGGTGCACCAGCCGCTCACCCCGGCCCAGAGCGCCGGGCCCGCCCCCGGTGACTGCTACCAACTGCTCATAGGGGCGCGCGAGGCGCTGCCGCCCCGGCTGGCGCCCGCGCTGATCGGCCACGTGACCACCGGCCCGCTCGCCGGGCAGACCGTGTACGAGGCCCTGTACGACGCCCGGCCCGCCGACCTGCTCCTGGAGGCGCTGCGCACCCGGGCCAGGATCGGCGGGCTCCGCTTCGAACGCGACCAGACGCGGGACATCCGCACCGGCCTGGTCCCCCGCGTCGGCACCGCCGAGCAGTCCAACTCCTCCATCGTCTACGGAGACACGTTCATCCTGAAGCTCCTCCGCCGGATCGTGCCCGGCGTCAACCCCGACCTGGAGCTGCCGCTGGCGCTGGCCCGCGAGGGCTGCCCCCGGGTGCCGCCGCCGACGGCGTGGCTGTCGGCGGAGCTGTCCGGGGAGTCGTACGTCCTCGGGGTGCTCCAGCCCTACCTCCAGGGCGCGGCGGACGGCTGGGAGCTGGCGCTGCGGGAGCTGGCCAAGGGTGAGGACTTCGGCGCGGAGGCGCGGGCGCTGGGCCGGGCCACGGCCGAGGTGCACACGGCGCTGGCGAGCGCGCTGCCCACGGTGACGCTGGGCGCGCCGCAGCTGGACGTCCTCGTGGGCGGCATGACCGAGCGGCTCGACGCCGCCGCGCAGGCGGTGCCCGCGCTGCGGCCGTACGCCCCCGGGCTGCGCAGCGCGTTCACCGCGCTGGCGGACCTGGCCTCGGAGGGCTGCACGTGGACCGCCCAGCGCATCCACGGCGACCTGCACCTCGGGCAGTGCCTGCGCTCGCCCGCCGGGCAGTGGTGGCTGATCGACTTCGAGGGCGAGCCCGCCAAGCCGCTCGCCGAGCGCCGGATGCCGCAGCCGGTGGTCCGGGACGTCGCCGGGATGCTGCGGTCCTTCGACTACGCGGCCCACTCGGTCCAGCCCGGGGTGCCCGGCTGGGCGGACACCTGCCGGGCCGCCTACTGCTCCGGGTACGCCGAGATCACCGGCCGCGACCCGCGCACCGACCCGGTGCTGCTGCGCGCCTACGAGACCGACAAGGCGGTGTACGAAGTGGTCTACGAGGCCCGGCACCGTCCCGACTGGCTCCCGGTACCGCTGTCGGCGGTACGCCGCCTGGCCGCACCGCAACTGACCTGACCCACTAGGAGGCTCCGTCCGTGACCCCCCGCCCCCCGTCCAGCGGTTCGAGCCCGAACACCCCGGCCGACGAGAAGGCCGTACCGCCACCCGCCGAGAGGCCGACGGTGCCCGCGCAGACGTCGGCGAAGAAGGCCACCGCGAAGAAGGCGGCGGCCAAGAAGGCGACCACGGCCGCCAAGAAGACCACCGCGAAGAAGACGGTCGCGAAGCAGGCGAGGGGGGAGAAGGCGCCCGCGAAGAAGGCGCCCGCGACCGCCAAGAAGGCGGCGCCGAAGAAGGCCGCGACCAAGAAGGCCGCCGCGAAGAAACCCGCGGCGAAGAAGACCACGAGGAAGGCGGCGGCGGAGAAGACCCCCAAGCAGCCGCTGCCCATCCCCTCCCCCGCCACCTCTCCCGCCCTCTCCCCCTCCGACCGCGAGCGGCTCCTGACCGGCACGCACCACGACCCGCACGCGGTGCTCGGCGCGCACCCGGTGGCCGACGGGGTGGTGTTCAGGGCGTTCCGCCCGTACGCCCTGGCGGTGACGGTCGTCGCCGGGGAGCTGCGGGCCGAGCTCCGCGACGACGGCGACGGCTTCTTCTCCGGACTGCTGCCCCTGCGGGAGGTCCCGGAGTACCGCCTGCTGGTGGCGTACGAGGGGACGGTCCAGGAGACGGAGGACGCGTACCGCTTCCTGCCCGCGATCGGTGAGCTGGACCTGTACCTGATCGGGGAGGGACGCCACGAGGAGCTGTGGCGGGCGCTGGGCGCGGAGCCGATGACGCACCAGGGCGTGACGGGCACCCGGTTCACGGTGTGGGCGCCGAACGCGCGGGGCGTCCGGCTGGCGGGCACGTTCAACTTCTGGGACGGCACGGGCTTCCCGCTGCGCTCCCTGGGCTCCTCCGGGGTGTGGGAGCTGTTCGTGCCGTCGATCGGCGAGGGTGAGCTGTACAAGTTCGAGATCACCCGCCCGGACGGGACGAAGACCCTGCGCGCGGACCCGCTGGCCCGGCGTACGGAGACCCCGCCCGCGACGTCGTCGGTGGTGTGCGCGGCGCACCACGAGTGGCGGGACGGGGAGTGGATGGCGGCGCGGGCGGAGCGTCCCGCGCACGAGGCGCCGTTCTCGGTGTACGAGGTCCACCTGCCGTCCTGGCGCCCGGGCCTGACCTACCGCCAGCTGGCCGAACAGCTCCCCGCCTACGTCAGGGACCTGGGCTTCACACACGTGGAGCTGATGCCGGTCGCGGAGCACCCGTTCGGCGGCTCGTGGGGCTACCAGGTCACCGGCTTCTACGCGCCGACGGCCCGCCTGGGCACCCCCGACGACTTCCGGTACCTGGTGGACGCGCTGCACCGGGCGGGCATCGGGGTGCTGATGGACTGGGTGCCCGCGCACTTCCCGCGCGACGACTGGGCGCTGGCGGAGTTCGACGGGCGTCCGCTGTACGAGCACGAGGACCCGCGGCGGGCGGCGCACCCCGACTGGGGGACGCTGGAGTTCGACTTCGGCCGCAGGGAGGTGCGGAACTTCCTGGTGGCGAACGCCGTGTACTGGTGCGAGGAGTTCCACATCGACGGCCTGCGGGTCGACGCGGTCGCCTCGATGCTCTACCTGGACTACTCGCGCGAGCCGGGCCAGTGGGTGCCGAACGAGCACGGGGGCCGGGAGAACCTGGACGCGGTGGCGTTCCTCCAGGAGATGAACGCGACGGTGTACCGCAGGGCGCCCGGGGTCGTCACGATCGCCGAGGAGTCCACGGCCTGGGACGGCGTCACGCGCGCCACCCACCACAAGGGCCCGAGCGGCTTCGGCGGCCTCGGCTTCGGCCTGAAGTGGAACATGGGCTGGATGCACGACTCGCTGGAGTACATGGCCCACGAGCCGGTCCACCGCAAGTACCACCACCACGAGATGACGTTCTCGATGGTGTACGCGTACAGCGAGAACTACGTGCTGCCGATCTCCCACGACGAGGTGGTCCACGGCAAGCGCTCCCTGGTGTCCAAGATGCCGGGCGACTGGTGGCAGCAGCGCGCGAACCACCGCGCGTACCTCGGCTTCATGTGGTCCCACCCCGGCAAGCAGCTCCTCTTCATGGGGCAGGAGTTCGCGCAGGGCACGGAGTGGTCGGAGGCGCACGGCCCGGACTGGTGGCTTGTGGACCCGGCGTACGGCGCGGAGGCGGACCACCGCGGCGTCCGCGACCTGGTCCGCGACCTGAACGCCGCCTACCGCGCGACCCCGGCCCTCTGGCAGCGCGACACCCACCCCGAGGGCTTCCAGTGGGTGGTCGGCGACGCGGCCGACGACAACGTCCTCGCCTTCCTCCGCTACGACGAGGAGGGCTCCGCCCTGCTGTCGGTGTCCCACTTCTCCCCGGTCGTGCGGGAGGACTACCGCCTCGGCGTCCCCGACGACGTGCCCGCCTGGCACGAGGTGCTGAACACGGACGCGGCGCGGTACGGGGGCAGCGGGGTCACACACCCCGACCCGGTGAAACCGGAACCGACCCCGTGGCACGGCCGCCCGGCAAGCATCCGCCTGACGCTCCCGCCCCTGTCGACGGTGTGGTTCCGCCCGGCCTGACCCGCCCGGGTGCTCCGCCCTCCGGGCTCCCGGGCCCGTGCCCACGTCTTCTACCCGTCCCGGTGGGCTGGGAGGTGGTGGGCCGGGGACCACCTCCACGACCGCCCGGCCGTAGCCCGCTGCCGGCCACCTCCCGACCCACCGAGTCGGGAGGTGGGTGGTGGACACAGGCCGGGGGTCCGGGGCGGAGCCCCCAGTGCGGTCACGGTGACACCGGCGCCCCGTCGGCCAGCCCCCGCGGCAACGGCCCCCCGTGCACCACGCCCACCCGCTGCGTCGCCCGCGTCAGGGCCACGTACAGGTCACTCGTCCCGTACCGCCCCGGCTCCACCACCAGCACCGAGTCGAACTCCAGGCCCTTCGCCTGGCGGGGGTCCAGGAGGACGACCGAGTAGGTGAGGTCGGGTTCGGTGTCGGCCGTGACGCCGTCCAGGCGTGCGGCCAGGGCGCGGTGGAGGTCGCGGGGGGCGATGACCGCCAGGCGGCCCTCCGCGGGGGTCAGTTCGGCGACCGCCTTGGCGACCGCGCCCGGTAGGTCGTCGGTGGCGCGGACCCAGGGGCGTACGCCCGTGGAGCGTACGGAACTCGGGGGCTCGAAGTCGGGCCGCTCCGCGCGGACCACCGCCGCCGCGACGTCCATGATCTCCGCCGGGGTGCGGTAGTTGACGCCCAGGCGGGTGTGCCGGAAGCGGTCCTCGACGTAGGGGGCGAGGATGTCCGCCCAGGAGCCGACGCCCGCCGCCTCCGCGGTCTGCGCCGGGTCGCCCACCAGGGTCATCGAGCGGGTCGGGCTGCGGCGCATCAGCAGGCGCCACGCCATCGGGGAGAGTTCCTGCGCCTCGTCCACGATGATGTGCCCGAACGCCCAGGTGCGGTCGGCCGCGGCGCGCTCGGCGGCGCTGCGGTGGTCGTCCTCCTCCTGGCGTTCCGCGAAGCGCTCCGCGTCGATGATGTCGTGCGCGGACAGCACCTCCGACGCCTCCGGGTCGTCCTCCTCCTTGTCGTCGAACTCGTAGGTGCGGGACGCGTAGGAGACGTCCAGGACGCCCTGCGCGTACGCGACCTGCGTCTCCCGCTCCCGGGCCGCGCGGGCGCGGGCCACGCGGTCGTCCTCGCCCAGCAGCTCCGCCGCCTCGTCGAGCAGCGGTACGTCCGCGACCGTCCAGCGTCGGGTCACGGGGCGGCGGATGGCCGTGGCGGAGGGTTCGTCGACGTAGCCCTCGGGAGCCGCGAGGAAGTCCGCGACCAGGCGTCGCGGGGTCAGCAGCGGCCACAGCCGGTCCACCGCCGACCAGACCTCCGGGTTCTCGGCGAGTTCGTCGCGGATCTGGGTGAGGTCGGCGGCGTCCAGGAGGCTGGAGCCGTCGTAGGGGTCGGTGCCGATGCGTTCGGCGTACAGCTCGGTGAGGGTGTTGAGGATGTGGCCCTCGAAGTGTTCGCGGGCGGCGTTGTGGGGGAGCCTGGTGGCGCGGGTGCGCTCGCGGGCGACGCCGACCAGGCCGTCGTCGAGCATCAGGACCTCGCGGTCGTGCTCGATCGCGATGACCGGGTCGGGGAGCGCCTGCCGGTCGCGTACGACGGTGGCGAGCACGTCGGCCATCTCGGCGCGGCCCTTCACGGCGGCGGCCTCGGGGGTGTCCGTCGCCGTCGCCTTCACGCCGGGGAAGAGTTCACCGACCGTCGCGAGGAGCACGCCGGTCTCGCCCAGGGAGGGCAGCACCTCGCCGATGTAGCCGAGGAACGCCGGGTTGGGGCCGACGATCAGGACGGCGCGCTTGGCGAGCAGTTCGCGGTGCTCGTAGAGCAGGTACGCCGCCCGGTGCAGCGCCACCGCCGTCTTGCCGGTGCCGGGGCCGCCCTCGACGACCAGGACGCCCTGGTGCGGGGCGCGGATGATCTCGTCCTGCTCGGCCTGGATGGTCTGCACGATGTCGCCCATCCGGCCGGTGCGCGCCGAGTTCAGCGCGGCCAGCAGGACGGCGTCGCCGGTGGGGTCCTCGTGACCGGTGCGGGTGGCGTCGCCGAGGTCGAGGATCTCGTCGTGCAGGGCAGTGACCCGGTGGCCGTCGGTCGTGATGTGGCGGCGTCGGCGCAGGCCCATCGGGGTGTGGCCGGTGGCGAGGTAGAAGGGGCGGGCCACGTCCGCGCGCCAGTCGATCAGGATCGGCGTGCGGTCGGCGTCGTCGGCGCGCAGCCCGATGCGGCCGATGTGGTGGTCCGTGCCGGAGGTGAGGTCGATCCGGCCGAAGCAGAGGGAGCCGTCGACCGCGTTGAGCGCGGCGAGCAGCATCGAGCGCTCGGCGACGCGGATGTCCCGCTCCAGTCGGGACTGCATGGGCTTGTCCCCCTGGGCGAGCGCCTCGGTGACCGCGCCCTCGGCCTCGTCGCGCAGCACGTCCACGCGCGCGTACAGCCCGTCGATGAATTCCTGCTCCGTGCGCATTTCATCGTCGCGACATTCGGGGTTTGACTCGACGTTTGACAATTCCGCTCCCGGCGCGATATACTCTGCATTACTCAAGCCTTTTCGCGACGGCATTACCGGATCGCGAACTGTTGAATATACGCAGAGAAATCCCCCGGGCGCAATTGTCCGGGGGATTTCCTGTGCGCCGCCTACGGCTACCGCGCCTCCGCCAGTTCCTCCAGCAGCCTGCGCTTCGGCCGCGCCCCGACCATCGACCGCACCGGCTCACCGCCCCGGAAGAGCATGAACGTCGGCATCGACAGCACCTTGTAGGCGTTGGTCGTCTCCGGGTTGGTGTCCACGTCCAGTCGCACCACCTTCAGCCGCCCGGCCTCCTCCGCCGCCAGCGCGCTGAGCACCGGCGCCATCTGGCGGCACGGCGGGCACCAGTCGGCGGTGAACTCCACCAGGACCGGGAGGTCCGCGCCGATCACCTCCGCCGCGAAGTCCGCGTCCGTCACTTCCGGCACACCCGACGCCCTGCTCACAGTTCCGGCCCTCCCAGTTCGCACAACGGTGACACGTCCTCGGCCAGGGCCAGCCGCAGCCCGATCTTCGCCCGCACGGCCCGCAGCTCGTCGATCAGCCCGTCCAGCTCCGCCAGCTTGCGCCGGTAGACCGCGAGCGAGGCGGGGCACAGGTCGCCCTCGGGGTGACCGGCCCGCAGACACTCCACGAAGGGCCGGGTCTCCTCCAGGTCGAACCCGAAGTCCTGGAGCGTGCGGATCTGCCGCAGCAGCTTCAGGTCGTGCTCGCCGTAGGTCCGGTGGCCCTTGCCGTCGCGCCGCGCGGGCAGCAAGCCACGGGACTCGTAGTACCGCAGCGTCCGCGTGGTGGTCCCGGCCCGGGCGGCCAGTTCGCCGATTCGCATACGGACGAACGTACGGCTTGACGCCGACGTCATGGCAAGACGTCGGCGTCACACCGCACCCGGGGAGGGGGAGGGCTCAGGCCTTCGCCAGTTCCTTCTCGCCCGGGCCCGGCTGTTCGGGCACGTCGGACGCGGGGGCGCCGCCGTGGCCGTCGTCCAGCAGGGTCCGCTCGTCGAAGGGGGCGTGTCCGGCGAGGACCTGGTCCACCCGGGCCCGGTCGATCTCCTTGGTCCAGGTGCCGATCAGCACCGTGGCGACCGCGTTGCCCGCGAAGTTGGTCAGGGCGCGGGCCTCGCTCATGAAGCGGTCGATGCCGACGATCAGACCGACGCCGTCGACCAGGGCGGGCTTGTGGGACTGCAGGCCACCGGCGAGCGTCGCCAGGCCCGCGCCCGTGACACCGGCCGCGCCCTTGGAGGCGACCAGCAGGAACAGCAGCAGCGGGATCTGCTCGCCGACCGACATCGGCGTGCCCATGGCGTCGGCGATGAACAGGGACGCCATGGTCATGTAGATCATGGTGCCGTCGAGGTTGAAGGAGTAGCCGGTCGGCACGGTGATGCCGACGACCGGCTTGCTGACGCCCAGGTGCTCCATCTTCGCGATCAGCCGCGGCAGCGCCGACTCGGAGGAGGAGGTGGAGAGGATGAGCAGGAACTCCCGGCCCAGGTACTTGAAGAGGCTGAAGATGTTCAGGCCGGAGACGATCCGCAGCAGCGCGCCGAGCACCACGAACACGAACAGCACACAGGTGACGTAGAAGCCCAGCATCAGCACGGCGAGGCTCTTGAGCGCGTCCACGCCCGCGGAGCCGGTGACGGCGGCGATGGCGCCGAACGCGCCGACCGGCGCGGCCCACATGATCATCGCGAGGATCCGGAAGACCAGGCGCTGGATGTGCTCGATCCCGCGCAGGATCGGCTGCCCGGCGTTGCCCATGGCCTGCAGCGCGAACCCGGCGAGCAGCGCGAACAGCAGGGTCTGGAGGACCTCGCCCGAGGTGAACGCCGACACGATCGTGGTCGGGACGATGCCGAGCAGGAACTCGGTGGTGTCCTTGGCCTCGGCCTCCACCTGGGCCTGTCCGGTCTCCCGCACCACGTCGGTGAGGGCCAGGCTGCTGCCCGGCTCCAGGATGTTGCCGACGACCAGGCCGATGCCCAGCGCCACCAGGGACATGACCAGGAAGTAGCCGAGGGCGATACCGCCGACCGCGCCGACCTTGGCGGCCTTGCGGACGGATCCGATGCCCAGCACGATCGTGCAGAAGATGATCGGCGAGATCATCATCTTGATCAGGTTGACGAACCCGGTTCCGATCGGCTTCAGCTCGACCGCGAAGTCCGGCGCGGCCAGGCCCACGGCGATGCCGAGCGCCACCGCGATGATCACCGCGATGTAGAGGTAGTGGGTGCGGTCCCGCTTCACGCGGGGTGCGGCAGGTGCCGTATCGGGGGTGCTGGCGGCCACGGCTGCCCTCCTTGACGTCTTCGTCGGCCTCACCGGCGTGCGGCTCACGTCCGGGGGATGGCTCGGGGAGATGGGGAACGCGGTGACTATCTCCCGCCCTGTGAGGCCGGTCACCCTTCCGTTCATTGAGTTCACGCTCCGGCCACCGTGCACACTGAACGACATGCGCCTTCCCGTCCCCCGGCCCCGCAGCCTCGCAGGTCAGCTCTTCGCCATGCAGGCGGTGCTGATCGCCGTGGTCGTCGCCGGGTGCGCGCTGTTCACCTACGTCAGCGACGGCAGCCAGGCCGAGGAGGCCGCGGGCCGCCAGGCCATGTCCGTCGCCCGCTCCGTCGCCGACTCCCCGTCGGTCCGGGCGGCGATCGCCACCCCCGACCCGACGGCCGTCCTCCAGCCGTACGCCCTGGACGTGATGCGCGACACCGACGTCGACTTCGTCACGATCATGGACCCGGACGGCATCCGCTGGACCCATCCCCGCGAGGAGCAGATAGGGCACCGGTTCCTCGGGCACACCGCGCCCGCGGTGGCGGGTACGGCCTTCACCGAGACGTACACGGGCACGCTCGGCCCGTCCGTCCGCGCGGTCGTGCCCGTCCTGGACGGCGGGCGGGTCGTCGGCATGGTCAGCGCCGGGATCAGGGTGGAGGCGATCAGCAAGCGGGTGCAGGGCCAGCTGACCGCCCTGATCTGGGTCGCGGCGGGCGCCCTCGCCATCGGCGCGGTCGGCACGTACGTCGTCAACGCCCGGCTACGGCGCCACACCCACGGCATGAACGCCACCGAGCTGAGCCGGATGCACGACTACCACCAGGCCACCCTGCACGCCGTACGCGAGGGGCTGCTGATGCTGGACGGGCAGTACCGGGTGGCGCTGGTCAACGACGGCGGGCGGGAGCTGCTCGGCGTCGCCGGGGACGTCGTCGGCCGGTCGGTCGCCGACCTCGGGCTGCCCGCGCCGCTCACCGGGGCGCTGCTCGCCTCCGCGCCCCGGGTGGACGAGGTGCACCTCACGGCGGACCGGGTGCTGGTCGTCAACACCTCGCCGGTGTCGGGCGGCGAGCGGCGCGGTACGGTCGTCACCCTGCGGGACGTCACCGAGCTGCAGTCCCTGATGGGCGAGCTGGACTCCGAGCGCGGTTTCACCCAGGCCCTGCGCTCCCAGGCCCACGAGGCGGCCAACCGGCTGCACACCGTCGTCTCCCTGATCGAGCTGGGGCGGGCGGCGGAGGCGGTCGAGTTCGCCACCGCCGAGCTGGAGCTGGCGCAGGCGCTGACCGACCAGGTGGTGGCCGCGGTCAGCGAACCGGTGCTGGCCGCGCTGCTGCTGGGCAAGACGGCGCAGGCCCACGAGCGGGGCGTGGAGCTGGTGGTGTCCGGGGAGAGCCGCCTGGACGACGGGCTGCTCCCGGCCGACCTGCCGCCCCGGGACCTGGTGACGATCCTCGGGAACCTGATCGACAACGCCGTGGACGCGGCGCAGGGAAGCAGGGGAGCACGCGTGACCGTGACGGCGTACGCGGAGGAGCGGGAGCTGGTGCTGCGGGTGTCGGACACCGGCGCGGGCGTCGACCCGGCCCACGCCGACCTGGTCTTCCAGCGCGGCTTCAGCACCAAGACGGCGGGGCCGGGGGGCCGCGGGCTGGGGCTCGCCCTGGTACGGCAGGCGGTGCAGCGGCACCAGGGCACGCTGGCGGTGGCGGGGGCCGAGGGGGGCGGGGCGGAGTTCGAGGTACGGCTGCCGCTGCGGCGGGCCGTGGGCGCCCACCCGGCGCCGGAAGCCGCGGCAGCCGTGCCGACGCGGGCCCACGGCGCCCCGCCCGCGCGGGCGGCGAGGGCCGACGGATGACCGCCGACACCGCCTCCGCGCCCATCCGTGTCCTGGTCGTCGAGGACGACCCCGTCGCCGCCGACGCGCACGTGCTGTACGTCGGCCGCGTCCCCGGCTTCGTCGCCGTCGGCAAGGCGCACACCGGCGCGGAGGCGCGGCGGGCGCTGGAGCGGACGCCGGTCGACCTGCTCCTCCTCGACCTGCACCTGCCGGACGTGCACGGACTCCAGCTCGCGCGGACCCTGCGCGCCGCCGGGTACCACGCGGACGTCATCGCGGTGACGTCGGCGCGGGATCTGGCGGTGGTGCGGGAGGGCGTCTCGCTCGGCGTCGTGCAGTACGTGCTGAAGCCGTTCACCTTCGCGACCCTGCGGGACCGGCTGGTGCGGTACGCGCGGTTCCGGGCGGCGGCCGGTGAGGCGAGCGGGCAGGCCGAGGTCGACCGCGCCCTCGCGACCCTGCGCGCCCCGGGTCCGGTGGCCCTGCCGAAAGGGCTGAGCGGACCGACGCTGGAGCGGGTCACGGACGCGCTGCGCGACTGCCCGGAGGGCCTGACCGCCTCGGCGCTCGCGGAGACCGTCGGCATCTCCCGGATCACCGCCCGCCGCTACCTGGAGCACCTGGTGGACGCGGGCCGCGCGGGCCGCAGCCCGCAGTACGGCCAGGTGGGGCGGCCCGAGCTGGTGTACCGGTGGGTACGGGAGCAGACGCCCTGACGCTGTGGCGCCCAGGCGCTCACCCGCGCGGTGGTGCGGGCCGCGTGTGCAGCAGGATCTGCGCCGCCGGCCCGGCCACCGTCAACGCCTCCAGCACCGACAGCGCGACCAGCAGGCCCCCAACGTCACCACGCGCCCAGAACGCCGTCAGCGCCGCCAGCGGCACCGCGCAGAACGCCGTCAGGTCGACCCCCGCCTGGATCGTCTCGCGGTCCCGGCGCCGGGTGTCGAGACGGTGGTACGCCTCCCAGCCGAACGTCGGGAACGTCCCCTCCGCCGCGGCCAGCCGGGCCAGCCGCGGCCCGAGTTCCTCCCGCACGTAGTGCCCGATCGCGGAGATCTTCTCGTCGTTGACCAGGTAGGTCCAGCCGAGGACCACGCACACCGGCGGCAGCGGGAGCAGCATAGTCCCGCGACCTGATCCACTCCATCGCCCGTCAGCTCTGACCCCGAGAGGGAACCACCATGCCCGACATCACCTGGGAAACCCCCTTCTGTGCGGAAGGCAACAACTGCTTCCGCATAGGCACCGACACCCAAGGCAACGCCTACCTCGCCGTCTCCGGGCAGGAGGACCGCTACCTCACCGACACCCGCGAAGCCCTCCGCGGCCTCATCCTCGACATCAAGGCGGGAAAGGCCGACCACCTGCTGGACAGTTGACGCGCCCCGCCGGATGGTGCGTGCATGAGGTTCAGTTACGCGATGCTCCCCGACTACCCCCTGACCGAATCCCTCGACTCCATCCGCCTCGCCGACGAACTCGGCTTCCACGCCTGCTACGCCGCCGACGAGACCTGGCACAAGGACCTGTGGCTGCTGTTCGCCGCGGCGGCCGGACAGACCACCCGCATTCGCCTCGGCCCCAGCGTCTCCCCGGTGACGTTACGGGAGCCGACCCTGATCGCCCAGGCGCTGGCCACGCTCGACGAACTCTCCGGCGGACGCGCCGAGGGGGTGCTGTCCAGCGGCAACTTCGGGCTCCTCGCCCAGTACCGCCTCGACTGGACCCGCACCCGTCCGCTGTCCCGCGTCAAGGAGGCCCTGCACGTCGTCCGCACCCTGCTGGACGAGGGCACGATCACGTACGACGGCGAGTTCTTCTCGTACGACGGACTGTTCACGTTCGCCCGGCCGGTGCAGGACCGGTTGCCGCTGAAGCTCGGGGCGATGCGCGGGCCGCGGTCGTTCGAGGCGGCGGGCGAACTCTCCGACGGCTGCCACCACGCGCTGAGCTACACCCGCGAGGCCTACGAGTACGCCGTACGGCACATCCGCGCCGGTGCCGAGCGCGCGGGCAGGGACTGGCGGGAGCTGGACATCGGGGCGTGGGTGGTGTTCGCCACCGGCCCCGACTCCGCCGCCGCCAAGGACGCCGCCCGCAGCATGGTCGGCATCTACGCCTCCTCGATGCCGGAGGAGCAGCTGCGCCGCAACGGCGTGGACCCCGGCGAGCTGAAACCGGTGGTCGACGCCATCGCCGCCGGTGACCTGGCCCGCGGTATCGAGCTGACCACGCCCGAGGTGGCCGAGCGGCTGTCGGTCGCGGGCACGCCCGAGGAGTGCCGGGACAAGATCCGGCGGGAGATCGAGCCGACCGGCGTGAACCACGTGATCTGCGCCCTCACCGACCGGGCCCTGGTGCGGGCCTTCACCGGCCGCGACCTGCCGGGCGTGGCCGACGTCGACACCCAGCTCCGGCTCGTCGGCGAACACCTCATGCCCGCCTTCGCCTGAGCGACCGCGCGGGGCACCGTAGCTTCCTACGATCTGTGATTGTTGCCGGACGGATCGTAGCCACCGCCGCCGCACGCGCCCTAGCTTGGGCGCGTGCGCCAACCCCCCACCGAACCGAACCGGTTCCCGCCCTTCAACGCCCTCGCCGCCCGCAGACTCCGCGCCGCGCTGGGCATGGGCCCGGAACACGTCGCCCACGGACTGCGGACCTCGTACGGACTGCCGTACGTCACCCCGGACCTCGTCGTCGCCTGGGAGCGCGGGGCCGCCAGCCCGGGCGGGTCCGAACTCACCGCGCTCGCGGGCGTGCTGTGGTGCTCCCCGGACGAACTCGTCGGCCGTCCGCGCACCCTGCGCGAACACCGCATCGCCCGCGGGCTCGCCCCGGAGGAGGTGGCGCGGGCCGTGGGGGTGGACATCCAGGCGTACCTGCGGATGGAGGAGCGCGACGCCTGGCGGGGCAACGACCGGCAGTCCGCCGCGCTCGCCGACGTGCTCTCGCTCGCCCTGCCCGACTTCGTCGCCGTCACCGGCCGGGAGGCGAAACTCGCCGAGCTGCTGCGCAGCGCCGTCACCAGCCGCTGGCAGGGGTACGTACGGCCGGTGAGCAAGACGGTGCCCCTGGAGCGGGCGCTCCTGGAGCAGGTCCTCCAGGAACTGCACGGCGCCTACCAGGGGCAGTTGACCGCGACCCCGAGCTGGGGCGGCGGCCACGGGAACGCGGGCGAGGGCGGCCGGGACTTCCTGCACCGGATCGTCGACCACTTCTGGGAGACGGTGAACCGGTCGGGCTGACGGCCGCCCAGGGCGTCCGGGGCGGGCGCGGTCTAGAAGACCGACTCCGCCTCGTCCATCCGGTCCTTCGGGACCGTCTTCAGCTCGGTGACGGCCTCCGCCAGCGGCACCATCTCGATCTCGGTGCCGCGCAGCGAGGTCATCCTGCCGAACTCGCCGCGGTGCGCTGCCTCCACCGCCTGCCAGCCGAACCGGGTGGCGAGGACACGGTCGTACGCGGTGGGGGTGCCGCCGCGCTGGACGTGGCCGAGGATGACCGGGCGGGCCTCCTTGCCGAGGCGGCGCTCCAGCTCGTGGGCGAGGGCGGTGCCGATGCCCTGGAAGCGCTCGTGGCCGAACTGGTCGATCTCGCCCTTGCCGTAGTCCATGGTGCCCTCGGCGGGGCGGGCGCCCTCGGCGACGCAGATGACGGCGAACTTCTTGCCGCGGGCGAACCGCTCCTCGACCATCGACACCAGGTCGGACGGGTCGAACGGGCGCTCGGGCAGGCAGATGCCGTGCGCGCCGGCGGCCATGCCGGACTCCAGGGCGATCCAGCCCGCGTGGCGGCCCATGACCTCGACGACCATCACGCGCTGGTGGGACTCGGCGGTGGTCTTCAGCCGGTCCATCGCCTCGGTGGCGACGCCGACGGCGGTGTCGAAGCCGAAGGTGCGGTCGGTGGAGGAGATGTCGTTGTCGATGGTCTTCGGCACGCCGACCACCGGCAGACCGGCGTCGGAGAGCATCCGGGCCGCGGTCAGCGTGCCCTCGCCGCCGATCGGGATCAGCGCGTCGATGCCGAAGTCGCGGGCTATGTCGGGGGCGTTCTCGCAGGCTTCGCGGAGCCGGTCGCGCTCCAGCCGGGAGGAGCCGAGGATGGTGCCGCCGCGGGCGAGGATGCCGCTGACGGCGTTCAGGTCGAGGGTGCGGTAACGCCCGTCCAGGAGACCGCCGTAGCCGTCCTCGAAACCGATGACCTCGTCGCCGTAGTGCGTGACGGCGCGGTGCACGACCGACCGGATCACTGCGTTCAGGCCAGGGCAGTCGCCGCCTGCGGTCAGAACTCCGATACGCATCGTGCTGTGTCTCCTGCTCGGTCTCGATGCCGGTGAGCGGTGCCGATTCTTACACGTTCGGAGCCCGGTGCGGCACAGCACCTGACGCGTGCCTTATCCATCGGCGGGGGTATTGTCAAGGAAATTCTACTCACCTCGGTGGGCGATTCTCGCAACCCTGGATACCGGCAACGCGGCCGAAACCCCTCCGGAGCACCCCGAAATCCACTCGAAGTCCACCAGAGACGAAACGGAGAGCACGCGTGACGCGCAGCGTGTACGTGACCGGTATCGACCGCGGCGACGGCCGTCAGGTCGTGGAGCTGGGGGTCATGGAACTGCTCACCCGGCAGGTCGACCGGGTGGGTGTCTTCCGGCCCCTGGTCCACGACGGCCCCGACCGGCTCTTCGAGCTGCTGCGGGCCCGCTACCGGCTGGCCCAGGACCCGGCGACCGTCTACGGTCTGGACTACCAGGAGGCCTCCGCCCTCCAGGCCGAGCGCGGGACGGACGAACTGGTCTCGACCCTCGTCGACCGGTTCCACCTGGTGGCGCGGGACTACGACGTCGTCCTGGTCCTCGGCACCGACTTCGCCGACACCCAGTTCCCGGACGAGCTGGCGCTGAACGCGCGGCTCGCCAACGAGTTCGGCGCCTCGGTGCTGCCGGTCGTGGGCGGCCGACGCCAGCCCGCCGCGGCGGTGCGCGCCGAGACCCGCAACGCCTACCGGGCCTACGACGGCCTGGGCTGCGACGTACTGGCGATGATCGTCAACCGGGTGGCGCGGGAGGACCGCGACGAGATCGCGGAGCGGCTCACCTCCCGGCTGCCGGTGCCCTGCTACGCGCTGCCCGACGAGCCCGCGCTGTCCGCGCCCACGGTGTCCCAGATCAGCCAGGCGCTCGACGCGAAGGTGCTGCTCGGCGACGACTCCGGGCTGGCGCGGGACGCCCTCGGGTTCGTGTTCGGCGGGGCGATGCTGCCCACCTTCCTGGCCGCGCTGACCCCGGGCTCGCTGGTGGTCACCCCCGGCGACCGGGCCGACCTGCTGGTGGGCGCCCTCGCCGCGCACAGCGCGGGCACCCCGCCGATAGCGGGCGTGCTGCTGACGCTGGGCGAGGCGCCGGGCGACGACGTGCTGACGCTGGCCGCCCGCCTCGCGCCCGGCACGCCGGTGCTCTCGGTGCCCGGCAACAGCTTCCCCACCGCCGAACAGCTGTTCTCCCTGGAGGGCAAGCTGAACGCCGCCACCCCGCGCAAGGCGGAGACCGCGCTCGGCCTGTTCGAGCGGTACGTCGACACCGGTGACCTGCTCACCCGGGTGAGCGCGCCCAGCAGCGGCCGGGTCACGCCGATGATGTTCGAGCACAAGCTGCTGGAGCAGGCCCGCTCCGACCGGCGCCGGGTGGTGCTGCCGGAGGGCACCGAGGAGCGGGTGCTGCACGCGGCGGAGGTGCTGCTGCGGCGCGGTGTGTGCGACCTCACACTCCTCGGTCCGGTCGACACGATCCGCAAGAAGGCCGCGGACCTCGGCATCGACCTGGCCGACGCCCAGCTCATCGACCCGGCCACCAGCGAGCTGCGCGACGGCTTCGCGGAGAAGTACGCCGCCCTGCGCGCCCACCGCGGGGTCACGGTGGAGCTGGCCTACGACGTGGTCTCCGACGTGAACTACTTCGGCACCCTGATGGTGCAGGAGGGGCTCGCGGACGGCATGGTCTCGGGGTCCGTGCACTCCACGGCCGCGACCATCCGCCCGGCCTTCGAGATCATCAAGACCAAGCCGGACGCCTCCATCGTGTCGTCGGTGTTCTTCATGTGCCTCGCCGACAAGGTGCTGGTCTACGGCGACTGCGCGGTCAACCCCGACCCGGACGCCGAGCAGTTGGCGGACATCGCCATCCAGTCGGCGTCCACGGCGACCCAGTTCGGGGTCGAGCCGAGGATCGCGATGCTGTCGTACTCCACCGGCACCTCCGGCACCGGCGCCGACGTCGACAAGGTGCGCACGGCGACCGAGCTGGTGCGCTCACGCCGTCCCGACCTCAGGACCGAGGGCCCGATCCAGTACGACGCCGCGGTGGAGCCGACGGTCGCGGCGACCAAGCTGCCGGGGTCGGAGGTCGCCGGGCAGGCGTCCGTGCTGATCTTCCCGGACCTCAACACCGGCAACAACACCTACAAGGCCGTGCAGCGCTCGGCGGGCGCGATCGCGGTCGGCCCGGTCCTCCAGGGCCTGCGCAAGCCGGTCAACGACCTGTCCCGCGGCGCGCTCGTCCAGGACATCGTCAACACCGTCGCCATCACGGCGATCCAGGCCCAGTCCCCCCTCGTCGAGAAGGCGTCCCAGCAGTGAGTCCCTCGCGTGTCCTCGTCCTCAACTCCGGCTCGTCGTCGGTGAAGTACCAGCTGCTCGACATGAGCGGCGACGCCCGGCTGGCCGTCGGCCTGGTCGAGCGGATCGGGGAGGAGACCTCCCGGCTGAGGCACACCCCGCTGCACACCGGCGGGGAGGTCCGCGAGTGGACCGGCCCGATCGCCGACCACGAGGCCGCCCTGAAGGCCGTCTCGGCGGAGCTGGCCAGGGACGGCCTCGGCCTCGACTCGCCGGAGCTGGCCGCGATCGGGCACCGGGTGGTGCACGGCGGGCGGCACTTCACCGACCCGACCGTCGTCGACGACGCCGTCCTCGCCGAGATCGAGCGGCTGATCCCGGTCGCGCCGCTGCACAACCCGGCCAACCTCACCGGCATCCGCACGGCCCGGGCGCTGCGGCCCGACCTGCCGCAGGTCGCCGTCTTCGACACCGCCTTCCACACCACCATGCCGGAGTCGGCGGCCCGTTACGCCATCGACGTGAAGACCGCCGACGAGCACCGCGTCCGGCGCTACGGCTTCCACGGCACCTCGCACGCCTACGTGTCCCGGGCGACCGCGGAACTGCTCGGCAAGGACCCGGCCGACGTGAACGTGATCGTGCTGCACCTCGGCAACGGGGCGTCCGCCTCCGCGGTGCGCGCCGGGCGGTGCGTGGACACCTCCATGGGACTGACGCCCTTGGAGGGGCTGGTGATGGGTACGCGGTCCGGGGACCTCGATCCCGCCGTCATCTTCCATTTGGCACGCGTTGGCGGAATGTCCACGGACGAGATCGACACTCTGCTCAACAAGAGGAGCGGGCTGATCGGACTGTGCGGGGACAACGACATGCGGGAGATCCGCCGCCGTGTCGACGAGGGTGACGAACAGGCGCGACTCGCCTTCGACATCTACATTCATCGTTTGAAGAAGTACATCGGCGCCTATTACGCGGTGCTCGGCACGGTGGACGCGGTGGCCTTCACGGCGGGGGTCGGGGAGAACGCCGCACCGGTCCGGCAGGCCGCCGTGGCCGGTCTGGAGCAGCTGGGCCTGGCGGTCGACGAGGAGCTGAACGCCGTACGCGGCGACCAGCCGCGGCTGATCTCGCCGGAGTCCGCGCGGGTGGCGGTCGCCGTGGTGCCGACCGACGAGGAACTGGAGATCGCGACACAGACCTACGCACTGGTCGGAAAGAACAACTGAGAACAACTGAGCACCCCGAAACTCACTTGTACCTTCCGCCAGATGGAAAATTCCGCGGCGAAACAAACGATAGGATCGCCCCATGCGCCGTTCGAAAATCGTCTGTACTCTCGGCCCTGCGGTCGACTCCCATGAACAGCTTGTCGCGCTGATCGAGGCGGGCATGAACGTTGCCCGTTTCAACTTCAGCCACGGCTCGCACGCCGAGCACCAGGGCCGGTACGACCGCGTCCGGGCCGCCGCGAAGGAGACCGGCCGCGCCGTCGGCGTCCTCGCCGACCTCCAGGGCCCGAAGATCCGGCTGGAGACCTTCGCCGAGGGCCCGGTCGAGCTGGTCCGCGGTGACGAGTTCACCATCACCGCCGAGGACGTCCCGGGCGACAAGACGATCTGCGGCACCACCTACAAGGGCCTGCCCGGCGACGTCGCCCGCGGCGACCAGGTCCTGATCAACGACGGCAACGTCGAGCTGAAGGTCCTGGACGTCGAGGGCCCCCGGGTCAGGACGATCGTCATCGAGGGCGGCGTCGTCTCCGACCACAAGGGCATCAACCTGCCCGGCGCGGCCGTGAACGTCCCGGCGCTCTCCGAGAAGGACGTCGAGGACCTGCGGTTCGCGCTGCGGATGGGCTGCGACATGGTCGCGCTGTCCTTCGTCCGGGACGCCAAGGACGTCGCCGACGTGCACCGCGTGATGGACGAGGAGGGCCGCCGGGTCCCGGTCATCGCCAAGGTGGAGAAGCCGCAGGCGGTGGCGAACATGCAGGACGTCGTGATGGCGTTCGACGCCGTGATGGTGGCCCGTGGCGACCTCGCCGTCGAGTACCCGCTCGAGAAGGTCCCCATGGTGCAGAAGCGGCTCATCGAGATGTGCCGCCGCAACGCCAAGCCGGTGATCGTGGCGACCCAGATGATGGAGTCGATGATCACCAACTCCCGGCCGACCCGCGCCGAGGCGTCCGACGTCGCCAACGCCATCCTGGACGGCGCGGACGCGGTCATGCTGTCGGCGGAGTCCTCGGTCGGCGCGTACCCGATCGAGACCGTGAAGACGATGTCGAAGATCGTGCAGGCCGCCGAGCAGGAGCTGCTCGCCAAGGGCCTCCAGCCGCTGGTGCCCGGCAAGAAGCCGCGCACGCAGGGCGGTTCGGTGGCGCGGGCCGCCGCCGAGATCGCCGACTTCCTCGGCGGCAAGGGCCTGGTGGCGTTCACCCAGTCCGGTGACACCGCCCGGCGGCTCTCCCGCTACCGGGCCAGCCAGCCGATCCTCGCCTTCACCACCGACGAGTCCACCCGCAACCAGCTCACGCTGAGCTGGGGCGTGGAGCCGCACGTGGTGCCGTTCGTGAACAGCACGGACGAGATGGTGGACCTGGTGGACCAGGAGATCGCCAAGCTCAACCTGTTCGACCCGGGCGACACCATGATCATCACCGCCGGTTCGCCCCCCGGTGTCCCCGGCACCACCAACATGGTCCGCGTGCACCACCTGGGCGGCGACGCCCGCGCCTGACCCCCGGTCGGCCACGCGCCGAGGGCGCCCCGTCCGGTGGGACGGGGCGCCCTCGACCGTGTGCGGCTCCCGGATGGGCTCCTGGGGGCTGGCGGACCGTCAGCCCGTGACGTACTGGTGCAGACCCGGCACGTGCAGGGTGCCGCCGAACTGACCGGCCTGCACCACCTTCACCTTGGTGAAGTAGATCAGCGGGATGTCCAGCGGCGGCGGGTTCTCCGGGTCGAAGGTGATCGGTATCAGCCCGAGCAGGTTGCCCGAGATGCTCTCGGTGTACATCACCGTGTCGCCGTCGCGGATCGTGGACGTGGAGCCCTCGGCCGCCTGCACGTGGTAGGTCTTGCCGGACTGCCCGTCCTTCACCGTCTGGTGCAGGTCACCTATGTCGGTGCCGCCGGTGATGACGTACTTCAGCACCTTCTTGACGGTGCCGTTGGCCGTCTTCACCTCGACGATGCCCTCGTACCGGGCGCCCTTCAGCAGCAGCGAGCTGGCGTTGAGGTACCAGGGGTCGTCCGGCAGCGGGACGGGGTTGTCGACGCCGCCCTCCGCGTCCGTGGCGACCGGGCAGTCGTCCAGGTCGGTCGTCTCGCTGGCGGACGGCGAGGGCGTCGGGGACGCGGTGGCGTCACCGGCCGCCTCCTGGACCGCCTCGCCGGCGTCCTCGGCCGCGCCGGTCACGTCCTCGGCGGTGTCCTCCACCGCGCCGGTGACCTTCTCGGCGGTGTCCTCCACCGCGCCGGAGGTGCCGTCGCCGTCGTCGGCGGTGTCCTTCTCCTCCGTCGCCTTCCCGGTCTCCGCGGGCGCGGACTCGGTGGGCGTCGGGCTCGCGGACTCCTCGTCGCCGCCGCCGGTGATGCCGGTGACGACGCCGTCGACGACGCCGGTGATGGTGTCCCCGATGGACTCCAGGACACCCTTGTCGGTCTCGGAGGCGGACGGTTCGGGCTCGGTGGCCGGGTCGCCGTCCGTCGCGGCCGTGCCGGAGGAGCCGGAGCCGGAGGACTGGGCCTCGCCGGTGGGCGACGTGGCGGACTCGGGCTCGGGCTTCGTCTCGTCGTCGGAACCTGAATCCGGCGAAGAGGCGTCACTCCCGTCCGAGGCGTCCTCGGAGCCGGTCTCGGCCGCCGACGGCGTCGGCGTCACGGACTCGGTCGCCGACGGCGTCGGCGAGGTCTCCGCGGAGTCGCCCTTCTCGGCGTCCTCCAGGGCCTGGACGCAGTCCTTGTACTCGTCGGCCGTCAGACTCCGCGGCGCGGGCTGGTCCTCGGCGAGGGCGAGCTTCGGGGTGAAGCCCAGCCCCATGAGGACCGCGGTGGGCATCGCCGCGAGGGCTATCGCCTTCCCGGCGGGCACGTGGAACCTGGTGAACAGCGGCTTCTTGGGTGCCGCGTGGCGCGGCCCGGTTCTCCCACGGGACTCGTCCACCTCAGTCCCGTGGGTCACCTCGTCAGCCGGCACTGTGCCTCCCGTTCGCCTCGTTGCCCGGGCTCTTGGACAGATAGTCGCTCTCCCGCACCTGGTCGCCCGGGGTGCCGGGGTCCACGTCCCCGGGGGCGTCGTCGTCCGGTCCCGGCACGGTCGGCTGCGCCGCCTGCGGCCGCTCCCGCGCGCCCTCGGCCCAGGACACGGCCATCGCGCCGCCGACGAGGGCGAGCATGAAGCCGATGACGAAGCCGCCGAAGTTGGCCACGGGGATGGAGACCAGCGCGAGCAGGATGGCCGCGACACCCGCGAAGACCCGTACGTGCTTCTGGAACCAGAGGCTTATCCCGAGGACCACCAGCAGCACGCCGATGATCAGGGACCCCGCGCCCGCGGTGGTCGCCATCGCCAGCGTCAACTGGCCGACCTGGAGGTTCGCGTACGGGAAGTACATGATCGGCACGCCGCCGAGCAGGACGAACAGACCGGCCCAGAACGGCCGTGTACCCCGCCAGGCGCGGAAGTGGCGCCGGAAGACCTTGAGGTAGTGCTCGTCTCGGCCGGGCGCGGCAGGATTCTCGGCGCTCATGGAAAACAGCTCCCTGGAACGGCGTTGCTTTGGTGGAGAGAGGTACTGCTGGTGCCGACGCGTCGGCGCGTCGGCGGAAAGTGGGGGAATGCCGATGGGATGCCGATGGGGAGAGAGCGGGCGGGGGCGCCGGTGTCCGTGGCTCCCCCGCCCGTCAGCGAGTGCTTAGTAGCACTCCTTGACACCCGTCGACAGCGACATCTTCAGGCCGCTGAGCTTGAAGGTTCCGGCGGTGGTCGCCCACGCCGTCTGCTTCACGTCCTTCAGGGTCACCGAGTCGGCCTGCTGCGCGAAGCCGTACGGGTTGGCCTGCTTGTTGGCCACCTCGCCGGACTTCATGCCGGGACCCTTGTTGGCGTCCTTGGCGGCCACACCGATGTCGATGCCCCGGAACGTCGCGTCGGCCTCGAGCTGGGCGACGTCGATGTACAGGTTCTCGGCCTTGACCGGAGTGTCACCGTCGCCCGCCCGCAGGATCAGGCTGACGTTCCCGAACACCGGAACGTTCGGGGTGACGACCGACTGACACAGGCTCTTGATGGTCGCGCTCTTGAAACCGGAGACCGCGACGGGGTGCAGAGTCTTGTCGCCGGTGAGCGTGTAGCCCTGGTCCATGGCCCCGTACTGCACGAAGCCTTCGCCGTCGAGCTGCTTGGTCGTGACCTTGAACGACTGACCGGAGACGCTGAACGACGCCGCGAGGGCGCCCTGTGCCAGCGCGACACCTATTGCTGCCGTGGCGGCGACGCTGGGCACCATGACCACAGCGAACCGCTTCCATCTGGTCCCACCACGCACCTGGGACTGCATATTTCCTCCTTCTCGGACGTACATCTCCTGTCCTGACCGACCCCCGGAAGGCGGCCCGGCCGGGCAGGGATGGGAGAAGTGCTCCGTCCTCGGGAAGGAGAGCGCCCGCGCTCGGTGGCGCGAACCCGCGCCCGAATCACCGGCGATCACCCCCGAGCGACAACCACTGGTCGCGCCTGACACGCATCACGCACAACCTTGCCGGACAGGCTTCGCCACGCGGCGAAGACCCCCCTGTCCAAGAGCCGGTGCCACCGGGCCCCGGCTCTGCTCGGTGGGGACCCTGGAAGACCCGTGCCCCGATTGGCTGTCGGGGAGTGGGGAAGGACCGAGCGTGGCCGATCGTGGTGCATTCTCGCCGCGCGCACAAGGGGGTTCGTTACTCGCTAGTAACGGACGGATAACCACCCCACGACGGATACGGCTCGACCGGCGACGCTGGGTGGCCCGAGAGGGGAGGACAAAGTAGGTGACGGGCGGACAGAATCCGACAGAATTCCGGGTTCGACTTACTTGAAGTAACAGCGGCCGCGATTACCAAGATTTGGTAAAGCGCGGCCGCTTCGAGGCCCTGTCGACCGGTTCTGTCACCCGGACACGGTCAGAACAGCGCCCTCGCCAGCGCCCGGCGGGCGGCGGCCACCCGGGGGTCGTCGGCCCCGATGACCTCGAACAGCTTCAACAGCCGCTGCCGTACGGCGTCCCGCTCGTCGCCCGCGGTGCGCCTGACGGTGTCGATGAGCCGCGCGAAGGCGTCCTCGACGTGCCCGCCGACCAGGTCCAGGTCGGCGGCGGCGATCTGCGCATCGGCGTCGCCGGGCTTCTCGGCGGCCTCCTTGCGCACCCGCTGCGGGTCCATGCCCTGCACCCGGCGCAGCAGTTCGGCCTGCGCCAGCCCCAGCTTGGCCTCCGGGTGGGCGGGGTCGTCGGAGAGGACGTTCCGGTACGCCCGGATGGCACCGTCCAGGTCACCGGCGTCCAGCGCCTCGGCGGCGGCGTTCAGGGCGGCGTCGTACGGACCGGCGGGGGCCTGGGCCTCCTGCTCGGCGGGGGCGCCGCCCGGTTCGGCGTCCGGGTCGACGACCAGGCCGGTGAGCCCGAAGCGCTGCTCGGCGACCTGCACCAACTGGTCCAGCGTCTGCCGGATCTGCTCCTCACCCGCCGCACCCTGGAAGAGGGGCAGCGCCTGCCCCGCCACGACGGCGAAGACGGCCGGGATCCCCTGGATCCCGAACTGCTGCATCAGCATCTGGTTGGCGTCGACATCGATCTTGGCGAGGAGGAAGCGCCCGTTGTACTCGACGGCGAGCCGCTCCAGGACCGGGCTCAGCTGCTTGCAGGGCTGACACCACTCGGCCCAGAAGTCGAGGACGACGGGGACCTCGGTGGAGCGCTGGAGGACGTCACGCTCGAAGGTGGCCTCGTCGACGTCGATGACGAGGTCGGCCGGGGAGATCGCCCCGCCACCGCCCTGCCGGGCCGCTTCGGCGCGCGCCTGCTCGGCCTTGGCCTTGGCCTCTTGGGCCGCCTTCACCGCGGCGAGGTCGACGACGCCGCTCATGGACATGTTCCGTGGCTGCATACGCCTATCCTCCCCCGTTCCCGCGCATGAGTGAAAACGCCGTGACATCCGGTCCGACGGCGTGGCCGGACCGGTACTGGACCGCGGTACCGCCTGGCGCCGGGTCCCCACCCCACGCCGTGTGGTTGCCGCCCGCGGGCTGCGCACGCGGACTGCTTTCGCTACGGGTCGTAGCGTATTACGGACAGGGGTACGGGGGCCAGGCCCCGCCGGTGATATCCCTCACGCACCACCGCTCACGTCCCGTACGGGGCCCGCCGGTTATGGTCAGGCCATGCCCACCCCTCCCGTCCCCGCCGGACGTGCCGGGCGTCCGCGCAGCGCCGCCGCGGACGCCGCGATCCTGGCCGCCACGCGGGCGGCCCTGGTCGAACTGGGCTGGTCCAAGCTGACGCTGGGCGACGTCGCGACCCGGGCCGGGGTCGCCAAGACGACCCTCTACCGGCGCTGGCCCGGCAAGAACGAACTCGTCGTGGACGCGGTGGCCGAACTCTTCGACGAACTGCGCCTGCCGGACCGGGGCACGCTGGCGGCGGACATCGAGGGCGTCGTCCTCCAGTTCGCCACGATCCTGGCCCGCCCGGAGGCACGGAGCGGGTTGATGGCCGTCGTCGCCGAGTCCACCCGCGACGACGCCCTGCGCGAACGCATCCGCGCGTCGATCGTCGACCGCCAGAAGCGCCTCGTCCTGGAGGGCCGCGCCCGCGCCCAGGACCGCGGCGAACTCCCCCCGGAGTCCGACCCCGTGGAAGCCTCCCGCGCCGTCGACCTCGTCTTCGACATGGTCGCGGGCGCGGTGGTCCACCGTTGCCTGATCAGCGCGGGCCCGGTAGACGAGACCTGGGCACGCGGCTTCACGGAGGTACTGATCTCGGGCCTGGCGGGGGCGGGTCCGCCCTAGGGCAGTCGTGCCGCTGGGGCGGCACGGGTGGGCGCCGGGGGTACCCCCTGCTCGATGAGCTTGGGGGGGGGAGGCACCCCGTAGGCGCCGGGCCGCGCGCCCACCCCCGAGCCACACCCAGGGCGTCAGAAACCCGCAGGCTCCGTGTACACCCCCCACTCGTCCCGCAGCACCCCGCAGATCTCCCCGAGCGTCGCCTCCGCCCGCACCGCGTCCAGCATCGGCTCGATCATGTTCCCCCCACTCCGCGCAGCGGCGATCATCACGTCCAACGCGGCCCGCACAGCCGCGTCGTCCCGCTCCCCCCGCCGCTCCCCGAGCACCCGCTTCTGCTCCCGCTCCACCTCATGGCTGACCCGCAGTATCTCCAGGTCACCGGTGACCGACCCGGTGTGGGCGTTGACGCCCACCACCCGCTTGTCACCCTTCTCCAGAGCCTGCTGGTACCGGAACGCGGACTCCGCGATCTCCCCGGTGAACCACCCGTCCTCGATCCCCCGCAGGATCCCCGAGGTGATCGGCCCGATGGGGTGCCGCCCGTCGGGGTGCGCGCGCAGCCCCCGCTCCTTGATCTGCTCGAAGATCCTCTCCGCGTCCGCCTCGATCCGGTCGGTCAGCTGCTCGACGTACCAGGACCCGCCGAGCGGGTCGGCGACGTTGGCGACCCCGGTCTCCTCCATCAGCACCTGCTGGGTGCGGAGCGCGATCTCCGCCGCCTGCTCGGAGGGGAGCGCGAGGGTCTCGTCGAGGGCGTTGGTGTGCAGTGAGTTCGTGCCGCCGAGGACGGCGGCCAGCGCCTCGACGGCCGTACGGACGACGTTGTTGTACGGCTGCTGGGCGGTCAGCGAGACCCCGGCGGTCTGGGTGTGGAAGCGGAGCCACTGCGCCTTGTCGGTCGTGGCGCCGTAGACGTCCCGCATCCAGCGCGCCCAGATGCGGCGGGCGGCGCGGAACTTGGCGATCTCCTCGAAGAAGTCGACGTGCGCGTCGAAGAAGAAGGACAGCCCGGGCGCGAAGACGTCGACGTCGAGCCCGCGCGAGAGCCCCAGCTCGACGTACCCGAACCCGTCGGCGAGGGTGTAGGCCAGCTCCTGAGCGGCCGTCGAACCGGCCTCGCGGATGTGGTAGCCGGAGACGGAGAGCGGCTTGTAGGCGGGGATGCGCTCGGCGCAGTACTCCATCAGGTCGCCGATCAGACGCAGGTGCGGCTCGGGCTGGAAGAGCCACTCCTTCTGCGCGATGTACTCCTTGAAGATGTCCGTCTGGAGCGTGCCGTTGAGGACGGCCGGGTCGACGCCCTGCCGCTCGGCGGCGACGAGGTACATGCAGAAGACCGGCACGGCCGGGCCGCTGATCGTCATCGAGGTGGTGACGTCGCCGAGCGGGATGTCCCGGAAGAGCACGTCCATGTCGGCGGCGGAGTCGATGGCGACACCGCAGTGGCCGACCTCACCGAGCGAGCGCGGGTCGTCGGAGTCGCGGCCCATCAGCGTCGGCATGTCGAAGGCGACCGAGAGCCCGCCGCCGCCGTTGCGGAGGATCATCTTGTAGCGCTCGTTGGTCTGCTCGGCGTTCCCGAACCCGGCGAACTGCCGGATGGTCCACGTACGCCCCCGGTAGCCGGTCGGGTACAGCCCGCGCGTGTAGGGGTACTCCCCGGGCCACCCGATCCGCTCGAACCCCTCGTAGGCGTCCCCGGGCCGGGGCCCGTACACCGGCTCCACCGAGTCCCCGGAGAGCGTGGTGAAATCCGCGTCGCGCTTCCGCGCACCGTCATACCGGGCCTGCCACCGCCGGCGGCCTTCCTCAATCGCGTCAGCGTCCATACCTTCGAATTTACTAGGACGTCCTAATAAATAACAGTGGAGCTGGTCAGGACGCGCTCACGGAACGCCGAAGAGCACCGGTTACGCTCAACGCCATGAAGAAGAGCGTCCTGACCCGCTACCGGGTGATGGCCTACGTCACCGCCGTGCTGCTGATCCTGCTGACGGTCGGCGTGATCGGAAAGCGCCTGCTGCACCTGGACGGCTTCGACGGCTTCACGACCGCCGTCGGCATCGCCCACGGCTGGCTCTACGTCGCCTACCTGGTCTTCGCCTTCGACCTCGGCAGCAAGGCGAAGCTGCCGGTGGGGCGCCTGGTGTGGCTCCTCCTCGCCGGCACCATCCCGACCGCCGCGTTCTTCGTGGAACGCCAGGTGAGCCGGACCGTCCAGCCCCTCATCGAGAAGGAACCCGACCCGAGCCCCGCCACGGCCTGACCCGCCCCGCGGCACGTCAGGGCGCAGCGGTCACTTGGTGATGAAGTGGCACTGCACGCCCCGCAGCTTGCCGTTGACGTAGAACTTCGCACACGCCTTGCCGTACTTCGGCAGTGTCTGCGGAGCCGTCTTCCGCAACGGGTTCCCGATGCACTCGTGGTGCGTCGCCCCGCGTGACGAGCGGTACGTCTTGTTGTCGCTGTCCGCGTACGCGAAGTCGATCCGCCAGTTGCAGAACTGCGTGAAGGTGGCGGCCAGTCCCGCGCAGTCCACACCGGCGAACTGCGCGGTGATCCGCTTGCCGGAGCCCTTGATGGTGTGCGTCAGGAAGCAGCCCGTCGGCACCCGGACGTTGGCTCCGCGCAGGTCGTAGTCGAAGGTCCCGAGGGGTGTGGTCCCCGTCGCACTGGCATGGCTGGACCCGGCCCCGCCGAAGACCCCCAGGGCGGCGAACGCCGCCGTACAGACGACGGCCGTCAGGCCTCGGACACGCTGCGCAGTACTCACGGGACTCCCTCACCGTCAGCTCAACATCCGGACGTCGATCATCCGGACAATGGACGGGTCACATAATCCCAGCGGAAATCAGCCCGCCCCGCGCTCAGCCCTCTCAGCGGGCAAGAACCACCGTGAAGTGGGAAGAGGCGCTCCGGCTTGACGGGGTCAGCCCTCGTCGTCGAAGTCCCGCGCCGCGACCCGCAGTGGGCGGAGCATCGCGAAGATCTCCTGGCACTCCTCCGCGTCGTACGCGCTCAGGCCGAAGTCCATGGTCATGAGGTCGCGGGTGGCGGCGTCGACGACCTCGCGGCCCTTGTCGGTGATGGAGGCGAGGGTGCCGCGGCCGTCGTTGGGGTTGGGGCGCTTGGCGACCAGGCCGGAGCGGACCAGGCGGTCGACCGTGTTCGTCACCGACGTCGGGTGGACCATCAGACGTTCGCCGATCTTGGACATCGGCAGCTCACCCGCCTTGGAGAAGGTGAGCAGCACCAGCGCCTCGTAGCGCGCGAACGTCAGACCGTACGGCTTGACCACCGCGTCGACCTCGGCGAGCAGGATCTGCTGGGCCCGCATGATCGAGGTGATCGCGGCCATGGCCGGGACGTTGCCCCAGCGCTGTTTCCACAGTTCGTCGGCGCGGGCGATGGGATCGAACGGGAGGCTGAGCGGCTTCGGCACGTCACCAGACCTTACCGGCCGGTCATATGCCGGTCAGCCCCGTCTCGCGTTTCGGTCAGAGGGTGGGTTGGGGTGTTGTGTCACGATTGGTGATTGATTGTTGGCGTTTCGTCATCCCCTCATCGTCGTTCCCCGTCCTTATCCCTCATCCTCATCCCTCATCCTCATCCCTCATCCTCATCCTTCGACCCTCATCCCTCATCCTCATCCTCATCCTCCGACCCTCCCCCCCCCGACCCTCATCGCCCTCGCCCCGCCCCCCGCCTCAAGGGAGCGTCATGTCCCGGCTGGTCCACACCCTCGCGGCCCTCTCCGTCCTCTCCCTCCTCGCGGGCTGCTCGTCCTCCTCCGACGTCGACGAGGCGTCCGTCGCCGGGGCCGCCTCCAAGGGGGAGCCCGCCGCGGCCGACTCCCCCTTCTGGGTCGAGCCCGACAGTCCCGCCGTACGGCAGGTGCGGCAGTGGCGGCGGCAGGGCCGTACCGAGGACGCCGCCCTGCTCAACCGCATCGCCCGGCGGCCCTCCGCCCTCTGGCCCGCCGGGGAGATCGACCCCGCCCCGCTCGTCCGCACGGCCGTCGCCGGGGCCCGGCGCGGCGGGCGGACGGTGGTGTTCGCGGCGTACAACATCCCGCACCGCGACTGCGGCCAGCACTCCGCGGGCGGCGCCGCCGACGCGGGCGCCTACCGGCAGTGGATCGGCAAGTTCGCCGACGCCATCGGCGACGCCAAGGCCCTGGTGGTGCTGGAACCCGACGCGGTCGCGCACATCGTCGACGGGTGCACGCCCGGCGACCTGCACGCCGAGCGCGAGCAGCTGCTCAGTGAGGCGGTCCAGCGGCTCAAGTCGCAGCCGCGCACCCGGGTCTACCTGGACGCCGGGAACCCGGACTGGATCCGGGACCCGGCCAAGCTCGTCGAGCCGCTGCGGCGGGCCGGGATCGCCCAGGCCGACGGCTTCGCGCTCAACGTCTCCAACTTCCAGACCAACGAGACGACGACGGCGTACGGGACGCGGCTCTCGAAGGCGCTCGGCGGCAAGCACTTCGTCGTCGACACCAGCCGCAACGGGAAGGGGCCGCTGCCCGGCGTCTGGTGCAACCCGCCGGGGCGGGCGCTCGGGACCGCGCCGACCACCGACACCGGCCTGCCCGCCGTGGACGCCTTCCTCTGGGTCAAGCGGCCCGGGGAGTCGGACGGCCCGTGCCAGGGCGGGCCCGCGGCGGGGCGGTGGTGGGCGGAGTACGCCCTCGGGCTGGCCCGGAACGCCTCCGCGGAGTGAGGGCTCCCCTCACGCCGGGACGTGCAGCCACTTCGCCTCCGACGGGGTGCCCTTGCCGTCCGTCACGAACAGCATGTACCAGCCCGGGGGCACCAGCGTGCGGTCCTTCGGCACCTCCACCGTGACCGACCTGCCCCTCTTGGTCACGGTCAGTTCGATCGAGCGCTGCTCGACGTCCGTGGTGTGCGTGACCGCGCTGGGGCGCATCAGACGGGCCTTCGCCACGCGTTCGGGGTGGTCGGTGCGGTACGTCACCCGGCGGTCGGCGGGCAGGTCGCGCGGACCGTCCTGCAGCGCGGGGCGGATCGCGGCGTTCTTGTGCAGCGCGGGGGGCGTGAAGACCTCCATCCGCTGCTCGAAGTGGCCGAGCTTGGTGTTCTGCTGGTCGTCGAAGAGCGGGTCCGAACCGAAGGTGGCGACCCTGCCGTCCGGCAGCAGCAGCGCCTCGGAGTGGTAGTTGCGGCCCACGGTGGGCGCGGCGGCCTCCCGGAAGGCGTTGGTCTTGGGGTCGTAGAACTGCGCCTTGAAGACGTTGCTCGCGCTGCGGCCCCGGTAGTCGACCGAGCCGTTGGTGGTGAAGACCGAGTCGTCCGGCATGATCACGCTGTTGAGGTAGCGGGTGCCCTGGGGGAGGTCGGGGCCGTCCTCGAAGACCGGGTTCTCCTTCTTGAGGTCGACGACCGCCGTGCGTGCCGTGGACTTCTTCGACTCGCCGACGCCCCCGCCGCCCAGCAGCATCACCTTCTGGTCCTGGGCCGGGGGCAGCAGGACCGACGACGCGGTCTCCGTCTGGTCGGCGTCCTTCAGGCCCGGGACGCGCGTGAACGTGTTCGTCTTCAGGTCCCACAGGCCCGGCACCCGGCCCTTGTCCGCGGGGCCGTAGCCCGCGTTCGCCGCCGGGTAGAAGAGCTTGCCGCCCTTGGTGAGGAAGAGTGCGGGGTAGGTGGGGAAGTAGCGCTTGGGGGCCGGGCTCCACTTCTTCGTCTTCGGGTCGTAGTACTCGTTGTCGCCCGGGTCGATCATGCCGACGTCGTCCAGCCCGGAGACCGCGAGGACGCGGCCGTCCGCCATGCCGACCAGGGTCGGGTACCAGCGGGCCTTGTCCATCGGCTCCACGGGGACGTACTTCTCCGCCACCGGGTCGAACTCGTAGGCGGCGCGGATGCCCTGGTAGTCCTGCTTGTCCAGGGTGATCTTCTCGGAGAGGCCGTAGGTGTTGGCCGCGTCCTTGCCCTTCAGGCCGACGATCTCGTACTGCGCCTGCCGCTGGGTGACGGAGAGCGGGCCCTCCTCGACCGCCTCCACGAAGACCCTCGCCTCGCTCGCGGTGACCTTGGTGCGCCAGGGCTGCATCTCGCCGCGGCTGTTGTACGTCACCTTGAAGCCGCGCTTCGCCTTCGGGACGGTGACGTCGAACTTCGTCTCGTACTCGACACCCGCCGGGGAGCGGAAGCGGGTGCCCTTCTTGAGGAAGACCGCCTTGTCCGGGTTCTCGTTCTTGACCCGCATCCCGCCGCCCGCGCGGGTCACCTCGCCGTCCAGGAGTTCGTAGCGCGCGGTGCCGCCGGCGACCAGGAGGCGGCCGTCGGGGAGCTGGGCGTGGCCCGCGCAGAAGAAGTCCTCGGGGGTCTTGATCTTCTTGAACGTGTTCCGCTTCGGGTCCCACAGGATGGTCTCGAACTCGCCCTTGTCGAACTTGCGCTGCTCGTTGCCGGAGCCCGCGACGATGAGCACCTTGCCGGTGTGCAGGAGGGCGGCGTGGATGGCGTTGGTGCGGTACTGCTCCGGGATGTCGACCTGGGTCCAGGAGCCGTAGCGGGCCTTGTAGCCGGGCTGGGAGATCTTGTACGCGTGGTATCTGTCGCTGGCGAAGTCCAGCGCGGCGGGGGCGTTGAGGCTGGCCAGGATGGCGATTCCGCCGATGCCGAGGACGGTCTTCTTGGTCTTCTTCGAAGGGCGGTAGGCCATGGCCTAGTTACCTCCTGTGGTGGTGCTGGAGACCGGGGTCGAGATCGGGGTCGAGATCGGGGGTGTGAGCGGGGGTGGGGGACAGAGGGGAGGTGGGGGGACGATCCGGGTGGGGGACGGTGTGACGACGGCGGGGGCGGTCGGGGCGGGGTGGGTGTCCCGGGCCTGCCGGTGGCGGGTGAACAGCCAGATCGTGGGCGGGGCCAGGGAGATCAGCAGGGCCAGGGTCGCCCAGGTGCGCATCGCCGCGTGGGTGTGGCCGAAGGCGACGGACGCCGTGAGGGAGGCGGCCATGAGAGCCGCCCAGGTCAGGTGGATGCGGAAGGTGAGCAGCCGGTCGGGGCTGGTGTCGCCGCCCTTGGGGGTGACGACGAAGCGGCTGGGGCGGCGGAGGGCCGCCTCCGTGAGGGACTTGAGGTAGATCGGGGCGGAGAGGGCGGACATCGCCATGCCCGCGAGGCCTCCGGAGCCCTCCGGTTCGTGCGGGGAGACGTTGTGGCGGCGGTTCCAGAGGTAGAGGCCGACCTGGAGGGCCGCCGCGTCGCTGTAGAGCATCAGCCAGACGGAGGCGGCGACCTGGGTGCCGGAGGCGCCGAACCAGAGGAAGAGGAAGCAGGACAGGATGCCGAGCAGCCAGTTGACGGCCGTCATCGGGTAGTAGACGAGCATCAGGGTGTACGAGAGGAGGCGGCCCGGGGGCATTCGGAAGGGGGCCTTCCAGTACTGCTTGATGATCGTCTCGTAGGTGCCGCGGGACCAGCGGAGCTGCTGGGTGAAGAAGTCCGTCCAGGAGGCCGGGCCCTCCCCCACGGCGAGCACGTCGGGGGTGTAGACCGAGCGCCAGTGGTTGCCGGTGTGGGGGTTGCGGGTGCGGTGCAGTTCGAAGCCGGTGGCCATGTCCTCGGTGATGGAGTCGCACAGGCCGCGGATCTGCTTGACGGCGGCGATGCGTACGACGTTGTTGGTGCCGACGAACATGGGGGCGCGGTAGCGGTTTCCCGCGCGCTGGATCAGGGCGTGGAAGAGGAACTGCTGGGACTCGGCGGCCTTGGTGACGGGGTTGTGGTAGTTGCCGTAGACCTGGGGGCCGACGACGAAGGCGACGTCCGGGTCGCGGAAGTAACCCATCATCCGGGTGAGGAAGTTGGGGAGCGGGACGTGGTCGGTGTCGACGGACGCGAAGAAGTCGTAGGCGGCGCCGTGCATCGCGATCCAGGCGTTGTAGTTGCCGTGCTTGGTGCGGGCCTTGTGGACGCCGGTGGGGCGGTTCCACTCGGGGACGCCGTGGCGGGTGAAGTGGCGTACGCCGAGTTCGGCGCAGAGTGCCTTGGCGGCGGGGTCGTCGCCCTCGTCGAGGAGCCAGACGTCCAGGGGGCCGGTGTGCTCGATCCGCGTGGCGCCCTCCAGGGTGGCGCGGACCATGGAGAGGGGTTCCTTGCCGGGGACGTACGTGGTGAGGAAGGCGACGCGGGTGCCGGGTTCGGGCGTCACGGGGACGGGGTCGCGGGCGACCATGGTGGCGTGGGCGACGGAGACGACGTTGACGAGCATGAACAGCTCGATGAACCCGATGGCCACGAGCATGGTGGTGTCGAGGCCGACGAGCCAGCGCTCGGCACCCTCGCGTTCGACCCAGTGGGTCGGCCAGACGAGGTAGACGAGCAGGGCGCCGGTGAGGATCGGCGCCAGGGACATCAGGAGGACGGCTCGTATTCGGCGGGGTTCCTGGGAGAGCAGCGAGGTGTAGCGCACCCGGTACGGCTCGCCGGACGGCTCCGTGAGCGGTCCGGCGAGTCGGCTGTGGGTGTCGTAGTCGTAGCCCTCCGGCCGCACAGCGCCCTCCAGTGGTCGATCGAACAAGTCGATAACGCCACGAAAGTCCACTTTTGAGGGCATGTCGAACTGGACGCGTCCAGGTGGGGCAACGCCCCCTGCCGGGAGGTGGAACGGGGCCGCGCCGGGCGCGTCGTCACGCGGACAGGTGCCGCTCCACCGTCTCCACCTTGGACGTGAGTCCGTCCGTCACCCCGGGGCGGATGTCCGCCTTGAGGACGAGGGAGACGCGGGGCGCGCGGGCCTCGACCGCGGCGACCGCGCGCCGGACGACGTCCATGACCTCGTCCCACGACCCCTCCACGGACGTGAACATCGCGTCCGTACGGTTCGGCAGGCCGGACTCCCGTACCACCCGCACCGCGTCCGCCACGTACTCCCCCACGTCCTCGCCGACCCCCAGCGGCGTCACGGAGAAGGCGACGATCACGCGTTCACGGTCCCTTCCTTGCGGGCGCGGGAGGCGATGACCGCGTCCTCGGCCTCCCGGCGGAGCCGCCGGTCGGCGAAGAAGCCGCCGGTGGGGAGGACGGAGAAGACGAGGTACAGGGCGGCCGTGCCGAGGGACCACTTCGCGCGGTTCCAGGCGTCCGCCCAGAAGATCACGTAGAGGACGAAGAGGAGCCCGTGGATCGCGCCCATCACGGGCACCGCGTTGAAGTCCGTGGTGCGCTTGAGCACCGAGCAGACCAGCAGGAGGAGGAAGGACACGGCCTCGGGGGTCGAGACCAGGCGGAGCCTGCGGAGGGCGGAGGCGGTCTGGAGGTCCACGGGTCACCTTCGGGTCGGAGGGTCGCTGCGATGCCTTGTGAAGGGGTGCACAAAGGTTCGTTCATTGTGGCAAACGCCCCCGGCGCGGTGCCCCTAGGGGGGTCGTCAGGGCGGAGACAGGGTCGTGGACCCTGTTGGCGGGGGGCCCGCTGGGGCTACCGTCACACCGTGGCGATGTTCCGACTTCAGGGCAGCAAGGTGCTGGCCGTCGAGATGACCGGTGACGCCGTGAAGGCGAAGAACGGCTCGATGGTGGCGTACGACGGCCAGATGGCGTTCAAGAAGATGAGTGGGGGCGGGGAAGGGCTGCGGGGGATGGTGACCCGGCGGCTCACGGGTGAGCAGATGACGGTGATGGAAGTGAAGGGGCACGGGACCTGCTGGTTCGCGGACCGGGCCTCGGAGATCAACCTGGTCGGCCTGCAGGGGGACAAGCTGTACGTCGAGTCGAGCAACCTGCTCGCCGCCGACGCCGGACTGCGGACGGGGACCGAGTTCACCGGGCTGCGCGGCGCCTCGCAGGGCAACGGGCTGTTCACGACGACCGTCGAGGGGCACGGCCAGGCCGCGATCATGTCGGACGGTCCGGCCGTGGTGCTGCGGGTCAGCGCGCAGTACCCGCTGACGGTCGACCCGGGGGCGTACGTGGCGCACCAGGGGAACCTGCGGCAGTCGTTCCAGTCCGGGGTGACCTTCCGCACGCTCCTGGGCGAGGGCGGCGGCGAGGCGTTCCAGATGCGGTTCGAGGGGGACGGGCTGGTCTACGTCCAGCCCAGCGAGCGGAACACGATCGCGGGGGATGTGTGAGATGGCGTTCCGTGAGATCAACTCGAAGATGATCGAGGCGACCGTCGCCCCGGGGCAGCGGTTGTTCAGTCAGCGCGGCGCGATGCTCGCCTACCAGGGCGAGGTGTCGTTCACGCCCAACATGCGGGGCGGCCAGGGCGGCGTGATGTCCATGATCGGGCGGCGGGTGGCCAACGAGGACACCCCGCTGATGACGGTCGAGGGCAGCGGCACCGTGCTGTTCGGGCACGGCGGGCACCACATCGAGGTGATCAACCTCAGCGGGGACACCCTGTACGTGGAGGCGGACCGGCTGCTCGCCTTCGAGGGCACCCTCCAGCAGGGCACGATGTTCATGGGCTCGCAGGGCGGCGTCATGGGGATGGTCCGGGGCCAGGTGACCGGGCAGGGGCTGTTCACCACCACCCTGAAGGGCCAGGGCGCCGTCGCGGTGATGGCGCACGGGGGCGTGTTCGAGGTGCCGATCACCCCGCAGCGGCCGGTCCATGTGGACCCGCAGGCGTATGTCGCGCACTTCGGCGACGTACGCAACAAGCTCTCCACCGCGCTCGGCTGGCGGGACATGGTGGGGCGCGGGTCGGGCGAGGCGTTCCAGCTGGAGCTGAGCGGGAGCGGTTCGGTGTTCGTGCAGGCATCGGAGGAGAAGCTGTGACACCCGTGATCCATGACCCGACCAGCCTGCCGGTCGACGACAACGTGAACGCGTACACCTTCTGCGTGGAGCTGAAGGGCAGCCAGTGGTTCCTGCAGAAGGGGAAGATGATCGCCTACTACGGGTCGATCGAGTTCAACGGGATCGGGCACGGGCGGCTGGACCGGCTCGTGCGCACTTCCTTCCATTCGCCGTTGCACGCGAGCGACTGGGTGGTGGCCGAGGGCTCGGGCAAGATGCTCCTCGCTGACCGGGCCTTCGACGTGAACTCCTACGACCTCGAAGACGGCAACCTGACCATTCGCTCGGGCAACCTGCTCGCTTTTCAGCCAAGTCTCTCGCTGAAGCAGTCGATCGTGCCGGGGTTCCTGACGCTGATCGGAACCGGCAAGTTCGTGGCCGCGTCCAACGGACCGGTGGTGTTCATGGAACCCCCGATCCGGGTGGACCCGCAGGCGCTCGTCGGCTGGGCCGACTGCCCGTCCCCGTGCCATCACTACGACCACGGGTACATGACGGGCGTGATGGGCGGTCTACGTGCGCTGACGGGCCTGGGCGGGGCCTCGGGGGAGGAGCATCAGTTCGAGTTCGTCGGGGCGGGCACCGTGCTGCTCCAGTCGACGGAGGCGTTGATGGCCGAGCAGTCCGTCGGGGCGACCCCGCAGCAGGCGGGGGTGCCGGGCGGGGGGCCCGGCGGGGGGCACGGACCGCAGTCGGGGGCACCGCGCCTTCCCGGACAGCTGGGGGACCTCCAGCGTCGCTTCGGGCTGTGAGCGGTAGTCTGCGGAGTGTGACATCGAACGTGTGCACACCGTCACACCGCCCTCATTAGTTCGCCTTTCAACCTCTTAGGTAGACTTCATTCATGGAGACCGAGACGGCCACGCGCTGGCTGACCGATGCGGAGCAGTGCGCCTGGCGCACTCACCTG
>NZ_JBEYHH010000006.1:37511-248130 GCF_040635175.1 Streptomyces sp. NPDC006997
GCCTTTCAACCTCTTAGGTAGACTTCATTCATGGAGACCGAGACGGCCACGCGCTGGCTGACCGATGCGGAGCAGTGCGCCTGGCGCACTCACCTGGAGGTCAACAGACTGTTGACCTACCAGCTCGAGAAGGACCTCCAGCCGTTCGGCCTGACGATGAACGACTACGAGATCCTGGTGAATCTCTCCGAGTCGGAGGACCTGCGGATGCGGATGAGCGACCTCGCCGCCGCCACCCTCCAGTCCAAGAGCCGCCTCTCCCACCAGATCACCCGCATGGAGAACGCGAATCTGGTCCGCCGGGAGAACTGCGAGTCCGACCGCCGCGGGCTCTACGCCGTGCTCACCGAGCACGGCATGGAGACGATGAAGAAGGTGGCGCCCCATCATGTGGCGTCGGTGCGCAGGCACTTCATCGACCTGCTCACCCCGGACGCCCTCACCCAGCTCGACAAGGCCCTCAAGCCCATCGCGGAGCACCTGCGGGGGCAGCGCGGCAGGCCCTGACCCCGACGGCCGGACCCGGCGGCGGGCGGAGCGCGCACAGGGCTCCGCCCGCCGTGGTCCCGCCCGCCCTCACGTCCCCGACTGCGTCAGCCCCGCCACCAGTTCGTCCGCCGCCCGGTACGGGTCCAGCTCCCCCGCCACGATCCGCTCCGCCAGCGTGCTCAGGCGGCGGTCGCCGTGCAGGTCGCCGATGCGTTCGCGCAGGGCCGTGACGGCGATCGTCTCCACCTCGCGGGCGGCGCGGGCGCGGCGGCGCTCGGTGAGGACGCCGTGCTCCTCCATCCAGGCGCGGTGCTTCTCCAGCGCCTCCACGACCTCGTCGACGCCCTCGGCGCGGGCGGCGACCGTCCTCACGATGGGCGGGCGCCAGTCGCCGGGGGCGCGGGCCTCGCCCAGGCCCAGCATGTGGTTCAGCTCGCGGGCGGTGGCGTCGGCGCCGTCGCGGTCGGCCTTGTTGACGACGTAGACGTCACCGATCTCCAGGATCCCGGCCTTGGCGGCCTGGATGCCGTCGCCCATGCCGGGGGCGAGCAGGACGACGGAGGTGTCGGCCTGGGAGGCGATCTCCACCTCCGACTGGCCGACGCCGACCGTCTCGACGAGGATCACGTCGCAGCCCGCCGCGTCCAGGACGCGGATCGCCTGCGGCGCCGCCCACGCCAGGCCGCCCAGGTGGCCCCGGGTCGCCATGGAGCGGATGTAGACGCCGGGGTCGGAGGCGTGCTCCGACATCCGGACGCGGTCGCCGAGCAGCGCGCCGCCCGAGAAGGGCGACGACGGGTCGACGGCCAGGACGCCGACCCGCCGCCCCTGTTTGCGGTACGCCGTCACCAACGCCGAGGTGGACGTGGACTTGCCCACGCCGGGCGAGCCGGTCAGGCCGACGACGTAGGCGTTCCCGGTCAGCGGGGCCAGGGCCGCCATGACCTCCCTGAGCTGCGGGGACGCCCCCTCCACCAGGGAGATGAGGCGGGCCACGGCACGCGGCCGTCCCTCCCTCGCCTGGGCCACCAGTGTGGAGACGTCCTGCATCTCAGCTCCGTTCACGAGTTCACGAGGAGGTTCTACAGCGAGGCGGCCGGAACGGCGCTCACGCCTTGGGTACCCGGATGATCAGCGCGTCACCCTGACCGCCGCCGCCGCAGAGCGCCGCCGCGCCCACGCCGCCGCCGCGCCGCTTCAGTTCGAGGGCCAGGTGGAGGACGAGCCGGGCGCCGGACATGCCGATGGGGTGACCGAGGGCGATCGCGCCGCCGTTGACGTTCACCTTTTCCGTGGACACGCCGAGGTCCTTCATTGACTGCGCGGCGACCGCGGCGAACGCCTCGTTGATCTCGATGAGGTCGAGGTCGGAGACGTCCAGGCCCTCCTTCTTCAGGGCGTGCTGGATCGCGTTCGACGGCTGCGACTGGAGGCTGTTGTCGGGGCCCGCGACGTTGCCGTGGGCGCCGATCTCGGCGATCCAGTCCAGGCCCAGCTGCAGCGCCTTGGCCTTGCTCATCACGACCACGGCGGCGGCGCCGTCGGAGATCTGCGAGGAGGTGCCCGCGGTGATCGTGCCGTCCTTGGTGAAGGCCGGGCGCAGCTTGCCGAGGGACTCGGCGGTGGTGTCGGCGCGGATGCCCTCGTCCTGGCTGAACAGGACCGGGTCGCCCTTGCGCTGCGGGATCTCCACGGGGGTGATCTCGGCCTCGAAGGTGCCGTTCCTCTGGGCGGCGGCGGCGCGCTGGTGGGACAGCGCGGCGATCTCGTCCTGCTCGGCGCGGCCGAGGCCGAGGCGGGTGTTGTGCTTCTCGGTGGACTCGCCCATCGGGATGTTCTCCCACGGGTCGGTCAGACCGTCGTACGCCATGGCGTCGAGCATCTGGATGGCGCCGTACTTGACGCCCTCGCGGGACTTCGGCAGCAGGTGCGGGGCGTTGGTCATCGACTCCTGGCCGCCCGCGACGACGATCTCGAATTCGCCCGCGCGAATCAGCTGGTCGGCCAGCGCGATGGCGTCGAGGCCGGAGAGGCACACCTTGTTGACGGTGAGTGCCGGGACGCTCATCGGGATGCCCGCCTTGACGGCGGCCTGGCGCGCCGGGATCTGCCCTGTCCCGGCCTGGAGCACCTGACCCATGATGACGTACTGGACCTGGTCGCCACCGATCCCCGCACGGTCGAGGGCGGCCTTGATCGCGAAGCCGCCGAGGTCGGCTCCGGAGAAGGACTTCAGCGAGCCGAGCAGCCGCCCCATCGGGGTGCGGGCACCCGCGACGATGACGGACGTCGTGCCGTTCGTTGCAGAAGACATGAGCTGCGATCCCCTTACCGGCTGCACAGCCGAGGAGTGAACGAGGGTTTACTTCGAATGTACTGATGGCACTCCGTGCCGTCATCGGGCGGTCGGTGTGATCGCGCGCACGTTGCGTAACCACCGTCCGAGCGCTGCACTGAACCCATGCTGACGCGAATCGACCACATCGGGATCGCCTGCCACGATCTTGACGCCACCGTCGAGTTCTACCGGGCGACATACGGCTTCGAGGTGTTCCACACCGAGGTCAACGAGGAGCAGGGCGTGCGGGAGGCCATGCTCAAGATCAACGACACGTCGGACGGCGGGGCGTCCTACCTCCAGCTGCTGGAGCCGACGCGCGAGGACTCCACCGTCGCCAAGTGGCTCGCCAGGAACGGGGAGGGGGTGCACCACATCGCCTTCGGTACGGCGGACGTCGACGCGGACGCCGCCGACATCAGGGACAAGGGCGTACGCGTGCTGTACGAGGAGCCCCGACGCGGTTCCATGGGGTCACGGATCACCTTCCTGCACCCCAAGGACTGCCACGGTGTTCTCACGGAACTGGTCACTTCGGCCCCGGTTGAGTCACCTGAGCACTGATGCTCGTACATAAGGGCCGGTAGGGTTGGGTGCGGTCGCCGCCCACCCAGCGGTGACCGCATTCCGGGGTCCGGGTTTCGGGGGACGAGCGCCGGGGCAACAGCCCGTGCTCCGCCGTTGATCTGACACCATTCCCCGGGGGCCCCGTTCGGCGGATGGACGGTGCTCGTTGGAGAGACCTGCGACCAGGGGACGGATGGGACCGCGCAGTGCGGGGCTACGAGAGCCAGGAGCGAGAGCCGGCGGCTGACGTCGACCACCTCACTCGGTTCGAAGCCGAGATGAAACGGCTGAAGACCGAGCGGGAAAAGGCGATCCAGCACGCCGAGGACCTCGGCTACCAGGTCGAGGTGCTGCGCGCCAAGCTGCACGAGGCGCGCCGCACCCTGATGACCCGGCCTGCCTACGACAGCGCGGACCTCGGCTACCAGGCCGAGCAGCTGCTGCGCAACGCGCAGATGCAGGCCGACCAGATCCGCGCCGACGCCGAGCGCGAGCTGGGCCAGGCCCGGGCGCAGACCCAGCGCATCCTCCAGGAGCACGCCGAGCAGGCCGCCCGGCTCCAGGCCGAACTGCACCAGGAGGCGGTGGCCCGGCGCCAGCAGCTCGACCAGGAGCTGGCCGAACGGCGGCAGACCGTCGAGTCGCACGTCAACGAGAACGTGGCGTGGGCCGAGCAGTTGCGGGCCCGGACCGAGTCGCAGGCGCGGCGCCTGCTGGACGAGTCGCGGGCCGAGGCCGAGCAGGCCATGGCGGCGGCGCGCGCGGAGGCCGAGCGGCTGACCGGCGAGGCCCGGCAGCGGCTCCAGAGTGAGGCGGAAGCGGCGCGCGCGGAGGCCGAGCAACTGCTGCGGCGGGCCCGCGCCGACGCCGAGCGGCTGCTGAACGCCGCCTCCACGCAGGCGCAGGAGGCCACCGACCACGCCGAGCAGCTGCGCAGTTCGACGGTGTCCGAGTCGGACGCCGCGCGCCGTCAGGCGCAGGAGCTGAGCCGGGCCGCCGAACAGCGGATGGCGGCGGCCGAGGAGGCGCTGCGCAAGGCGCAGTCCGAGGCGGAGAAGCTGGTCACCGAGGCCAAGGAGGCCGCGAGCAAGACCCTCTCCAGCGCCGAGGCGGCCAACGAGACCCGCACGCGTACGGCGAAGGAGCAGGTCGCCCGGCTGGTCTCGGAGGCCACCAAGGAGGCCGAGACCACCAAGGCGGAGGCCGAGCAACTCGTCGCCGACGCCCGCGCGGAGGCCGAGAAGATCGTCACGGAGGCCGCGGAGAAGGCCCGTACGGTCACCGCCGAGGAGACCGCGAGCCAGCTCGCGAAGACGGCCCGGACCGCCGAGGACGTGCTGAACAAGGCGTCCGAGAACGCGAAGAAGACCACCAGGGCCGCCGCCGAGGAGGCCGAGCGGATCCGCCGGGAGGCGGAGGCCGAGGCGGACCGGTTGCGGGCCGAGGCGCACGACATCGCCGAGCAGCTCAAGGGCGCCGCGAAGGACGACACGGCGGAGTACCGCGCCAAGACCGTCGAACTCCAGGAGGAGGCACGGCGGCTGCGCGGCGAGGCCGAGCAGCTGCGCGCGGACGCGGTCGGTGAGGGCGAGAAGATCCGCGCCGAGGCCCGCAAGGAGGCCGTGGCCCAGATCGAGGAGGCGGCGAAGACCGCCGAGGAGCTGCTCGCCAAGGCGAAGGCGGACGCCGACGAGTTGCGGCAGGCCGCGACCACGGACAGCGAGAAGGTCCGCACGGAGGCCATCGAGCGCGCCACGACGCTGCGTCGGCAGGCCGAGGAGACCCTGGAGCGCTCCCGCGCCGAGGCCGAGCGGCACCGCGCCGAGGCCGCCGAGCGGGCCGAGGGCATCGCCGCGGACGCCGAGCGGGCCGCGCGCGAGCTGCGCGAGGAGACCGAGCAGGCCGTCGAGGCCCGGCGGGCGGAGGCCGCCGAGGAGCTGACCCGGCTGCGCACCGAGGCCGAGGAGCGGCTCGCCGCCGCCGAGCAGGCGCTGAGCGACGCCCGCGAGGAGGCGGGGCGGATCCGCCGGGAGGCCGCCGAGGAGACGGAGCGGCTGCGCGCCGAGGCCGCCGAGCGGATCCGGGCGCTCCAGCAGCAGGCGGAGGCCGAGGCCGAGCGGCTGCGCGACGAGGCCGCCGCGGACGCGTCCGCGTCCCGGGCGGAGGGCGAGTCCGTCGCCGTGCGGCTGCGGTCGGAGGCGGCGGCGGAGGCCGAGCGGCTGAAGTCGGAGGCGCAGGACGGCGCCGACCGGGTGCGGGCGGAGGCGCAGGCCGCCGCGGAGCGGCTGGCGGCGGAGGCGTCCGAGACGCTGGCCGCCGCGCAGGAGGAGGCCGCGCGGCGCCGCCGGGAGGCGGAGGAGCTGCTGGGCGCGGCCCGGCAGGAGGCCGACCAGGAGCGGCAGCGGGCCCGCGAGCAGAGCGAGGAGCTGCTGGCGTCGGCGCGCAAGCGCGTGGACGAGGCCCAGGCCGAGGCCGTACGGCTGGTCGAGGAGGCGGACCGGCGGGCCACCGAGATGGTGTCGGCGGCCGACGCCCACGCCCAGCAGGTACGGGACTCCGTCGCCGGGCTGCACGAGCAGGCGCAGGACGAGATCCAGGGCCTGCGGTCGGCCGCCGAGCACGCGGCGGAGCGCACCCGGCGGGAGGCCGAGGAGGAGGCGGACCGGGTCCGCGCCGACGCCTACGCCGAGCGGGAGCGCGCCAGCGAGGACGCGGGCCGGGTGCGACGGGAGGCGAGCGAGGAGGCCGAGGCCGCGAAGGCGCTCGCCGAGCGGACGATGACGGAGGCGGTCGCCGAGGCGGAGCGGCTGCGGTCGGACGCCACCGAGCACGCCCAGCGGGTGCGCACCGAGGCGTCGGACACCATCGCGCAGGCCGACCAGGACGCGGCACGCACGCGCGCGGACGCCCGGGAGGACGCCAACCGGATCCGTTCGGACGCGGCGGCCCAGGTGGACACCCTCATCACGGAGGCGCGCGCCGAGGCCGAGCGGCTGACCACGGACACGGCGGCGGAGACCGAGCGGCTGCGCGCGGAGGCGAAGGCCCGCGCGGAGAAGCTGGTCGGGGACGCCACCGACGAGGCGGAGCGGCTGCGCGCCGAGGCCTCCGAGACGGTCGGCTCCGCGCGCCAGCACGCCGAGCGGACGCGCGCCGAGGCCGAGCGGGTCAGGGCGGCGGCGGCCGACGAGGCGGAGCGGCTCACGTCGGCGGCGCGCGAGGAGGCCGAGCGGACCCTGGACGAGGCCCGCCGGGACGCCAACAAGCGGCGTTCGGAGGCGGCCGAGCAGGTCGACAAGCTCATCACGGAGACGACCGCCGAGGCGGACAAGCTGCTCACCGAGGCGCAGGAGCAGGCGCAGAAGACGACCGCGGACGCGGAGGCGCAGGCCGACACCATGGTGGGCGCCGCCCGCACCGAGGCCGACCGGCTGGTCTCCGAGGCGACCGTCGAGGGCAACACGCTGGTGGAGAAGGCCCGTACGGACGCGGACGAGCTGCTCGTCGGCGCCCGCCGGGACGCGACCGCGATCAGGGAGCGCGCGGAGGAGCTGCGCGCGCGGATCACCGGCGAGATCGAGGAGCTGCACGAGCGGGCCCGCCGGGAGGCGGCGGAGACGATGAAGTCGACCGGCGACCGCTGCGACGCGCTGATCAAGGCCGCCGAGGAGCAGCTCGGCAAGGCGCAGGCGAAGGCCAAGGAGCTGGTGTCGGAGGCCAACTCCGAGGCGGGCAAGGTCCGGATCGCCGCGGTGAAGAAGGCCGAGGGCCTGCTGAAGGAGGCCGAGCAGAAGAAGGCCACCCTGGTCCGGGAGGCCGAGGAGCTGAAGGCCGAGGCGATCCGCGAGGCGAAGCGCACGGTCGAGGAGGGCAAGCGGGAGCTGGAGGTGCTGGTGCGCCGCCGCGAGGACATCAACGCGGAGATCTCCCGTGTCCAGGACGTGCTGGAGGCGTTGGAGTCCTTTGAGGCCCCGCCCGTGGCCAAGGACGGCGTCAAGGCGGGCGCCACAGTGGGCGCCCCACGGTCGGGTGGCAAGTCGTCGGACGGTTAGCGGCGAGGTCCGATTCTGGTGTTTTATGGTGCATTTGACCGGCTCTTTGGCAAGCGATCCGACGCCCAGCCACCCAAAAGGGGTGTCATTCTCCAGATCAAACACGTATCCGCTCGATGACACGCCGTTCTGACCCCTAGGATTCCCCCTATCACCTCACCGGTCTCATTCGACAGGAACCCCATGAGCGACACTTCCCCCTACGGCTTCGAGCTTGTGCGGCGTGGATACGACCGCGCTCAGGTGGACGAACGTATCTCCAAGCTCGTCTCCGACCGTGACAGCGCTCTCGCCCGCATCACCGCTCTGGAGAAGCGCATCGAGGAGCTCCACCTCGAAACGCAGAACGCCCAGGCTCAGGTGACCGACTCCGAGCCGTCGTACGCCGGTCTCGGCGCCCGGGTCGAGAAGATCCTGCGCCTCGCCGAGGAAGAGGCCAAGGACCTGCGCGAGGAGGCCCGGCGCGCGGCGGAGCAGCACCGCGAGCTGGCCGAGTCGGCGGCCCAGCAGGTGCGCAACGACGCCGAGTCGTTCGCCTCCGAGCGCAAGGCCAAGGCGGAGGACGACGGCGTCCGGATCGTCGAGAAGGCCAAGTCCGAAGCCTCCCAGCTGCGGGCCGAGGCGCAGAAGGACGCGCAGTCCAAGCGCGAGGAGGCGGACGCGCTCTTCGAGGAGACCCGCGCCAAGGCCGCGCAGGCCGCCGCCGACTTCGAGACCAACCTCGCCAAGCGCCGCGAGCAGTCCGAGCGCGACCTGGCCTCGCGTCAGGCCAAGGCCGAGAAGCGCCTCGCCGAGATCGAGCACCGCGCCGAGCAGCTCCGCCTGGAGGCGGAGAAGCTGCGCACCGACGCCGAGCGCCGCGCCCGCCAGACGGTGGAGACCGCGCAGCGCCAGGCCGAGGACATCGTGGCCGACGCCAACGCCAAGGCCGACCGGATCCGTTCGGAATCCGAGCGCGAGCTGGCCGCCCTCACCAACCGCCGCGACTCCATCAACGCCCAGCTGACGAACGTGCGCGAGATGCTCGCCACGCTCACGGGCGCCGCGGTGGCCGCCGCCGGTACGCCGGCCGAGGACGAGCCGATCTCCCGCGGGGTGCCCGCCCAGCAGTCCCGGTAACCAGCCGGAGTACAGCTGACGAAGACCCGCGAAGCCCTCTGCCACTGGGGTGGCAGAGGGCTTTGTCCCGTTCTAGCGTGGGCCGCATGATCGAGCTGGCGGGGCTGACCAAGCGGTACGGCGAGAAGGTGGCCGTCGACAACCTCACCTTCACCGTCCGACCGGGCGTCATCACGGGGTTCCTCGGCCCCAACGGCGCGGGCAAGTCCACGACCATGCGGATGATCCTCGGCCTGGACCACCCCACCGCCGGGGACGTCCGCATCGACGGCAGGCACTACGACGAACTGCGCGACCCGCTGACGTACGTCGGCGCCCTGCTGGACGCCAAGGCGGTGCACGGGGGCCGCAGCGCGTACCACCACCTCCTCTGTCTGGCGCAGAGCAACGGCATCCCCCGGCGGCGGGTGCGGGAGGTGCTGGACACCGTCGGGCTGACGGCGGTGGCGCGGAAGAAGGCCAAGGGGTTCTCGCTGGGCATGGGGCAGCGGCTCGGCATCGCGGGCGCGCTGCTCGGCGACCCGCGGATCCTGATGTTCGACGAGCCGGTCAACGGGCTCGACCCCGAGGGCATCCACTGGATCCGCAACCTGATGAAGTCGCTGGCCACGCAGGGCCGCACCGTCTTCGTCTCCTCCCACCTGATGAGCGAGATGGCGCTGACCGCCGACCACCTGGTGGTGATCGGACAGGGGCGGCTGCTCGCCGACACCTCCATGGCCGACTTCATCGCCCGCAACTCGCGCGGCTACGTACGCGTCCGCGGCCCCCAGCGGGAGCGGCTGCTCGACGTGCTGCACGGCGCCGGGATCACCGTCGTGGAGGCGGGCGGCGGCAGCCTGGAGGTGGACGGCGACAAGGCCGAGCTGATCGGTGAGCTGGCCGCCCAGCACCACCTCGTCCTGCACGAGCTGAGCCCGCAGCGGGCCTCCCTGGAGGAGGCGTTCATGCGGCTGACGGCGGAGTCGGTGGAGTACCACGCGCACGACGGGCCGGCCGTGGCCGCCGAGCAGCCGCGGGCCCGGTGGGGCGAGAACTGGAGGAGGGGCTGACATGGCGGCGACCCAGGTGGTCCGGTCCGAGTGGACCAAGATCCGGTCGGTGGCGTCCACCGTGTGGACGCTCTCCCTCGCGGTGCTGGTCACCATCGCCCTCGGCATGTTGATCTCGGCGCTGTCGAAGAACGAGTTCGACGACATGAGCAGACGCGACCAGCTCTCCTTCGACCCCACCTTCATCAGCTTCGCCGGGATGAGCCTCGGTCAGCTCGCGATGATCGTGTTCGGGGTGCTCGTCGTCTCCAACGAGTACTCCTCCGGCATGATCCGCACCTCGCTGGCCGCGGTACCGCAGCGCGGCACCCTGCTCTTCAGCAAGGTCGCCGTCGCCACCCTGCTCGCGCTGGTGGTCTCCGTGGCCACCAGCTTCGCCGCGTTCTTCCTCGGCCAGGCGATGCTCGGTGGCCTCCGCGCGCACCTCGGCGACCCGGGCGTGCTGCGCGCGGTGCTCGGCGGCGGCCTCTACATGACGCTCATCGCGGTGTTCTCCATGGGGGTGGCCGCGATGCTGCGCTCCCCCATGCTGTCGCTGGGCATCCTGATGCCGTTCTTCTTCCTGATCTCCAACATCCTCGGCAACGTCTCGGCCACCGAGAAGGTCGGCCGCTACCTCCCCGACCAGGCGGGCAGCAAGGTCATGCAGGTGGTCACCCCGGTCGACGACGACACCCCCTACGGCCCCTGGGGCGGCCTCGGCATCATGGTGCTGTGGGTGATCGCCGCGCTGGTCGGCGGTTACGTGCTGCTCAAGCGCCGGGACGCATAGCGACGGCGTGAAGTGGACGTCCTTTTACCCGCCCTTGGCCGGAACCGTGAGCGCCTGGATATCCTCCTAACCCTTACGGGGGCGTGTGCCCCGCTGTCCTGAACCTTTCGATGGGTGCGGAGCATGATCGAAGCAGTCGGCCTGACCAAGCGCTACGGCGACAAGACCGCTGTGTACAACCTTTCCTTCCAGGTACGGCCCGGCGCCGTCACCGGCTTCCTCGGCCCCAACGGCTCCGGCAAGTCGACGACGATGCGGATGATCCTCGGCCTGGACAACCCGACCTCGGGCCAGGTCACGATCGGCGGCTACCCGTACCGCAAACTGCCGAACGCGCCCCGCCAGGTCGGCGCGCTGCTCGACGCCAAGGCGGTGCACGGCGGCCGGTCGGCCCGCACCCACCTGCTGTCCCTCGCCCAGCTCTCCGGCATCCCGGCCCGCCGGGTGGACGAGGTGCTCGGCGTGGTCGGCCTCCAGGACGTCGCCAAGCGGCGCTCCAAGGGCTTCTCCCTCGGCATGGGACAGCGGCTCGGCATCGCCGCCGCGCTCCTCGGCGACCCGCAGGTGCTGCTCTTCGACGAGCCGGTCAACGGCCTCGACCCCGAGGGCATCCTCTGGGTGCGGAACCTGATGAGGGCGCTCGCGTCGGAGGGCCGTACCGTCTTCGTCTCCTCCCACCTGATGAGCGAGATGGCGCTGACCGCGGACCACCTCATCGTCATCGGGCGCGGTCAGCTGCTCGCCGACATGAGCGTGCAGCAGTTCATCGCCGCGAACTCCGCGGGGTTCGCGCGGGTGCGGACGCCGGACAGCGAGCCGCAGGTGCGCGAGAAGCTGACGACCGCGCTGGCCGAGGCGGGCGGGCAGGTGCTGTCCGAGCAGGACGGCGCGCTGCGGGTGACCGGGCTGCCGCTGCCCCGCATCAGCGACATCGCGCACGAGGCGGACGTCCGGCTCTGGGAGCTGTCGCCGCACCAGGCCTCCCTGGAGGAGGCGTACATGCGGATGACGCAGGGCGCGGTGGACTACCGCTCCACGGTCGACCAGAAGGCGGGGCTGATGCAGGCCCCGCCGCCCGGCGCGCAGCCGGGGTCGGTACCGGTGCCCGGGCAGGGCCAGCCCGGCTGGTACGCCCCACCGCCGCCCCAGCAGGGCGGACAGCCGTTCGCGGCGCCGGGCGCCAACCCGTACCTCCAGGCGTCGCCGGCCGCTCCCCCGCAGCCGCCGCACCAGCCGCAGGCCCCGGCGCCGGCCCCGGCCGCCCCCGCCCCGGAGGCCGCGCCGCAGGACGCCGCCCCGCGCGACGTCGCCCTCCAGAAGACCGCCCCGCAGGGATCCGCCCCTGAGGCATCCTCCGACCCGAACAAGCCCGAGGACGTTCGATGAGCACGCCGCAGACTCCGATGCCGCAGGCCCCGCCCGAGTGGCAGGGGGCGCCCGGGGCGTCGTACCACCCCGGCTACACCTCGCCCATCCCCGTGAAGCGCACGCACCTGGGGCACGCGATCGCCTCCGAGTGGACCAAGATCCGGTCAGTGCGGTCCACGATGTGGACGCTGGGTGTGTTCGTGGTGCTCGTGGTCGGCATCGGCCTGCTCGCCGGGGTCCTGGTGGGCGACTCCGACGACGGCGACCTCGGCGGGGAGAGCGCGCTCGCGCTGGGCTTCTTCGGGCTGCTGCTCGGCACCATGTGCGTCATCACGCTCGGCGTGCTGACCACCGCCTCCGAGTACGGCACCGGCATGATCCGGACCACCATGACCGCGTGTCCGTCCCGGGGCCGGGTGCTCCTGGCGAAGGCGATCGTGTTCTTCACGCTGTCGTTCACGGTGACGCTGGTGTCCGCCGGGTTCGTCGCGCTGGTGCAGGTGAGCCTGGTGACCCAGGCCAGGGAGCCGTCCGGGGCCGAGTGGCTGAAGGGCACGGTCGGCGTCTCGCTCTACGTGGCGCTGCTCGGCCTGCTCTCGCTCCTCGTCGGCTCGGTCATCCGGCACTCCGCGGGCGCGATCACCATCATGATCGCCGCGGTGCTCGCGCCGCTGGTCATCGCGCTGTTCATGTTCTCGTCGTCCCTGGAGGGCCTGCGCGAGGCGCTGTTCGAGTACTCGATCCCCAACCAGCTCAGCGTCTTCTACGCCAACTCGCTGTCGGAGTCCGGCCCGTCCGGCTGGGACCCGCTGTGGATCATCCTCGGTGTGACCGCGGTGGTCTTCGCGGGCGCCCTGGCCCTCCAGGAGCAGCGGGACGTGTGACGCCCCGGCAGCCTGGTGCCCGGCTCAGAACCTGGGCGCGTTACGGGACCGTCGTACCGACGAGGTACGGCGGTCCCGCGCGTTCCAGCACGCCTTGTGCCAGTGCCTGCGGTCGTCGACGCCCGCGTGCTCCGGCCAGGCCACCACGTGCGGTACGGCGGAGGGGATCAACTGGTCGCAGCCGGGGCAGCGGTACGTCTTGCCCGCCGCGCTCGCGCCCGCCACGTGCCGCACGCTCCACTCCTCGCCCCGCCAGCTCTCCGTGGACTGCCAGCCGCCGTAGCGGCCCGGCTGGTCGTCCTCGGCGCTCCGGCCGGGGGAGCCGGAGCCCTTGGGTCGGTTGCGACGCGGGGACACGGAACACCTCACGGAGCTATACAGGGAACGGGCCCCGTCAAGCCTACGCGGGCCCGGCCCGGGTACGCGGACGCGATGAGCCGCGCAAGCCCCGCCCGATAGGCCCGCATTTGGCAGACAATCCGCAAATCCCTCCGCCCGACCGTGTCCTCGGCACGTGTCAGACGGTTATGCCGCGTGGGGGAGCTCCGCGTGGGAGCCGAGGAAGATGGAAGTGCGATGCGCGTAGGAACTTTCGTGTTGGCGGCCCGGTTCCCGGGTCAGGGCCAGGGGGAGGCGCTGCACCGCGCGGTCCGCTCCGCCGAGGTGGCCGAGGAGGCGGGGCTCGACTCGGTCTGGCTGGCCGAGCACCACTTCGTGCCGTACGGCAGCTGCCCGTCGGCGGTCACCCTGGCCGGGTTACTCCTCGGCCGCACCGAACGCATCCGGGTGGGTACGGCGGTCAGCGTGCTGTCCACCCAGCACCCGGTGGCGCTCGGCGAACAGGCGGCGCTGCTGCACGTGGCGAGCGGTGGCCGACTGTCGCTGGGCGTCGGGCGGGGCGGCCCCTGGGTGGACCTGGAGGTGTTCGGCACCGGTCTCGACGCCTTCGAGAAGGGGTTCCCGGAATCACTCGATCTGCTGGTCCGCTGGCTGCGCGAACCGGCCGTCGCGGGCACCGGGGAGCGGTTCCGCTTCCGCGCGGTGCCCGTGGTGCCCCGGCCGTCGGAGGCCCTGTCGGCCACCGGGGGCCCCGAGGTGCTCGTCGCCTGCACCTCACCGGCGAGTGTGCGGCTGGCGGCGGAGCGGGGGCTGCCGATGCTCCTGGGGATGCACGTGGGCGACGAGGAGAAGGCCGAGATGGTCGCCCTCTGGCGGCGGCACGCGCGCGCCGTCGGGCGGTCGCCGGAGGAGGTCGCCCGGGCCGCCCATGTCTCGGCCGGTGTCTGCCAGATCGCCGACCGGCGCACCGACGCGGTGGAGACGTTGACGAAGGCGCTGCCGGGCTGGCTGAAGCAGGGCCTCGAAGCCCATGTCACGGTGGACGGGCGGGCGCGCCGGATGCGCGACCCGCTGGCGTACACCGAACTGCTCTGCGGGCTGCACCCGGTGGGCACCCCGCGGCTGTGCGCCGACCGGCTGGCGGCGTCCAGCGAGCGCACCGGCATCTCCCGCTTCGCCCTGCTGGTCGAGGGCTCCGGCGACCTCGCGGCGACCGAGGAGAACGTACGGCGGCTCGGCACGGAGGTCGTGCCGTACCTGACCTGAGCGGGCCTGGCCCTGGCCCAGGGCCAGGGCCTAGCCCTGCTCCCGTCGTGGTCCGTCGTCTGTCCTCTGCCGTCCGGTGTCCGTCGTCCGGTGCCCGTCGTCCGGTGTCAGAGAGCCCGGGCCGCGAAGAGCTTGCCGCTCCGGTAAGAACTGCACCTCCCGCGTACGGAGCGGCAAGCCGGGCGGCTCATCGCGTCAGCAGTCCCGCAGCTCCGGGGACTGGTTCAGCAGTTGTCCGCGCACCGACGTGAATCGGGCCAGCCTCTCGTCCGCCGAGACGTCCAGCGGGAAGACCGCCACACGGTGGCAGTTCTGGAAGGCCAGCCGTACACCGAAGTGCCGCTGAAGCGCACCGCGGATGGCGTCACTCGCGAGCGCACGCAGCAGCTGACCGCGTGCCTGCTCGTCCGGCGGGGGCGTCTGGTTGTCGGCGAACTCTCCGCCGTCCACCTTCAGCTGGGCCACCAGGGAGCTGATCATCTCCCACGCGTAGGGCAGGGAGGTCCGGACGCAGTCGACGAAGTCAGCTTCGTCGACCTCGCCTCGCTCGGCCTGTTCGAGTAGGGCCGGTGAGACGTCGAGCGACATGGGTTCTCCTCTCGCACCCCCAAACGGCAGGGGTTGCCGGACAGGTAGGGAAGGAACGCGACCACGCTCAGTACACACATCGCGACCTCCCGTTGAATACGGTAGGCAACCGCCGGTGACGGCACCAGGAAAACGCGAACACAGGCAGAGCCCGGTAGGCGCACAATCGGCCATGAACGAACAGGAGTGTTCCGGGAGAACTAGGGCGTCGCGTGGGTCCCGAGGGGCTGTCCTCAGCGGGTGGGAGGCAGGCGAATCGCGTGCGGCGGGGGGCGTCGAGTAGCGTTGCCGACCATGCGTCTCGTCATCGCCCGATGCTCCGTCGACTACGCGGGCCGGCTCACCGCCCATCTCCCCTCGGCGCCCCGTCTGATCCTGGTCAAGGCGGACGGCAGCGTCTCGATCCACGCGGACGACCGGGCCTACAAGCCCCTCAACTGGATGTCGCCGCCCTGCACGCTGAAGGAGGGGGCCGGTGACGAGGAGGGTGTCTGGACGGTCGTCAACAAGGCGGGCGAGAAGCTCATCATCACCATGGAGGAGGTCCTCCACGACTCCTCGCACGAACTCGGCGTGGATCCTGGCCTGATCAAGGACGGCGTGGAGGCCCATCTCCAGGAACTGCTCGCCGACCGCATCGAGACCCTCGGCGACGGCTACAGCCTCATCCGGCGTGAGTACATGACGGCCATCGGGCCCGTGGACATCCTGTGCCGGGACGCCGAGGGGCAGACCGTCGCGGTGGAGATCAAGCGGCGCGGCGAGATCGACGGCGTCGAGCAACTCACCCGCTACCTGGACCTGTTGAACCGCGACCCGCACCTCGCCCCGGTCCGCGGCATCTTCGCCGCCCAGGAGATCAAGCCCCAGGCCCGCGTCCTCGCCACCGACCGCGGCATCGGCTGCCAGGTCCTGGACTACGACGCCCTGCGCGGCATCGAGGACGACAAGCTGCGGCTGTTCTGACGCCGGGCGCCCGGAAGGGCGTACCCCGCGTCCCCGGCGCCCGCGTCCCGGGCGCCCCCGGCGTCGCCGTTCACATCACCGGCCCCGACTCGCTCGGCGACGCCTCCTCCGCGCTCGCCGTGACGCTGCTGTCGACCGGGCCGCTGGCCGAGTCGGACGTCACCGGAGCCCCCGACGACGTCTCCGTCTCGCCGGGCGACGCGCTGCCCGAGTCCTCCGGGGAGGAGGGCTCCGGCGACGGGGAGTCGGTCGGCGTCGTCGGCGGCTTCGTCGACGACGACGGCTCCGGGCTCGACTTGGTCGGAGAGCTGGACGGCCGCCCCCCGCCGCCCGTGCCCTGGGTGCCGCTCGGGGCGTCGGACGGCTCGTAGGGCGCCCTGGGGCCCGAGTAGCTCGGGGCGAGGTCGTCGGCGGTGCCGAGCGTGCCGTCGGGTCCCGGGCTGGACGGCCGGTCGGTGGCGTCGCCGGTGTCGGCGTCGTCCTCCTGACCGGCCTCCTCGGCGCCGAGGTCGCCGTCGTCGGCGCCCTGGCTGGTGGACGGGTTGCCACCCACCTGGTCGGCGGGGCTGTCGGCGTCGTTGCTGGACGTCGCGCCGAGCGTCACCACCGTACCGAGGACGGCGGCGAGCAGCGCGCCCGCGCCCGCCGCGACGAGGTTGCGCTTGGCGAGCCGGCGCAGTCCGCCCCGGGTCTGCCGGGCGCCGGAGTCGGTGGGGAACTGGCGGGTGACCACCGGGTCGGCGGGCGGCTTGAGCGCCGGGAAGGCGGCCAGCGGGGCCGGGACACCGCCCTGCGGGGCCGCGGACCCCTCGTGCGACACCGCGGGCACCTCGTCGCCGCCGATGCCGACCGGGAGCGCCAGCGCCGTGCCGCCGGAGCGGTCGGTGACCAGGGCGAGGGCGCGGCGGCCCGCGACGGTGCCGCGCTTGTCGGCGAGGGCGCCGCGCAGCCCGATCGCGGCCTCCAACTCGGCACGGGCCCGGTCGAGCTGCCCCTCGCAGAGCGCGATAACGCCCAACTCGTGGTGGAAGTAGGCCTGTTCGGCAACCTCCCCGGCGAGCCGGGAGGCCTCGGCGCCGGACCGCAGCGCGCGTTCCCAGGCGCTCCAGTGCAGCCCGGCCGCGAAGGCGGGCGCCGCCGCGCGGGCCAGCCGCACGGTGGTGCTCTCCTCGCCCTCGGGGGGCGGTGTGGTGCCGGGTACGAGGACGGCGAACGCGGCGAGCACGGCGTCCGCCTCGGCGCACACCCGCTCCGGGGTGACCGAGGGGTGCCCGGCCCACCAGGCGTAGTGCTGGGCGGCGCTGTCGGCCCGCTCGGCCAGGTCGGAGTCGTACCCGGCGGCCTCCAGCTGGGTCCGCACCCCGGCGGCGAGCCGGTAGCGGGAGCCGACCGGGGAGACCAGCGCGCAGTCGAGCAGCTCACGCAGGGCGGCGTCGGCGTGGGTGTCGCCGACGAGGGCGGGCAGGTGGGCCTGGTGCGGCACCTCGCCGCCGAGGGCGACGGCGAAGCGCAGGGTGGCGCGGGCCGACGCGCTCAGCCGGGCGGCGAGCAGTTCGGCGGGCGCGGCGCCCTCGGCGAGGGAGGGCAACGGCACGTCGTCGGCGACGGTGGGGTCGGCGGACAGGTCAGGCGCGGCGTCGACGGGCGGGGCGTCCGCGAAGACGCCGAACTCGTCGACGGCGTCCACGCCCGCCAGCAGCCGGTCGCGCTGCCGGAGCAGGGCCCCGGCCTGCACGAAGCGCAGGGGCAGGCCCTCGGACTCGAACCACAGGTCGCCCGCCCAGTTGGCCTCCTCCTCGGTGAGCGGGCGGCCGACGGCCCGTTCGAGGAGGTCCAGGCCGCCCGCGCGGTCGAGGCCGCCGAGGGCGACCTCTTCGAGGTCCGCGTCGGCGGACGGCGCGGGCACGTCCGGGGTGGCGGCGAAGAGGAAGGCGCACTCAGGGGTGGCGTCGAGCAGGTCGTCGAGGGAGGTGCCGCCGGTCTCCAGGTCGTCCACGACGACGACGGCGCCGATCTCCCGGACCAGGGCGCGCAGTTCGTCCCGCGCGGGGCGGTGCAGCGGGGCCTCGTGGACGGCGTAGAAGAGGTCGTGCAGCAGGTCGTCGGCGGTGCGGCGGTGGCCGTTGAGGCGGACCACGCCGTCGGGGGCGAGGTCGGCGCAGTCGTCGGCGACGAGGTCGAGGAGCCGGGTGCGGCCGGAGCCCGCGGGGCCGGTGAGGCGCACCGAGCGGCCCCGGGCGAGGAGGCGTACCAGTTCCTCGCGTTCGTCCTGGCGGCCGAGGAGCGGCAGCGCGGGCCGCTCAGGGCCGGCGGGGACCGGCGGGCGGGCGGCGCGGACGGTCTCGGCGCGCTGGGCGGCGGTCAGCTTCCGTGGCCGCGCGGGGCGTTCGCCGGGCGGGCAGGGCTCGATCTCGCTGCCGTCGACGGGGTTGACGGTGAGCAGCAGCTCACCGGTGACGAGTCGCACCGTACGGGCGAGGGCGGGTGTGTGCGGGGCGAATTCGGGTGTGCGGGAGTCCCTGGGCGGGCGCGGACGCGGTGCCGTGCGGTCACCGTCGTGGCCGTAGTCCTCGGGCCCCCGGGTGTTCGGGTCCATGGGTTCCAAGCCCCCCAAAGCGTCGTGTGCTCGTCCAGCCCCTCCGGGCCGCGCCGCCGCACACCGCGCTGTCGCTGCTGGTCCGGTGCCCGCTCGCAGGGGTGGGTGTCTCAGGGGTTCCGGGCGGCGGGCAGTCGAACCGTAAACCTTGGCTCAGTATCTACGACAGCCCGGGGTACCGGACCGTCCGAGAGGTCACGGTCTCGTGAGGATTGTGCGTGTCGGGTGGATCGGCGCCGCCTTGGTGTGCCGGGGCGCGGTCACACCCGGGGCAGCGACTCCACGCCGATGCCGCCCTCGATGGCGAGGATGCGGTGCAGTCGGGTGGCGACCAGCAGGCGCTGCATCTGGGGTGGTACGTCGCGCAGTACCAGCCGTCGGCCGCAGCGCCCGGCCCTGCGGTGGGCTCCCATGATCACCCCGAGTCCGGTGGCGTCCCAGGAGTCCAGTTCGGACAGGTCGAGCACCAGGTCGCCGACTCCGTCGTCGACGGCCGAGTGCAGGACCGCACGGGCGTCCGCCGCGCTGCGGACGTCGAGGCGGCCCCCGACGACCAGCTCGACGTGGTCGCCCCTGATGTGCATATGCGCTCCCGTGCGTGCGTCTCGTTGCTCCGCGTCGTGATGTCTGGTGGTGCGGCCCCAGCCGCGCGGGCGAGCGCGCGACGGGGGCACCGGGGGTGTTACCGCGTGTTCCGGGGTGTTGCTGGGTCTTCCGGGGTGGTCCGGGGACCAGGTGTTGCATCCTCTGACGGCCGCGCGCCCCCGGAGGTTGCCGTCTGTAAGCGAACCGATACCGAATTCACCCCGGCGTGTGACCCTCCGGGGCCCGGCTGCGGCGATCAGTGCTTGTAGAAGCCCTGCCCGCTCTTGCGGCCGATGTCACCGGCGTCAACCATCCGGCGCATCAGCTCCGGCGCGGCGAACTTCTCGTCCTGGCTCTCGGTGTAGATGTTGCTGGTGGCGTGCAGCAGGATGTCGACGCCGGTGAGGTCGGCGGTGGCCAGCGGGCCCATCGCGTGACCGAAGCCCAGCTTGCAGGCGAGGTCGATGTCCTCGGCGGTGGCGACGCCCGACTCGTAGAGCTTGGCCGCCTCGACGACGAGCGCCGAGATCAGCCGGGTGGTGACGAACCCGGCGACGTCGCGGTTGACGACGACGCAGGTCTTGCCGACCGACTCCGCGAACTCCCGCGCGGTGGCGAGGGTCTCGTCGCTGGTCTTGTAGCCGCGTACCAGCTCGCACAGCTGCATCATCGGCACCGGCGAGAAGAAGTGCGTGCCGACGACGCGCTCCGGGCGCTCCGTCACGGCCGCGATCTTGGTGATCGGGATGGCGGAGGTGTTGGAGGCGAGCACGGCCTCGGGACGGGTGATCCGGTCGAGGGCGCGGAAGATCTCGTGCTTGACCTCCAGCTTCTCGAAGACGGCCTCGACGACGACATCGGCGTCCGCGGCGGCGTCCAGCTCGGTGGTGGTGGTGATCCGGGCGAGCGCGGCGTCGGCGTCGTGCGCCTCCATCCGGCCCTTGGCGACGAACTTGTCGTAGGAGGCCTTGATGCCGTCGGTGCCGCGCTTGAGCGCCTCGTCGGTCACGTCGCGCAGGACGACGTCCCAGCCCGCCTGGGCGGAGACCTGGGCGATGCCGGAACCCATGAGACCGGCCCCGATGACGGCGAGCTTCCCTGCCACTGTGCGACTCCCCTGATACGCGCTGTCGTTGTGCTCTCACGCGGACACTAGCGGGAGTGAGCGGCCGTGTGACCGCTAAGTAATACGCGTCACGTCTCACATGACGGACATCACACCGGCAGCGGGCAGCGAAGCCCGCAGACGGCCTAGTTGAACCGTCCGCGCGCGGGCTCACTACCCTGGCCGCATGGTCAATCTGACGCGCATCTACACGCGGACCGGCGACAAGGGCACCACCGCCCTCGGGGACATGAGCCGGGTCCCCAAGACGGATCTGCGGATCGCGGCGTACGCCGACGCCAACGAGGCGAACGCGGTGCTGGGGACGGCGGTCGCCCTGGGCGGGCTGGACGAGGAGGTCGTCAAGGTACTCACCCGGGTGCAGAACGACCTGTTCGACGTGGGCGCCGACCTGTCGACGCCGGTGGTGGAGAACCCGGAGTTCCCGCCGCTGCGGGTGGAGCAGTTCTACGTGGACCGGCTGGAGGCGGACTGCGACCGCTTCAACGAGCGCCTGGAGAAGCTCCGCTCCTTCATCCTCCCCGGCGGCACCCCGGGCGCGGCCCTGCTCCACCAGGCGTGCACGGTCGTCCGCCGCGCCGAGCGCTCCACCTGGGCCGCCCTGGAGGTCCACGGCGAGACCATGAACCCCCTGACGGCGACCTACCTCAACCGGCTATCGGACCTGCTGTTCATCCTCGCGCGGACGGCGAACGCCGGGGTGGGGGACGTGCTCTGGGTCCCGGGCGGGGAGCGCTGACCCGGCGTTCCCCGGGGCCTTCTTCGGCCACACCAGGTACGTCAGCGCGATCACGCCGTGGATCCCGGCGACCCGCAGCGCGGTCCACTGGAACGACCGCAGCGAGGAGGCGTCGCCGTCGTCACCGACGTACCACACCGCACCCTGGAGCAACGCGCAGGCGACCGCGGCGGCCAGCACGGTGCGCAGCCACAGCCTGCCCTCGTGGGCGGCGCGGGCCAGCCCGTAGCGGGGCGGGCCCACCGGCTTCGGCGCCCCGGCCAGGCGGTGCGCGGCGTGCCCGTCGAGCCAGCGGATCGTGTACGGGCCGTACGCCACCGTGAAGCCGATGTAGAGCGCCGCCAGGCCGTGCTCCCAGCCCGGCTCGGCGCCGTTCCTGAGGTCGATCGCGGTGGCGACGAACAGCACCAGCTCCAGCAGCGGCTCGCAGAGCAGCAGCGCCACGCTCAGGCGCCGCCGCTTCAGCGCGTAGCGGACGGCGAGTCCCAGCGCCAGCAGCACCCAGAAGCCGACCTCGCAGACGACGATCAACGCGACGATCACGGCTCGCTCCTCTCGTTCACCCCTCAAGGCTCCCGTCGGACCGGGCCGGTTTCGTCGTCGCGGGTGACGAACCCCGGGTACATCGAAGGATGCAGTCCGGGACCCTCCCCCGGCACCAGGCGACCGGCGCCCGCCGCGTGTTGGATGGGGTCATGGCCCTACGACTCCCCCGCCCGCACCGCTTCGACGGGTACGTCGCGCTGGGCGGGCTGTCCGGCGGGGTGCTGCTGTGGGCCCTCGGGCTGTACACCCGGCGGTCGGACGACGGCCTGGTGCTGTGGTCGCCGGGCTGGGCGACGCTGGTCCCGCTCGCCGTGGTCGCGGGCTGCGAGCTGCTCCGCCGGTCGCGGCCGCGCACGGCGCTGCTGGTCGGTACGGTGGCGCTGGCCGTGGACGTGGTCACCCGGGGCAGCCTGGTCACCATCCTGCTCTACACGGACCTGATGTACGCCGCGGTCCTGTACGGCACCCCGGCCGCGGCCCGGCGCATCCCCTGGATCACCGGGCTGCTCACGGTCGCCGGCGCGGTGGTGCCGCTGGCGGTGTGGCCGGTGCCGGAGGCGCTGCTGATCGGGGTCGTGGTGGGCATCGTGTTCTTCGGGCCCGCCTCCACCGGCCTGATCGTGCGCGACCACCGGGACGCCGCCGAGGCCGCCCGGCTGCGCGCCGAGCAGACCGCGCTGCTGGCCGAGATGGACCGGGCGCAGGCGGTGACCGCGGAACGGGCGCGGATGGCGCGGGAGTTGCACGACATGGTCGCCAACCACCTCTCCGCGATCGCCATCCACTCCACCGCCGCGCTCTCCCTGGACGATCCGGCGACCTCCCGGCAGGCGCTCGGCGTGATCCGGGAGAACAGCGTGGCGGGACTGGCCGAGATGCGCCGGCTGATCGGTCTGCTGCGGGACGCGGGCGCCGGGTCCGAGCCGTCCGCGGCGCCCACCCTGGACGGGCTCGGCGCGCTGGTCGGCACCGCCCGCGCCAACGGCCTCGACGTCCACCTGGACGCCGGGCACGGCGGCTCGCTGCCGACGCCGGTGGAGCTGGCGGCGTACCGGATCGTGCAGGAGTCGCTGACCAACGCCCTCAAGCACGCCGGGCCGGGCCGCGTGCGCGTCGTCCTGCACCGCGCGGACGACTCCCTCACCCTCACGGTCACCAGCCCGTACGGCGGCCACGACGGCCCGCGCGCACCCGGTTCCGGCGCCGGTCTGGTCGGGATGCGGGAGCGGGCCACGCTGCTGGGCGGCACGCTGGAGGCCGGTCCCCGGGACGGCCCGGACGGCGCGGTCTGGGCCGTACGCGCGCACCTGCCCCTCACCGAAGGAGAACCCGAATGATCCGCGTCCTCGTCGCCGAGGACCAGTCCGCCGTGCGGGCGGGGCTGGTGCTCATCCTGGGCAGCGCGCCCGACATCGAGGTGGTCGGCGAGGCGGCGGACGGGGAGGGGGCGGTGGCGCTCGCCCGGGAGCTGCGGCCCGACCTGGTGCTGATGGACGTTCAGATGCCGTTGCTCGACGGGGTGGCGGCGACCCGTCAGGTGGTGGCCGAGGGTCTCGCCGACGTGCTGGTGCTGACCACCTTCGACCTCGACGCGTACGTCTTCGGCGCGCTGCGCGCGGGCGCCGCCGGTTTCCTGCTGAAGAACACCGAGGCGGCGGACCTGTTGGCGGCGGTGCGGACGGTGGCGGGCGGCGAGGGGCTGATCGCCCCGGCCGTCACCCGGCGTCTCATCGCGGAGTTCGCGGCCGGTCCGGCACGGCACCCGAAGGCCGACCCGGCGGTCCTGGAGGGCCTGACGCGGCGCGAACGCGAGGTGCTGTCCTGCCTCGGCGAGGGGCTGTCGAACGCGGAGGTCGCGGTGCGCCTGGACATGGCCGAGGCGACGGTGAAGACGCACGTCAGCCGGTTGCTGGGAAAGCTGGGGCTGCGCAGCCGGGTGCAAGCGGCGGTGCTCGCGCAGGAGTTGGGCGTCTAACCAGCGGAAGCTCACGAACATGTCAAGTGGTCCAGACCTATTGACCCGTGGTCCAGACCTTTCTATATTCGCGGCACCGTGGGCGTGAAGGCTCAGTCACGCCCCCCACTCCCCCATAAGGAGGCGCATCATGCGCTTCAGGCACAGAGCGGCGGCAGGCTTCGCGACCCTGCTGCTCCCCCTCGCCGGACTGGTCGGGCTCGCCAGCCCCGCCCAGGCCGCCACCGAAGCGACCGCCACCTACGTCAAGACCCAGGACTGGGGCACCGGTTTCGAGGGCAAGTGGACGGTGAAGAACACCGGCACCACCTCCCTCAGCTCCTGGACGGTCGAGTGGGACTTCCCCTCGGGCACCGCCGTCACCTCCGCCTGGGACGCCGACGTCACGTCCTCCGGCAACCACTGGACCGCCAAGAACAAGTCGTGGAACGGCAGCCTCGCCCCCGGCGCGTCCGTCTCCTTCGGCTTCAACGGCTCCGGCTCCGGCGCCCCCAGCGGCTGCAAGATCAACGGCGGCAGCTGCGACGGCGGCCCCAGCGTCCCGGGCGACACCCCGCCCACCGCGCCGGGCACCCCCACCGCCTCCGACATCACCAACACCTCGGTGAAGCTCAGCTGGAGCGCCGCCACCGACGACCAGGGCGTCAAGAACTACGACGTCCTGCGCGGCGGCAGCAAGGTCGCCACGGTCACCGGCACCAGCTACACCGACTCCGGGCTGACCGCGGGCACCGACTACTCGTACACCGTGCGGGCCCGGGACACCGCCGACCAGACCGGCCCGGTCTCCGGCGCCCGCGCCGTGCGCACCACCGGCGGCTCCACCGACCCCGACCCGCAGCCCGGGTCCAAGGTCAACCTCGGCTACTTCACCGAGTGGGGCGTGTACGGCCGTAACTACCACGTCAAGAACCTGGTCACCTCGGGCTCCGCGGCCAAGATCACGCACATCAACTACGCCTTCGGCAACGTGAAGAACGGCCAGTGCACGGTCGACGACACCTACGCCGCCTACGACAAGGCGTACACCGCGGACCAGTCGGTGAGCGGCACCGCCGACACCTGGGACCAGCCGCTGCGCGGCAACTTCAACCAGCTCCGCCAGCTGAAGGCCAAGTACCCGCACATCAAGGTGCTGTACTCGTTCGGCGGCTGGACCTACTCCGGCGGCTTCGGCCAGGCCGCGGCCAACCCGGCCGCGTTCGCCAAGTCCTGCAAGGCCGTCGTGGAGGACCCGCGCTGGGCCGACGTCTTCGACGGCATCGACATCGACTGGGAGTACCCGAACGCCTGTGGTCTGACCTGTGACACCTCGGGCCCGGCCGCGTTCAGGAACCTGAGCCAGGCGCTGCGCGCCGAGTTCGGCCCGGACTACCTCATCACCGCCGCCATCACCGCCGACGGCTCCAGCGGCGGCAAGATCGACGCGGCCGACTACGGCGGCGCCGCGCAGTACCTCGACTGGTACAACGTGATGACGTACGACTACTTCGGCGCCTGGGCCAAGACCGGCCCGACCGCCCCGCACTCCCCGCTGACCTCGTACTCCGGCATCCCGACCGCGGGCTTCAACTCCGCGGACGCGATCGCCAAGCTCAAGGCCAAGGGCGTGCCGTCCGCCAAGCTGCTGCTCGGCATCGGCTTCTACGGCCGCGGCTGGACCGGCGTCACCCAGTCCGCCCCCGGCGGCACGGCGACCGGCCCGGCGCCCGGCACCTACGAGGCGGGCATCGAGGACTACAAGGTCCTCAAGAACTCCTGCCCCGCCACCGGCACCATCGCGGGCACCGCGTACGCCCACTGCGGCACCCAGTGGTGGTCGTACGACACCCCGTCGACGATCGCCGGGAAGATGACCTGGGCCAAGAACCAGGGCCTGGGCGGCGCGTTCTTCTGGGAGTTCAGCGGTGACACCAGCAACGGTGAGCTGGTGAGCGCCATCAGCAACGGCCTGAACTAGGCCAGCGCGGCAGTACCCGACCGGTGAGAGAGACGCGCCGCGGACAGACCCCACGTCTGTCCGCGGCGCACTCGTACGCTACGCGCCCCCGGCGTGCGCGAGCCAGGGACCTTCGACTCCGGGCGAGGGGGCCGAACGGCCGGTGCCCGGCACCGGGCCCCTGGGAAGACTTCAATTCACCGCAGGAGATCGGGACTTCCACCGGGGGAGCACCATGGAACGCGAGCCCACCAGGTCCGCGCGCCGCACCGCCTGGCTCGGCGGCTACGCGGCGGCCCTCGCCGCACTGCTGTCGGCGGCACCCGCCACGGTCACCGTGACCATGGCCACGCAGGAACCGCGGACCGTGGTGATCGAGAGCAGCGCACCGCCCGCGCCCCACCAGGGCGAGATCCGCCCCGCGTAGCCGACGCCGTCAGGCCACGTTGACGCGCTGCCCGGGAGGCGCCGCCTCCAGCCAGGCGAGGAAACCGGTCAGCGCGTCCTCACTCATCGCCAGCTCCAGACGCGTACCGCGGTGCACACAGGTCAGGATCAGCGCGTCGGAGAGCAGCGCCAGCTCCTCCTCGCCCGCGGGGACCCGGCGTCCGGCCACCTCGATGGCGGACCGCTCCAGGGTGCGGCGCGGGCGCGGGGCGTAGGAGAAGACGCGGTACCACTCCACGCGGTCCCCGTTGTAGCGGGCCACGCCGTAGGCCCAGCCCTTGCCGGTGTCGTCCTGCTCCGGGGCCTCCCAGCGCAGGGAGCAGTCGAAGGTGCCGCCCGAACGCTGGATCAGCCGGCGCCGCAGACCGAAGACGAACAGTCCCAGCACCACCAGGGCGACGACCGATCCGCACACGGTCAGAGCGAGGACCATCGACACCGACCTCCTCGTCTCCTAGGTAACGGAACGGAAATACTTCCATATCTGCCTCAGCCGCGGTCGGCTCCGGATCGCTCCGGTGCCGACCGCGGCTGAGTGACGTCAGCCGACGACGCCCTGGTTCAGTGCGCCGCCGCCGCCCGCAGACGGACCTCGGCCCGGCGCTGCGCGAAGGCGTCGGCCTCCGACTGCGCGCGGTCGAGCGCCCGCTCCGCGCGCTGGACATCGATCTCGTCCGACAGCTCGGCGATCTCGGCCAGCAGCGACAGCTTGTCGTCCGCGAACGAGATGAAACCGCCGTGCACCGCGGCGACGACCGTTCCACCTTCACTCGTACGGATGGTCACCGGGCCCGACTCCAGCACACCGAGCAGCGGCTGGTGACCGGGCATGACGCCGATGTCGCCGGACGTGGTGCGCGCGACGACCAGGGTGGCCTCGCCGGACCAGACCTTCCGGTCGGCGGCGACCAGCTCGACGTGCAGCTCAGCAGCCAAGGGTGGCTCCTCGGGTCACCACCCGGCGGGTATGCCGGGTGTGGGTTACAAGTCTAGTAGGCGTGAAAGAGGGGGCGGGACGCGCCCGCCCCCTCGGTCGAACTCAGGGAGTTCAGGAGACGCCCAGCTCCTTGGCGTTGGCCTTGAGGTCCTCGATGCCACCGCACATGAAGAACGCCTGCTCCGGGAAGTGGTCGTACTCGCCGTCGCAGATCGCGTTGAACGCCGCGATCGACTCGTCCAGCGGCACGTCCGAACCGTCCACGCCGGTGAACTGCTTGGCGACGTGGGTGTTCTGGGACAGGAAGCGCTCCACGCGACGGGCACGGTGGACGACGAGCTTGTCCTCCTCGCCCAGCTCGTCGATACCGAGGATCGCGATGATGTCCTGGAGGTCCTTGTACTTCTGCAGGATGTTCTTGACGCGCATCGCGGCGTCGTAGTGCTCCTGCGCGATGTAGCGCGGGTCCAGGATCCGGGACGTGGAGTCCAGCGGGTCCACGGCCGGGTAGATGCCCTTCTCCGAGATCGGACGGGAGAGCACCGTCGTCGCGTCGAGGTGGGCGAAGGTGGTGGCCGGGGCCGGGTCGGTCAGGTCGTCCGCGGGGACGTAGATCGCCTGCATCGAGGTGATCGAGTGACCACGGGTCGAGGTGATGCGCTCCTGGAGGAGACCCATCTCGTCGGCCAGGTTCGGCTGGTAGCCCACCGCGGAGGGCATCCGGCCGAGCAGGGTCGACACCTCGGAACCGGCCTGGGTGAAGCGGAAGATGTTGTCGATGAAGAACAGCACGTCCTGCTTCTGGACGTCGCGGAAGTACTCCGCCATCGTCAGACCCGCGAGGGCCACGCGCAGCCGGGTGCCCGGGGGCTCGTCCATCTGACCGAAGACCAGCGCGGTCTTGTCGATGACGCCGGACTCCGACATCTCCTCGATCAGGTCGTTGCCCTCACGGGTGCGCTCACCGACACCGGCGAACACGGAGACACCGTCGTGGTTGTTGGCGACGCGGTAGATCATCTCCTGGATGAGCACCGTCTTGCCGACACCGGCGCCACCGAACAGACCGATCTTGCCACCCTTGACGTACGGGGTGAGCAGGTCGATGACCTTGACGCCGGTCTCGAACATCTCGGTCTTCGACTCGAGCTCGTCGAAGTTCGGGGCCTTGCGGTGGATGGACCAGCGCTCGCCCTCGTAGGACTCGTCGACGTTCAGCACCTCACCGAGGGTGTTGAACACCTTGCCCTTGGTGAAGTCGCCGACCGGGACGGTGATGCCCGTGCCGGTGTCGGTGACCGGCGCCTGGCGGACCAGGCCGTCGGTGGGCTGCATGGAGATGGTGCGGACCAGGCCGTCACCCAGGTGCTGGGCGACCTCCAGGGTCAGCGTCTTCTTCTCGCCCTCGTTCGCCGGGTCGGCGACCTCGACGTGCAGCGCGTTGTAGATCTCCGGCATCGCGTCGACGGGGAACTCCACGTCGACGACCGGGCCGATGACCCGCGCGACGCGGCCAGTGGCCACGCCAGCAGGAGCGGTCGGCTCAACAGTGGTGGTCATTAGTTGTCACTCCCCGCGGTCGCGTCGGCCAGGGCGCTGGCGCCACCGACGATCTCGCTGATTTCCTGGGTGATTTCGGCCTGGCGGGCCGCGTTGGCAAGACGGGAGAGCGTGTTGATCAGCTCACCCGCGTTGTCGGTGGCCGACTTCATCGCACGCCGGGTGGCGGCGTGCTTCGAAGCGGCCGACTGGAGCAGCGCGTTGTAGATCCGACTCTCGACGTACCGCGGCAGCAGCGCGTCGAGCACGTCCTCCGCCGAGGGCTCGAAGTCGTACAGCGGAAGGATCTCGCCCTTCGGCCGCGCCTCCTTCGCCACCTCGTCGAGGCTGAGCGGCAGCAGCCGGTCGTCGAGCGCCGTCTGCGTCATCATCGAGACGAACTCGGTGAAGACGATGTGCAGCTCGTCGACGCCGCCGTCGGCCGTGTCCTTCTCGATGGCCTCGATCAGCGGGGCCGCGACCTTCTTGGCGTCCGCGTACGACGGCTCGTCGGTGAAGCCCGTCCACTGCTCCGCGATCCTGCGCTCACGGAAGTTGTAGTGGGCGACACCGCGGCGGCCGACGATGTACGTGTCGACCTGCTTGCCCTCGCGCTCCAGCCGTGCGGTCAGCTGCTCCGCCGCCTTGATGGCGTTGGAGTTGAACGCGCCGGCCAGACCACGGTCGCTGGTCAGCAGCAGCACCGCGGACCGGGTGACCGTCTCGGCCTGGGTGGTCAGCGGGTGCTGGGTGTTCGACCCGGTGCCGACCGCCGTGACCGCGCGGGTCAGTTCCTGCGCGTACGGCGTGGACGCCGCCACCTTGCGCTGCGCCTTGACGACGCGCGAGGCGGCGATCATCTCCATCGCCTTGGTGATCTTCTTGGTCGCGGTGACGGATCGGATGCGACGCTTGTAGACCCGGAGCTGGGCTCCCATGAGTCAGGTCCCTTCCTTACGTCACTTGGCGGCGGCCGGAGCGTCCTCGCCGAGCAGCTTGCCGTCCGAGGTCTCGAACTGCTTCTTGAACTCCGCGACGGCGTCCGCGATGGCCTGGATGGTGTCGTCGGACATCTTGGCGCCCTCCTTGATGGAGGTCATGAGGCCCTGCTCCTTGCGGTGCAGGTACTCCAGCAGTTCCTTCTCGAAGCGGCGCACGTCGGCGACGGGCACCTCGTCCATCTTGCCGTTGGTACCGGCCCAGATGGAGACGACCTGGTCCTCGGTGGCCATCGGCTCGTACTGCGCCTGCTTCAGCAGCTCGACCATGCGCTGACCGCGCTCCAGCTGCGCCTTCGACGCGGAGTCCAGGTCGGAGCCGAAGGCGGCGAACGCCTCCAGCTCACGGAACTGGGCGAGGTCCACGCGGAGGCGGCCGGACACCTGGCGCATCGCCTTGTGCTGGGCGGAGCCACCGACGCGGGAGACCGAGATACCGACGTTCAGGGCCGGACGCTGACCGGCGTTGAACAGGTCGGACTCCAGGAAGCACTGGCCGTCGGTGATGGAGATGACGTTGGTCGGGATGAACGCCGAGACGTCGTTGGCCTTGGTCTCGACGATCGGCAGACCGGTCATCGAACCGGCACCCATCTCGTCGGAGAGCTTGGCGCAGCGCTCCAGGAGGCGGGAGTGCAGGTAGAAGACGTCACCCGGGTAGGCCTCACGGCCCGGCGGGCGGCGCAGCAGCAGCGACACGGCGCGGTAGGCGTCGGCCTGCTTCGACAGGTCGTCGAAGATGATCAGGACGTGCTTGCCCTCGTACATCCACTGCTGGCCGATGGCCGAGCCGGTGTAGGGGGCGAGGTACTTGAAGCCGGCCGGGTCGGACGCCGGGGCGGCGACGATGGTCGTGTACTCAAGGGCGCCGTTCTCCTCCAGCGCGCGGCGGACCGACGCGATGGTGGAGCCCTTCTGGCCGATGGCGACGTAGATGCAGCGGACCTGCTTCTTCGGGTCGCCGGTGCGCCAGTTGTCACGCTGGTTGATGATCGTGTCGACGGCCAGGGCGGTCTTGCCGGTCTGGCGGTCGCCGATGATCAGCTGGCGCTGACCACGGCCGATCGGGGTCATGGCGTCGACGGCCTTGTAGCCGGTCTCCATCGGCTCGTGCACCGACTTGCGGACCATGACGCCCGGAGCCTGCAGCTCCAGGGCGCGGCGAGCGCTGGTCTCGATCTCGCCGAGGCCGTCGATCGGGTTGCCGAGCGGGTCGACGACGCGGCCGAGGTAGCCCTCGCCGACCGCGACGGAGAGGACCTCGCCGGTGCGCGTGACCGGCTGACCCTCCTCGATGCCGCTGAACTCACCGAGGACGATGGCGCCGATCTCGCGCTCTTCCAGGTTGAGCGCGAGGCCGAGGGTGCCGTCCTCGAACTTCAGCAGTTCGTTGGCCATGGCCGAGGGCAGTCCCTCGACCTTCGCGATGCCGTCGCCGGCAAGGGTGACCGTACCGACCTCCTCGCGCGAGGCCGCGTCCGGCTTGTACGACTGGACGAAGGTCTCCAGTGCGTCCCGGATCTCCTCCGGCCGGATCGTGAGCTCCGCCATCTGGGTTCCCTGCTCTCCTTGTTGGGCCCGAAGTTTCACTTGGGGGGAATGGGGACTCCCCCCGTTAAGAGGTGAATCCTCTGCACGGCCCAACCAGGGCCGTAGGTACGTACTACGTGTTCAGTTGCTGGTCGGCTAACCGGCCAGTCGGCGCTCGGCGTCCTCAAGGCGGTCCGCGAGGGAGCCGTTGATGACCTCGTCACCGACCTGCACCCGGATGCCCCCGACGACCGCCGGGTCCACTTCCAGGTTGAGGTGCATCTGGCGGCCGTAGAGCTTGGCGAGGGCGGCGCCGAGGCGCTGCTTCTGGCCGTCGCTCAGCGGTACCGCCGAGGTGACGACGGCGACCATGCGGTCCCGCCGGTCGGCGGCGAGCTTGGACAGGGACTCCAGTCCCGCTTCCAGGCTACGTCCCCGCGGCGCGGTGACCAGACGCGTCACCAGACGCTCCGTGGTCCGCGCGGCACGGCCGCCGAGCAGGCTGCGCAGCAGCTCGCCCTTGGCCGCGGTGGTGGCCTTGCGGTCGGTCAGCGCGGCGCGCAGCCCGGTGTTCGAGGCGACGATCCGGCCGAACCGGAACAGCTCGTCCTCGACGTCGTCGAGCGTGCCCGTGCGCTGGGCGGCGGTGAGGTCGGCGGTGTTCGCCAGCTCCTCCAGCGCGTCCACCAGGTCGCGGGACTGCGACCAGCGGGCGCGGACCATGCCGGACACCAGGTCGGCGGCGGACCCGCCGATCTGACCGCCGAGCAGGCGCTGGACCAGGTCGGCCTTGGCCTCTCCGGACTGCGCCGGGTCGGTCAGGACCCGACGCAGCGACACCTCGCGGTCGAGCAGCGCGGTGACGGCGGCCAGCTCGTCGGCGAGGGCGCCGGCGTCCACGGACGTGGCGTCCGTCAGCGCGTCGAGACGCTCGCGTGCGGCTGCCAGGGCCTCGCGGCTCGCTCCGTTCATCGAGACGCCTCGGCCTTCTCCTCAAGCTCGTCGAGGAAGCGGTCGATCACACGGCTCTGGCGGGCGTGGTCCTCAAGGGACTCGCCGACCAGCTTGCCCGCCAGGTCGGTGGCGAGCTTGCCGACGTCCTGACGCAGCGCGGAGGAGGCGGCCTTGCGGTCGGCCTCGATCTGGGCGTGACCGGCGGCGACGATCTCCTCGCGCTGACGCTGGCCCTCGGCCCGCATCTCCGCGATGAGCGCGGCACCCTGCTCCTGCGCCTCCTGGCGCAGGCGCGCGGCCTCGTGCCGGGCCTCGGCGAGCTGGGCCTTGTACTGCTCAAGGACGCTCTGGGCCTCGGTCTGCGCGGCCTCGGCCTTCTCGATACCGCCCTCGATGGCCTCGCGACGCTCTTCCAGGACCTTGTTGATGGTCGGGAGGAGCTTCTTGGCGAGGAAGCCGAAGACGATGACGAAAGCGATGAGGCCGATGACAACTTCCGGCCACGGCGGAATGAGGGGATTCTCCTTCTCCCCCTCAGCCGCCAGGAAAACCAGGGCGGATGTCACATCAGTGCCTTTCGTCGAAAGGGTCGGTCGTCAGGGCTCGTCTTAGTAGACGAACGGCATGACGAGACCGATCAGGGCGAGCGCCTCACAGAAGGCGAAGCCCAGGATCTGGTTGGCACGGATCAGGCCGGCGGCCTCGGGCTGACGGGCGAGGGCCTGGGTGCCGTTACCGAAGATGATGCCGATACCGACGCCCGGGCCGATGGCCGCGAGACCGTAACCGATGGAGCCGAGATTGCCGTCGACAGCAGCGAGCATCTGGGACATGGCCAGTTCTTCCTTCTCTTTACGGACCGGTGGGGGTTGGCCACCGGACGATTGCGGGAGCGGTGCGGGTGCTCAGTGGTGTTCGGCGAGCGCACCCTGGATGTAGCTGCAGGTCAGAAGCACGAAGACGTACGCCTGGACAGCCTGGATGAAGAGCTCGAAGGTGGTCATGATGATGACCATCACGAACGAGACACCGGAGTACGCGACGCCGATGCCGTTCAGCATGTACCAGCTGGCGATCGTGAAGAGCAGCAGCAGCGTGTGGCCGGCGAACATGTTCGCGAAGAGCCGGACGGCGTGCGTGAACGGGCGGACCAGCAGGTTGGAGAAGAACTCGATGGTCATCGAGAGCGGCAGCACCGGGCCGAGCGACTTGTCGTAGCCCGTCACGTTCTTGAAGAAGCCGACGAAACCGTGCCGCTTGAAGGTCAGCGAGACCCAGGTGACGTAGACGATCAGCGCCAGCACCATCGGGTACGCGATGATCGACGTCACCGGGAAGGCGGCGACCGGGACGATCGACCAGAGGTTCATCATCCAGATGAAGAAGAACAGGGAGACGGCGAGCGGTACGTACTTCTCGCCTTCCTTCTTGCCGATCGTCTCGTAGACGATGCCGCGGCGTACGAAGTCGTAGCCGGCCTCGGCGACCATCTGGAGCTTGCCCGGGACGATCTTCGGCCGGGCGAACGCGGCCCAGAAGAAGCCGACCACGATGATCGAGCCGAGCAGCGCGAGCAGCATCGGCTTGTTGAAGTAGAAGCCGTTGCCGTCGGCGTCTCCCAGGAGCGGCTCGAAGAGGAAAGAGTGCAGGCCAGGAGCCGGGAAGCCGCACCCGTCGAAGAGGTGGCAGTCGGTCTCGAAGGCGAGCACCTGCGTCGGGTCAGCACTCACCGCGGGCTCCTTCATCGTGGCGCATGGAAACGGCAACCTCGTTGTGTCGGCGCGGCGCGGGGCCGCGGTTCGGCACGGGACTGGTGTTACGGATGTGGGGGCGGCTGTGGGGCATCTCGCCTCGCGATTGAGCAGGCGTCAGCTCGGATGCCCGCGCCCGCGATGCCGCAGTTGGCACCGGACGATAGCAGGATCTCTCATGCGCCTTTATCCCGGCCCTACCCCTCACGACGAGTGCCCCGACTTGTCGGGCTCGACGTAGAGGATCTTGGACTTCATGTGCGCCCGTGTCTGCGCGGCGATCCACGCGAGGGTGGTGGCGACCAGAGTGAGCGCGAAAGCCCGGGGGTTGAAGAGCGTGGTGTTCTTGAACACGGCGACGAAGACGAACAACAGCAGAATCTGCGCCGCGTAGAGCATCAGGCCCATTGCCTGGAAAAGGTGCGGAAGCGATGTGGCGGTGCGCTGGAGAACATAGAGACCGATTCCCATGAACAGGGTCACGATCACGGTCGCGACGATCGCACCGACCGCCCCCTTGCCACCCGCGACCACTCCGCTGACCACGGCGGCGACCGCGCCGACGGCAGCTGTGGGCACAGCGGCCTGAGCGAGGATCCGGGCGTCACTGGAGGGCATGGCGGCAACTCCGCTTTCACAAAAGGGGGCAGGGTGTCGTCATGGACGAGCGTAGTCCCGGGCTGAGAGCGAACCTCACACCAATGGACCCTCGCACCAGGGTCCTTCGGCTCTATCCGGGGGTTCTCGTGAACGGTATCACAAACTATTTGATGAGGTCTTTACCTGAGCGTGTGCCCACCGTCACACATGAGAGTGAAAGTGCGCGCCTGAGCGAGAACCGAGCCGACTTGTCTGGTATTGGGATGCTTCGCTCCCCCATCACAGCCCCACGGGTTGGCAATGCCTTAGTCAGATTCTTACCTTCGGTGCCCCACGGCGGTCGCGCCGTTGACCCGTGACACCCCGGCCGCCACCGGCTCCCGCGGCTCCTCCCGCGCGGCCACCGGCTCGGCGTCCCCGGCTTCCGACTCCGCCTCCGCCGCCACCGGCCGGGCACCGCGGCGCCGGTAGCGCGGCGGCACGAACCGCTCCGCCCAGCGCGGGGCGCGCGGGGTGAAGCGCGGCAGCAGGAGCAGCATCAGCCCGACCGCGCTGAGGAAGACCACGCCCAGCACGATCCACATCGACGCCGAGTTCACCGAGTAGGCCAGCGCCCCGAAGGCGATCAGCGCCGACCAGAAGTACATGATCAGCACCGCCCTGCTGTGCGAGTGCCCGATCTCCAGCAGCCGGTGGTGCAGGTGCCCCCGGTCCGCGGCGAACGGCGACTGACCGCGCCAGGTGCGCCGGACGATCGCCAGCACCAGGTCGGCCGCCGGGATCGCGATGATGGTCAGCGGCATCACCAGCGGGATGTAGACCGGCACCATCTGGTGCACGGCGTTGCGCTCGGAGCCGGAGAACAGCTTCATCACGTCGGGATCGATCTGCCCCGTCACCGAGATCGCGCCCGCGGCCAGCACCAGCCCGATCAGCATCGACCCGGAGTCGCCCATGAAGATCCGCGCCGGGTGCATGTTGTGCGGCAGGAAGCCCAGGCACATGCCCATCAGGATCACCGCGAACAGCGTCGCCGGGGCGGCGGCCTCGATGTTGTAGCCGTACCAGATCCGGTAGGCGTACAGGAAGAACGCGCACGCGGCGATGCACACCATGCCCGCCGCGAGGCCGTCCAGGCCGTCGACGAAGTTCACCGCGTTGATGGTGATCACCACCAGCGCGACCGTGAGCAGCGTGCCCTGCCACTGGGTCAGCGCGACCGTCCCCACACCCGGCACCGGCAGCCACAGGATCGTCAGACCCTGGACCACCATCACACCGGCCGCGATCATCTGCCCGCCCAGCTTGATCAGGGCGTCGATCTCGAACTTGTCGTCCAGCACCCCGATCAGCCAGATCAGCGCCGCCCCGGAGAGCAGCGCCCGGGGTTCGTTCGACTTCTCGAAGACCTCGTTGAGGTTGGTGAGGTGGGAGGCGACCAGCAGCCCCGCGCACAGCCCGAAGAACATGGCGATCCCGCCGAGGCGCGGAGTCGGTTCCCGGTGCACGTCCCGGGCCCGGATCTCCGGCATCGCCCCCGCCACGATCGCGAACTTGCGTACCGGCCCGGTCAGCAGATACGTCACCGCGGCCGTGACGCAGAGCGTCAGCAGGTATTCACGCACGGGCTTCCCCACAGGTCTCGCTGGCCATCTCAGCCCACACCCTAGCGACGGACTCGTACGTGACGCATATACGTAGGGACTTCCGGGTAGCGACGATGGTTGCACGACCCGCCGTGCGAGCGGTGCCGCGGGGGCCGGCCAGGGGGCGTCTACCCCCGCTCAGGAGGGATACGACGCCGGAGGGGCCGCCGGATACGGCGGGAACCCCAGCGTCAGCTCCCGCACCTCTCCCCTGGCCCGCGCCCCGTCCACCTCCCCCCGCACCACCGCCGCCAGCAGCGCGGCGATCCGCCCCATCTCGCCCTCCCGCATCCCCTGCGTGGTCACCGCCGCCGTCCCCAGCCGCAGCCCCCGCGCGTCGCCGTGCGGCAGGGCGCAGCACTCCAGCACCAGGCCGGCCGCGGCGAGCAGCCCCCGGGCGGTGCGGCCGTCGACGCCGAGCGGCGCCGGGTCGGCGGTGATCAGGTGGGTGTCCGTGCCGCCGGTGGTGACGACGAGCCCCTCGGCGGCCAGCCCCGCCGCCAGCACCCGGGCGTTGGCCACGACCTGGTGCGCGTACGCCGCGAAGTCCGCCGTCGCGGCCTCGCCGAACGCGACGGCCTTCGCGGCGATGGTGTGCATCTGCGCGCCGCCCTGGGTGAACGGGAACACGGCCCGGTCCACCCGCTCGGCCAGCTCGCCGCCGCACAGGACCATCCCGCCGCGCGGCCCGCGCAGCACCTTGTGCGTGGTGGCGCAGACGATGTCCGCGTACGGCACCGGACTGGGCGCCGCTCCCCCGGCGACGAGCCCGATGGGATGGGCGGCGTCCGCGATCAGACAGGCGCCGACCTCGTCGGCGACCTCGCGGAAGAAGGCGTAGTCGAGGTGGCGTGGGTAGGCGATGGAACCGCACACGATCGCCTTGGGGCGCCGGGCCCGCGCCAGCGTCCGCACCTGGTCGCGGTCGATGAGCCCGGTCTCGGCGTCGACGCCGTAGCCGACGAAGTCGAACCAGCGTCCGGAGAAGTTCGCGGGCGACCCGTGGGTGAGGTGCCCGCCGTACGGCAGTCCCAGTGCGAGGACGGTGTCACCGGGGCGCAGCAGCGCGGCGTACGCGGCCAGTACCGCCGAGGAGCCCGAGTGCGACTGCACGTTGGCGTGCTCGGCGCCGAACAGTGCCTTCGCCCGGTCCACCGCCAGCCGCTCGGCGACGTCGACGACCTCGCAGCCGCCGTGGTGCCGGGCCCCCGGATACCCCTCCGCGTACTTGTTCGCGAGCGCCGATCCCAGCGCCGCCAGCACGGCCGGGGACGTGAAGTTCTCCGCGGCGCTCAGCTGCAGTGTGTCCGACTGCCGGGCCAGCTCCCCGAGCAGGATCTCCGCGACCTGCGGATCCTGGCGCCGCAGCACCTCGGCGACATCGGCCGTGGGGGCGGGGGTGACCGACATGGTGGGCTCCCGGGCGTCAGCGTGGACGTATGCCCCAAATGTAGGCCCCTGGCGGGGCCGCCGCCCGTTGGTCACGCCCGGGCGGGGACCCCCGTCAGCGCCGTCACCACGGGATCCAGCGCCTCGTGTATCTCGTCCCCGATGGACCGGAAGAACGGCAGCGGCGCCCCGTACGGGTCGTACACCTCGTCCGCCTCGGCGGTGGGCGCCAGCAGCCAGCCGCGGAGTGCCGCCGCCGCGCGGACCAGGGCGCGGGCGCGGGTCACCACCCCGTCGTCGAGCGGCGGCAGCGTCGCCGGGTCGATGGCCTTCACCAGCCGCGTGAACTCCTTCAGCGTGAACGTCCGCAGGCCCGCCGAGTGCCCCATCGAGATCACCTGCGCCCGGTGGTCACGCGTGGCCGTCAGCACCAGGTCGGCCCGGATGACGTGCTCGTCGAGCAGCTCCCGCCCGGTGAACCCGGAGGCGTCCGCGCCGAAGTCGGCCAGCACCGTCTCGGCGTTGGCCTCCATGGGGGCGCCCTCGTGGCCCCAGGTGCCCGCGCTCTCCACGACCAGCCCGCCGCCCAGGATGCCCAGCCGCTCCTTGACGAAATGCCGGGTCAGCCGCTCGGTGATGGGCGAGCGGCAGACGTTTCCGGTGCTGACGTGGAGGATGCGGAAGGTGTCGCGCGGCAGCCCCACGAACGTCGTCGTGATCTCCGCCGCGCTCTCCCGGTTGCCTATGCCACGCCCCGACCCGGGGGCGGTCAATTGGCCACCTCGAGGTCGGGTACGACCTTCCGCAACTCCTCCGGCGACAGCGCGCCCTCCCGCAGCAGCACCGGCACCTGGCCGGTGACGTCGACGATGGAGGACGGCACGATGCCGGGCGTCGGACCGCCGTCGAGGTAGACGGAGACGGAGTCGCCGAGCATCCGCTGCGCGGCGTCGCAGTCCTCCGGCGCCGGGTGCCCGGTCAGGTTGGCGGAGGAGACGGCCATCGGGCCGACGTCGGTGAGCAGCTCGATGGCGACCGGGTGCAGCGGCATCCGTACGGCGACCGTGCCGCGGGTGTCGCCGAGGTCCCACTGCAGGGACGGCTGGTGCCTGGCGACCAGGGTCAGCGCGCCCGGCCAGAACGCGTCGACCAGTTCCCAGGCCAGCTCGGAGAAGTCGGTGACCAGCCCGTGCAGGGTGTTCGGGGAGCCGATGAGGACGGGCGTGGGCATGGTGCGGCCCCGGCCCTTGGCGGCGAGCAGGTCGGCGACGCCCTCCGAGGAGAAGGCGTCGGCGCCGATGCCGTACACGGTGTCCGTCGGGAGGACCACCAGCTCGCCACGGCGGACGGCGGACGCGGCCTCACGCAGACCCGTCACCCGGTCGGTCGCGTCGTTGGTGTCGTATCGCCGTGCCATATCAGCGGGCCTCCTCGTACACGAAGTACACGTGCTGCGGGATGAAGTGGTTCGGGGCGGTCACGGCAGCGCCTTGCGGGCGGTGGCGAAGCGCGGCCGGTTGTTCAGGTCGGGGTGGTCGGCGGCGTCGGTCCAGCCGCGGTCCTCGGCGAAGATCCACGGCACCTGGCCGCCCTGGGTGTCGGCGTGCTCGACGACGACGAGCCCCCCGGGACGCAGCAGCCGGTGCGCGGTGCGCTCCAGGCCGCGGATCAGGTCGAGGCCGTCCTCGCCGGAGAACAACGCCAGCTCGGGATCGTGGTCACGCGCTTCGGGAGCGACGTACTCCCACTCGGTCAGCGGGATGTACGGCGGGTTGGAGATGACCAGGTCCACCTGGCCGTCGAGGTCCGGGAACGCGGTCAGGGCGTCACCGTGGCGCAGGTCGACCCGGGAGCCCTCCATGTTCTTGCGGGTCCACGGCAGCGCCTCCTCCGACAGCTCCACGGCGTGCACGCGCGAGCGCGGCACCTCCTGGGCCAGGGCGAGGGCGATGGCGCCGGAGCCGGTGCACAGGTCGACGATGCACGGCTCGACGACGTCCATCGCCCGGACGGCGTCTATCGCCCAGCCGACCACGGACTCCGTCTCCGGGCGGGGCACGAACACCCCGGGGCCGACCTGGAGTTCCAGGTAGCGGAAGTAGGCGCGGCCGGTGATGTGCTGGAGCGGCTCCCGGGCCTCACGGCGGGCGACGACCTCCCAGTACCGGGCGTCGAAGTCCGCGTCCCGGACGGTGTGCAGCTCGCCGCGCTTGACGCCGTGGACGAACGCGGCGAGCTCCTCCGCGTCGGTGCGCGGCGAGGGCACGCCGGCGTCGGCCAGCCGCTGGGTGGCCTGCGCCACCTCCGCGAGCAGCAGGTTCACGCTGGTCCTCCGAGCTGTCCGAGCTGTCGGGCTGTCTTGGGGTTACACGGCTTACGCGGTCTACGCGGTCTACGCGGTCACGCGGCGGCGAGCTTGGCGGCCGAGTCCGCGTCGACGCACGCCTGGATGACCGCGTCGAGTTCGCCGTCCAGGACCTGGTCCAGGTTGTACGCCTTGAAGCCGACGCGGTGGTCCGAGATGCGGTTCTCCGGGAAGTTGTAGGTGCGGATCTTCTCGGAGCGGTCGACGGTGCGGACCTGGCTGCGGCGGGCGTCGGCGGCTTCCCGCTCCGCCTCCTCCTGCGCCATGGCGAGCAGCCTGGAACGCAGGATACGCAGGGCCTGCTCCTTGTTCTGGAGCTGGCTCTTCTCGTTCTGGCAGGAGGCGACGACCCCGGAGGGCAGGTGCGTGATGCGCACCGCGGAGTCGGTGGTGTTGACGGACTGCCCGCCGGGCCCGGAGGACCGGTAGACGTCGATCCGCAGGTCGTTGGGGTTGATCTCGACGTCCACCTCCTCGGCCTCGGGGGTGACGAGGACACCGGCCGCGGAGGTGTGGATGCGGCCCTGCGACTCGGTCGCGGGCACCCGCTGCACGCGGTGCACGCCGCCCTCGTACTTCAGCCGCGCCCACACGCCGTGCCCGGGCTCGGTCTGACCGCGGGTCTTCACGGCGACCTGGACGTCCTTGTAGCCGCCCAGCTCGGACTCGGTGGCGTCGATGATCTCGGTCTTCCAGCCGACCCGCTCGGCGTACCGCAGGTACATGCGCAGCAGGTCACCGGCGAACAGGGCGGACTCGTCGCCGCCCGCGCCCGCCTTGATCTCCAGGATCACGTCCTTGTCGTCGCTGGGGTCGCGCGGGACGAGCAGCAGGCGCAGCTTCTCGGTCAGCTCCTCGCGGTGCTTCTCCAGCTCCTTGACCTCGGCGGCGAACTCCGGGTCGTCGGCGCCGAGTTCGCGCGCGGTCTCGATGTCGTCGCCGGTCTGCTTCCAGGAGCGGTACGTGGCGACGATCGGGGTCAGCTCGGCGTAGCGCTTGTTGAGCTTGCGCGCGTTGGCCTGGTCGGCGTGGACCGACGGATCGGCGAGCTGCTTCTCCAGATCGGCGTGCTCGGCGACGAGGTCGTCAACGGCCTCGAACATCTTGGGCTCCTGAAATGACGGACGTGCGACGGTAAGACGGGCGAGGCGCCCCGCGGGGGGCCGGGGTGGCGCGACCAAAAACGCCGGTCCCCGGCGCGCCCCCCGGGATGCGGAGGGCGCTGCCGTGGACCGGCGCTGGCGGCTCGCTACTTCTTGCCGGCGGCCTTGCCGAAGCGGGCCTCGAAGCGGGCCACACGGCCACCGGTGTCGAGGATCTTCTGCTTGCCCGTGTAGAACGGGTGGCACTCGGAGCAGACCTCGGCACGGATGGCGCCGCTCTGGATCGTGCTGCGAGTGGTGAACGACGCGCCACAGGTGCAGCTGACCTGCGTCTCGACGTACTCGGGGTGGATGTCGCGCTTCAAGGTGTCTCCTAGGTTTCGGGAGGGCGCCGGGTCGCAGCCGCGGGGTGCGGGGGCGTGAACCGGAGCCGACGTACCAGTCTGCCAGGACTGGGGCCATCCCCCAAAACGGGGGGTGGGGGTGATCTATTCCCCGGGGGTCGCGGGAGGCCTGCCACGCCGCTCAGGGGGCGCTGACGACGCCCTCGGCCTCACCGGTCGCCATGCCCTCGGTGGCCGACCTGGGGATCGGCCGGTCCTGCTTCAGCGCCTTCCACACCCGGTCCGCGTGCTTCTCGGCGACGACGACGCGGTCGGGGTCGGCGGGGTCGTACCGGACCGGCATGGTGACCATGGTCATGTGGTCGGCGCCGATGCCCTTGAGCCCGGCCGCGAAGGACATCAGGGAGTTCACCGAGCCCAGGTCGGAGTCGGTGGTGACGGCCTGGGTGGCGGTGTCGGCGAGGTCGTAGAGCTTCTTGGGGCTGGTGAGCAGGCCGACGTCCCCGACCTGCTCGACCAGGGCCTTGAGGAACGCCTGCTGGAGCTGGATGCGGCCGAGGTCGGAGCCGTCGCCGACGCCGTGCCGGGTGCGGACCAGGCCGAGCGCCTGCTCGCCGGTGAGCCGGTGGGTCCCGGCCCCGAGGTCGAGGTGGCTCTCGGGGTCCCGGATGTCCTCGGTGGTGGTGACCCGGACGCCGCCGAGTTCGTCGACCAGCTTCCGGAAGCCGCTGAAGTCGACCTCCAGGTAGTGGTCCATGCGGATGCCGGTGAGCGACTCGACGGTCTTCACGGCGCAGGCGGCGCCGCCGGTGGAGTACGCGGAGTTGAACATCACGCCCCTGACGGCGTGATGGACGTCGCCGTCGGTGTCGGTGCACTCGGGCCGGTCGATGAGGGTGTCGCGCGGGATGGAGACGACGCTGGCCTTCCTGTGGCCCTCGTGGACGTGCACGACCATCGCCGTGTCGGAGCGGGCGCTGCCGTCGTCGGCGCCGCCGCCCAGGGCCTTGTTGGAGCCGGAGCGGGTGTCCGAGCCGAGGACGAGGATGTTCTCGGAGCCGTCGTCGACCTTGGTGGGCCGGTCGGTGCCGAGGGCGTGGTCGATGTCGACGCTCTCCAGGTTGCCGTTGAGCTTGAGGTAGACGTACCCGGCCCCGGCGCCGCCGAGGACGACGACGCCCGCCGCGGCCCAGGCGGCGACGAGGACGCCCGTACGGCGTCCACCGCGGGGCCCGCGGCGGCGGCCCCGGGCGCGGCGGCGGGGGCCTGGGGTGCCTGGTGTGCCTGGTGTGCCGGTTCCCGGCGTGCTCTCGGCAGCCATGTGCTCCTCGGTTCTCGTCCGGTCGGTTACCCCCTGCGGTGAGGCGCGGACATGGTCGGTGGCCCGTGCGGGCCCGTTCACCATCGTCCCTCGGGAGGCGGGACGGGGACACCGGGGAGCAGGGTCATACGACGCGCTGTGCCCACCGCCGGAGGCGATGGGCACGCTGCGTGGTCGTACGGGGGCCCGGAGCACCGGACCTCACCCGCGGCTTGCGGGACCGTCAGCCCCAGATGTCGTACCCCTGGTAGCCGGTGCCGACGTTGATCCGCGTGGCGAAGATCTCGCTGGTGGCCTTGCCGGTGCCCTTGTAGAGGTAGAGCGTGCCACCCGGTGTGCGGGCGAGCAGGTCGGCGCGGCCGTCGCCGTTGACGTCACCGACCGCGGTGAGCTTGTCGTACCCGGAGGTGCTCCAGGTGCGCACCTTGACCCGGGACGGGAAGGGCGAGGTGGCCGAGCCGGTGCCCTTGTACAGGTAGACGTAGCCGTTGCTGCGGGTGCGCGCGATCAGGTCGGTGTTCCCGTCGCCGGTGAAGTCACCGTGGCCGACGATCTGGTCGTACTGCCTCCAGCCGGTGCCGCCGACCGCGACGCGGCCGGAGAAGGAGCCGGTGCCGGTGCCCTTGTAGACCCACATCTGGCCGGTGGAGTCGACGCTCATCAGGTCGGGCAGGTAGTCGCCGGTGACGTCGCCGGGGGCGCTGATGCGGGTGCGGCTCTTCCAGTTGTCGCGGATCTTGGTGGTGGCCCAGGAGCCGCTGGCGGGCACCCAGTGCAGCCAGAACACGTCGCCGTCGGAGACGCGCCGGACGATCAGGTCCTGGTAGCCGTCCCGGTCGAAGTCGGTCTGGAGGACGGTGTTGAAGCCCTTGAAGCTGCCCCAGGACTGGCGGCTGCCGAACGAGGTGCCCTGGGAGTCCTTCTCGTAGCCGGTGTAGGTGGAGCTGCTGCGCACCCACAGGTCGGCCCGGTGGTCACCGCTGAGGTTGGTGTCGTCGACGCGCGGGTAGGCGGCGCCCACGTACGTCCTGACCTTGCTGAAGACGCTGTAGGCGCCCTCCGCGACACAGTCCGTCACACCCCAGGAGACGACGCCCACGATGCGGTTGTTCACGACCAGCGGACCGCCGGAGTCGCCGTTGCAGGGGCTCGTGGTGCCGGTGTCGCTGCCGGTGGCGGGGGTGCCCGCGCAGACCATGTGGCCCTTGACGAAGTCGGCGCCGTAGAAGCCGGAGCAGGTGGTGTCGGACTGGATCGGGAGCGTGGCCACCTTCAGGGCCTGGGAGATGTCCTGGGAGGTGGAGCTGGTGCGGCCCCAGCCGTAGACCTTGGCCTGGGTCCCGGCGGCGTAGGACGACGTGTCGCTGGCCGTCGTCATCCGGATCGGGGTGGCCTTCACCGGGTTGGGCAGGGTGAGGACCGCGATGTCGTTGTCGAGGGTGTGGGCGCTGTACGACGGGTGGTTCCACTGCCGCCAGACGCCGCTGACGGTCCCGCCGTACAGGTCGTCGTCGGCGAGCTGCGCGGTGCCGGTGACGACCGCGCCGTTGGCGTACCAGTCGTAGCCCTGCACGCAGTGCGCGGCGGTGAGGATCTTCGTCGGGGCGACGACGGCGCCGCCGCAGAAGAAGCCGAAGTCGTTGGCCTCGTCGTAGTACCAGAGCTGGGCCATCCACGGCGCGCTCGTGATGCTGGTGGTGGTACCACCGATGATCTTCGCGTCGACGCCGCTGGAGGCGCTGTAGGAGGACTTGGCGGCCTCCCCCGCGGTGTCGTCGCTGGCGGCGGCATCGGCGACGCGCTGCTTCAGCTCGGAGAGCGAGGGCGAGGCGTGCTGCGTCACGGCGGGCGGGCCGGGCTGCGCGGCGGCCGCGCTGGCGGACGAGGTCAGCAGCGCGGCGGCGACGGCCGCGGCCACGGAGGCCGCGGCGACGGGCAGGGCGATGCGTATCCGGCGTCTACGCCGACCGCCCCCGGACATGGGTGTGCCCATGGAAGTCCCCCCTAGGGATCACGAGTTCGAGGAAGAGCCGTGATCCTACCCCGGGCCACTGACACGCGGAACGGGCCGCCCCTGGGGACGGCCCGTTCCGTTTGCGCAGGTCCGGCTCAGTCGCCGTTGCCGGGCGTCGGCGTCGTCTTCTGGATCTGCATCAGGAACTCGACGTTCGACTTGGTCTGCTTCATCTTGTCGAGGAGCAGCTCGATGGCCTGCTGCTGGTCGAGCGCGTGCAGCACCCGGCGCAGCTTCCAGACGACCGCCAGTTCCTCGTTGCCGAGCAGGATCTCTTCCTTACGGGTGCCGGACGCGTCCACGTCCACCGCCGGGAAGATCCGCTTGTCGGCGAGCTTCCGGTCGAGCTTCAGCTCCATGTTGCCGGTGCCCTTGAACTCCTCGAAGATCACCTCGTCCATGCGGGACCCGGTGTCCACCAGGGCGGTGGCGAGGATGGTCAGCGAGCCGCCGTCCTCGATGTTGCGGGCCGCACCGAAGAAGCGCTTCGGCGGGTACAGGGCGGTGGAGTCGACACCACCGGACAGGATGCGGCCCGAGGCCGGGGCGGCCAGGTTGTAGGCGCGGCCCAGACGGGTGATCGAGTCCAGCAGGACGACCACGTCGTGACCCAGCTCCACCAGGCGCTTGGCGCGCTCGATGGCCAGCTCGGCGACCGTGGTGTGGTCCTCGGCCGGGCGGTCGAAGGTCGAGGAGATGACCTCGCCCTTGACCGACCGCTGCATGTCGGTGACCTCTTCCGGACGCTCGTCGACCAGGACGACCATCAGGTGGCACTCGGGGTTGTTGTGGGTGATCGCGTTGGCGACCGCCTGCATGATCATGGTCTTGCCGGTCTTCGGCGGGGCCACGATCAGACCGCGCTGGCCCTTGCCGATCGGCGACACGAGGTCGATGATCCGGGTGGTCAGCACGCCCGGGTCGGTCTCCAGGCGGAGCCGGTCCTGCGGGTACAGCGGGGTCAGCTTGTTGAACTCCGGGCGGCCACGGCCGTGTTCGGGCGCCATGCCGTTGACGGAGTCCAGACGGACCAGCGCGTTGAACTTCTCGCGCCGCTCGCCTTCCTTGGGCTGCCGCACCGCACCGGTGACGTGGTCGCCCTTGCGCAGGCCGTTCTTGCGGACCTGGGCGAGGGAGACGTACACGTCGTTCGGGCCGGGCAGGTAGCCGGACGTACGGATGAACGCGTAGTTGTCGAGGATGTCCAGGATGCCCGCGACGGGGATCAGGACGTCGTCCTCGGTGATCTGCGGCTCCTGCACGTCGTCGCGGCCCCGACGGCCCCGACGGTCCCGGTAGCGGCCACGGCGGCCACGGCGGCCACCCTCGAAGTCGTCCCCGTCCTCGTCGGCCCGCTGCTGTCCACGGTCCTGGCGCCCGCCGCCCTGCTGCTGGCCGCCGCGCTGCTGGTCGTCGCCCTTGCGCCGGTCGCCGCGGTCACCGCGGTCACCGCGGTCGCGGTCCCGGCCGCGCTCACGGCGGTCGCGGCGGCGGCCCTCACCGCCGTCACCGGCGTCGCCCTGCTGGCCCTGACCCTGCTGCTGGGCGTGCGCGGGAGTCTCGGCCTTCGGCTCGCTCTTGGCCTCGGCGGTGACCGTCTCGGGGCTGCCCGCCTCGGCGGTGGCGCGGCGACGACGGCGCTCGGCGGGGGCGTCCTCGCGGGAGGTGTCCCCGGCGGGCTGGCCCGGGATCTCGATCTGCTGCTGGGCCGCGGCCTGCTCGGCCTTGGCGGCGGCGGGCTTCTCGGCGGGGGCCTCGGTGGCCGTCTCCGCCTTCTTCCCGGCCTTCTCGGCGCCGTCACCGGTACGGGTCCGCGCGGTGGCCCGGCGCTTCGGCTTGGTCTCGGTGGCGGCGTCGGCGGCCTTGGCCGGGGCGCCACCGGACGCCTGCGCCTCCTTGATGACCTCGATCAGCTGGCTCTTGCGCATCCGCGCGGTGCCCCTGATGCCGAGGCCGGATGCGACCTGTTGCAGCTCGGCCAGCACCATGCCCTCAAGGCCGGTACCGCGGCGCCGCCGGGAGCCGGCACCGGTGGCAGGCGCGGAGGCGTCCGTAGCGGGCGCGGCAGCGGTCTCCTCGACACGTGCGCCCATCAGATCGGTGGTGTCGCTCACGAAGGGTCCTTCCCTGGAGCGGACGTCGGCCTGTCTGGCTCGGCGACCGGTTGTGCTGTCCGGCTAGGTCCTCGCTGTGTGGACCATGCCGGGGCGGTGGTCCGCCAAAGAGGCGGAAGAGATATCTGGTGATTGGCGCAACCCCGACGAGCCGTGGCACCCAGTGTCACGTGGCGTGGTCGCACCGGTTCCGGAGCGTGCCCGCAGGTCCGCTCAGTGTCGACGTACGACGTACTGCCCGCATACGAGGTACGAAACACAGTGCGGCTTGGGGAGCTCCCGGAAGAATGTCTGTCCCGGACGGGGACACGAGGCACCTCGCCATGGTGGGGTCGGGTGCAGACTTGAGGTTAACACTACCGGATCCAACAAACATTCCCCCTCTCGAAATCCGGCAACCGCCCACTTTATTTACCGACGCCGAGGTCACCGGCCGTGCCACGACCGCTGTCGGCGTCGGCGTTCTCGCTGGTGGCACCGGGTTTGGTGGTGGTCGCGAGCGGCAGCACGCTCGCGCCCCCGAGATCGAGCCCGAGCCGGTTGGCGGCCCAGCCCGAGCCGGCCAGCGCCTCGACCTTGTCGGCGCTGTCCGCGTCCGCCAGCGCCATCACGGTGGGCCCGGCGCCGGAGATCACCGCCGGGACGCCGTCGGCGCGCAGCCGCTCCACCAGCGCGGCGCTCTCCGGCATGGCGGGGGCGCGGTACTCCTGGTGGAGGCGGTCCTCGGTGGCGGGCAGCAGCAGCTCGGGGCGCCGGGTGAGGGCCTCGACGAGCAGGGCGGCACGGCCCGCGTTGGTGGCGGCGTCGACGTGCGGGACGGTGCGCGGGAGGAGACCGCGCGCGGTCTCGGTGAGGACCGGCTTCCCGGGTACGAAAACCACCGGAACGATGGAACCGGCGGGCTCCATCCTGATCGCCCGCGCGGCGCCCGCCTCCATCCAGGACAGGGTGAAGCCGCCGAGCAGACAGGCGGCGACGTTGTCGGGGTGGCCCTCGATCTCGGTGGCCAGCTCCAGCAGGGCGGCGTCGTCGAGGCGGGCCTCGCCGCCTATGGTCACGGCGCGGGCGGCGACGATCCCGGCGCAGATGGCGGCGGAGGACGAGCCGAGGCCGCGGCCGTGCGGGATGCGGTTGGCGCAGACGATCTCCAGGCCGCGGGGCTGGCCGCCGAGGAGGTCGAAGGCGGTGCGCAGGGAGCGGACGAGGAGATGGCTCTCGTCGCGCGGGAGGGTCTCACTGCCCTCGCCCGCGATGTCGATGTGCAGCCCGGAGTCGGCCACCCGGACGACGACGTCGTCGTACAAGCCCAGCGCGAGGCCGAGGGCGTCGAAGCCCGGGCCGAGGTTGGCGCTGGTGGCGGGGACGCGCACCCGGACGGCGGCGGCGCGGAACGCTGGACCGGCCATCGCTCGCTGACTCTCCTTGAGCTGCGTGATTGTCGAAGACATTCGAAGTCGATACGTACGGGAACCCCGACCCCTCGGGCCGCTCGGCACCGGACCCTCGACGGGCACCGCACCGCGCCCTCGACGGGCATATGCGGGAGGCGGGTTCAGTACAGCTTATCGAAGGAAGGTTCTGTGGCGACATAGGGCGCACAGGAGGCGCACGATGCGTGTCGTAAGCCCCCTGTGCCTCCTCCGTGGGGATTGACCTCGGTGGACGTGTTTCCCGCCCACGGGGGGTTTACACCAGTCGCTACGGGTACCCGGTCCGACTCGGCGTGCGCCGGGTACCCGTACGGATCAGGCCAGGCCCAGCCGCTCGGCCGCCGTCGCCGCGTCGACCGGGACGGTGACGGGCTGCGGGGCGCCCGCGACGGCCCAGTCGGGGTCCTTGAGACCGTTGCCGGTGACCGTGCACACGATGCGCTGCCCGGGGTCGACCTTGCCCTGCTCGGCGGCCTTCAGCAGGCCCGCGACGGAGGCGGCGGAGGCGGGCTCCACGAAGACGCCCTCCTGCGCGGCCAACAGCCGGTAGGCGCGCAGGATCTCACGGTCCGTCACCTCGTCGATGAACCCGCCGGACTCGTCACGGGCGGCGAGCGCGTACTGCCAGGAGGCCGGGTTGCCGATCCGGATGGCGGTGGCGATGGTCGACGGGTCCTTGACCACCTCACCGCGCACGATGGGCGCGGAGCCGGACGCCTGGAACCCCCACATGCGCGGGGTCCCGGTGGCCACGCCGTCGGCGGCGTACTCCGTGTAGCCCTTCCAGTAGGCGGTGATGTTGCCCGCGTTGCCGACCGGCAGGACATGGATGTCGGGCGCGTCGCCGAGCATGTCCACGATCTCGAACGCGGCCGTCTTCTGCCCCTGGATGCGCACCGGGTTGACCGAATTGACCAGCGCCACGGGGTAGTTGTCGCTGAGCGCGCGGGCGAGCGTCAGACAGTCGTCGAAGTTGCCGTCGACCTGGAGGATCTTCGCGCCGTGCACGAGCGCCTGCCCCATCTTGCCGAGCGCGATCTTGCCCTGCGGCACGAGGACGGCCGAGACCATCCCCGCGCGCACGGCGTACGCGGCGGCGGAGGCGGAGGTGTTGCCGGTGGAGGCGCAGATGACGGCCTTCGCGCCCTCCTCCTTGGCCTTGCTGATGGCCATGGTCATGCCGCGGTCCTTGAAGGACCCGGTGGGGTTGGCGCCTTCCACCTTGAGGTGGACCTCGCAGCCCGTGCGCTCGGAGAGCACCTGCGCGGGCACGAGGGGCGTGCCGCCCTCACGGAGCGTCACGACCGGCGTGGTGTCGGAGACGGGCAGCCGGTCCCGGTACTCCTCGATGATTCCGCGCCACTGGTGGGTCATTGCTGGTTACTCTCCTTCAACCCGCATGATGCTGGCGACACCCCGCACGGTGTCGAGCTTGCGCAACGCCTCGACGGTCCCGGTGAGGGAGGCGTCGGACGCGCGATGGGTGACGACGACGAGGGACGCCTCGCCGTCGCCGTCCTGGCGGCCTTGCTGCCGTACGGTGTCGATGGACACCCCGTGCTCGGCGAACACGGTGGCCACCTGGGCGAGCACACCGGGCTTGTCCGCCACGTCCAGGCTGATGTGGTACCGCGTGACGACCTCGCCCATCGGCGACACCGGCAGCGCGGCGTACGCCGACTCGCCGGGCCCGGTGGCCCCGTTGAGCCGGTTGCGGCAGACGGCGACGAGGTCGCCGAGCACGGCGGAGGCGGTGGGACTGCCGCCCGCCCCGGGCCCGTAGAACATCAGCTGCCCGGCGGCGTCCGACTCCACGAACACGGCGTTGTACGCGCCGCGCACGGAGGCGAGCGGATGCGTGAGCGGAATCATGGCCGGGTGCACGCGTGCCGTGACGGACCCCCCGCCCTCGGCCCGCTCACAGATGGCGAGCAGCTTGATGGTGCACCCCATCTCCCGCGCGGAGACGAAGTCGGAGGCGGTCACCTCGGCCATGCCCTCGCGGTACACGTCGTCCAGGCGCACGCGCGTGTGGAAGGCGATCCCGGCGAGGATGGCGGCCTTGGCGGCGGCGTCGAAGCCCTCGACGTCGGCGGTCGGGTCGGCCTCGGCGTACCCGAGCGCGGTGGCCTCGTCGAGGGCCTCCTGGTACCCGGCGCCCGTGGAGTCCATCTTGTCGAGGATGAAGTTGGTGGTGCCGTTGACGATCCCGAGCACCCGGTTGACCTTGTCCCCGGCGAGTGACTCACGCAGCGGCCGGATCAGCGGGATGGCCCCGGCGACGGCGGCCTCGTAATAGAGGTCCCGCCCGTGCTGCTCCGCCGCGGCGTGCAGGTCGGCGCCCTCCTGGGCGAGCAGCGCCTTGTTGGCGGACACCACGGAGGCCCCGTGCTCGAAGGCGGTGGTGATGAGGGAGCGGGCGGGCTCGATCCCCCCGATCACCTCCACCACGACATCAATGTCCCCGCGTTTGACGAGGGCGGTGGCGTCGGTGGTGACCAGCTCGGGGGCGATCCCCTCCCGCGCCTTCCCGGCCCGCCGTACGGCGACCCCGGCCAGCTCCACGGGCGCCCCGATCCGGGCGGCGAGGTCGTCGGCGTGCGTCGTCATGATGCGCGCCACCTCTGAGCCGACAACCCCACAGCCCAGCAGCGCCACCTTCAGCGGACGCGTACGCATCATCCGACCTCGTTTCCTCATACCGTCTAGGTTGCTCCAGTCTCACTCACCGGACCGGAGTTTCTGTGCCTGGTCCGGATCGTGAGACATCGATTTCATTTCCACGGGAGGGAGGAACGGAAGATCTTCCGCCCCGGGGCGGGCGTCCCCCGCCCCCCGCGGCCGGGTGTCACCCGACGTCGAGCCGCAGCAGGTCGTCCTCCGTCTCCCGGCGCACGACGACCCGGGCCTCCCCGTCCCGCACGGCGACCACGGGCGGCCGTAGGACGTGGTTGTAGTTGCTGGCCATGGACCGGCAGTAGGCACCCGTCGCCGGTACGGCGATCAGGTCCCCCGGCGCCAGGTCAGCGGGCAGGAACGCGTCCTTGACCACGATGTCGCCGCTCTCGCAGTGCTTGCCGACGACGCGCGAGAGCATCGGCGGGGCGTCGGAGGCGCGGGAGACGAGGGCGACGCTGTACTCGGCGTCGTAGAGCGCGGTGCGGATGTTGTCCGACATGCCCCCGTCGACGGAGACGTAGGTCCGCAGCCCGTCGAGCGGCTTGACGGTGCCGACCTCGTAGAGGGTGAAGGCGGTGGGCCCGACGATGGCCCGCCCCGGCTCCACGGAGATCCGCGGTGTCCGCAGCCTGGCGCTCTCGCACTCCCGCGTGACGATCTCAGTCAGCGCCTTGGCGATCTCGTGCGGCTCGCGGGGGTCGTCGTCACTGGTGTACGCGATCCCCAGCCCGCCCCCGAGGTCGATCTCGGGCAGCTCCACCCCGTGCTCGTCCCGGATCTCCCTGAGCAACCCCACCACCCGGTGGGCGGCGACCTCGAACCCGGACATGTCGAAGATCTGCGACCCGATGTGGGAGTGGATCCCGATCAGTTCGAGCCCGTCCAGCCGCAGCGCCCGCCGCACGGCCTCGGCGGCCTGCCCGCCCGCCAGCGGAATGCCGAACTTCTGGTCTTCGTGCGCGGTGGCGATGAACTCGTGCGTGTGCGCCTCGACCCCGACGGTGATGCGGATCTGCACGCGCTGCCGCTTCCCGAGCGACTCGGCGATGTGCGCGACCCGCGCGATCTCCTGGAAGGAGTCGAGCACGATCCGCCCGACCCCGGCCCGCACGGCCCGCTCGATCTCCTCGACGGACTTGTTGTTCCCGTGGAAGGCGATCCGCTCGGCGGACATCCCGGCGGAGAGCGCGGTAGCCAGCTCGCCCCCCGAGCACACGTCCAGATTCAGCCCCTCCTCGTCCAGCCACCGCACGACGGCCCGCGAGAGGAACGCCTTGCCGGCGTAGAAGACGTCGGCGTCGGGCCCGAAGGCGGTCCGCCAGGCGCGGGCGCGGGAACGGAAGTCGGCCTCGTCGAGGATGTAGGCGGGGGTACCGAACTCCTCGGCCAGCGCCGTGACGTCGACGCCCCCCACGGAGAGCACGCCCTCCGCGTTTCGGCTGACGGTCTCGGCCCACACCTTGGAGTCGAGGGAGTTGAGGTCGGCGGGCGGCGCGGAGTAGTGCCCCTCGGGCAGGACGTCGGCGTGCCGGGGCCCGGCGGGGTGTGCGGAACGGCTCATGTCTTCGCTGGCTCTCTCGCTGGCTCTTCAGCTCTGCGGCCGCTCGGCCGCTGGGCTGGTCATAGGTGGTCGGGTGCGTCGATGCCGAGCAGGGACAGGCCGCCGGCCAGCACCGCACCGGCGGCTTCGGCGAGGGCCAGCCGGGCGCGGTGGGCGGCCGAGGGTTTCTCGGCACCGCGCGGCAGCACGGTCGGCAGCAGGGGCAGCACGGCATCGGCGACGGTGACGAGGTGCCGGGCGAGACGGTCGGGGGCGCGGTGGGTGGCGGCGGCGGTGAGGACGCGGGGGTAGTCCGCGAGGAGAGGCAGCAGCGTGTCGCTCCCGCTCACGGCGTGGGCCTCCGGGCCGAACCCGAGGTCGGCGGCGTTGCGACGCGCGGCCCGGGTCCGGGCGTGGGCGTACCGCACCCGGAAGAGGGGGTTCTGCTCACGCTGGACGAGGTGGTCGGCGGTGATACGGGGCCGGTCGTGGGGGGCGGGGTGGAGGAGGGCCCACTGGGCGGCGTCGTGGCCGAGGGGGGCGGGGTCGTCGGGCGCGGGCACGGGCCGGAGGTCGGCGGGCTCCCCGTGCGCGACGCACCGGATGCGGACGTCCCCGCCCTGCGAGGCGACGATCCGCGCAACAGCACCCGCGACGACTTCGGCACGCACTTCACGGGGCACGAGCAGCTCGACGACCTGCTGGTGGAGGGCGAGGGAGTACCCGTACCGCTGCCCCTCCGCCAGAATCCGCCGCACAAGACCAAGATGGGCGTCGGCGGCGACCTGGAGGTTGATGAACCCACCCCCGGTAACCCACACCCCGCCGATCCCCTCGACGCGCCGGAGGTACCCACCCACCACGTCGGCCACGCGCGTCGCGGGCTGCTGGGCATCGCGTGCCAGTCGCAGGGCGATGTTGGTGGCGTAGTCCCCCCGGCCCCCGGGTCCGGGCGCGGTGACGACAGCCCGCTCAGGGACGGTCACGCTCAGCTCCCCGTCCTCCACGGCACGACGCACGGCGTGCAGCACGGTGCGGGAGAGCTCGACGGGGGTCACGGGACAAGCGTAGGGGAGGAGGGGGGTGGGTAGGCGAGCAGGTTTGCGGAGGGTATCGGCATGTGGACGGCCGAGTGCGCGATCAGCTGGCGGGCTCGGATACGGAGGGGTCGCTGTCGGGCGACGCGGCAAGGGCGGCGGGCTCCGCGCCCTCCCCGTCCGCATCCACGGCGGTGGGAGCCCTCGACGCGCGCTCGCCCCCTCCTGCCCCCTCGACCAACGCCCGCACCACCCGCACCAGCTCCTCCGGCTCGAAGGGCTTCGCGAGGAACGCGTCGACGCCTATGTCGAGACCGCTCTCGACCTCGTACTGCGTACAGGCACTGACGACGACGAGGGGCAGGTCCCGGGTGCGCGGGTCACCCCGCAGCCGGGCGGCGGTCCGCAGCCCGTCCAACCGGGGCATGACGACGTCGAGGGTGACCACGTCGGGCCGCACCTGATGCACGACTTCGAGACACTCGGCACCATCGGCCGCGGTCACGACCTCGAAGCCCTCCAGTTCGAGGTTGACCCTGATCAGCTGCCGGATGACCTTGTTGTCGTCCACAACAAGCACCCGGCCCGACGCGCCTGGCACAACTTGAGAGTAGGTCCGCACCGGCCACCGCGTCCGGGTTTTCCCCACTTCCACCCCGTCCGGGGACCCGGCCACGCCCATACTCCCCTCCGAAACCTGTTCATGAACACCCCACCGGAGCTGGTAGTGTTCTACCCGTCGCCGCGACCAACATCCCGCGACCGACACGCCCCCGTAGCTCAGGGGATAGAGCAACGGCCTCCGGAGCCGTGTGCGCAGGTTCGAATCCTGCCGGGGGCACCCTGTTGAGGTGCCTGAAGACCCCGTCACCAGCGGAAACGACTGGTACGGGGTCTTCGCCTCTGTACTGCTAGACGCAGCACTCCGCATTGGGATGACAGTGATCACGTTGGGGTTTCCCGGAGGTTCGTCAGCCCCCATGGAGTTGAGGCACGAAACGTCTCGCACTCCTGCCTGCTCGGCGCAGCTCCCCACCTCCGCGGAACTTCTTCATGTGCTCACCTCCGCTTCGTGACAGCGGAAGGCCCGACACGATCAGCTTGGCCGGCATCTACGCCGGCGGTCAGGGCTCCGGTGCCGCGTCGAGCCCACTGGCCCCGCCGCGGATGTAAGGGACGCCCTGCACCACCGTCTCGGCGCGCTTGGCGAGGGCTTCCCCTCGGACCGTTGGTACCGGTCTCTCATTACATTACTTTGTCTCGTTGTTCTCGAGAAGAAGTTCCAGGTTTTCTCTGACCCACTCATCCACAGGGACACCGGCCGCCGCGGCGGCGGCGCTCAGGCGGTCATGCAGGTGTACCTGGTCGCCCTGGAGGGTTACGGCGATCCTTCGTTCCTCCGTACCCGCAATATGACCGTACGTGTCAGGACTCGCCCACAGGCACGCAGTACACATGTGCTTGTCTCTGGGCTCCCAGTTGGGGCAGTTCTCGCAGGTCCAGGACTTCGCCCTGTTGCAGGAGGCGCATAGGGGCATGAACTCGTCCAGGAGTAGTTCTCTGGAGTCCCCGGCAATTCTGAACGGCACGCGATGGTCCGCCTGGAGTTCGCGGCTGGTGTAGGACCCCCCACAGATTGCGCATTTATGACCGTGCATGTCGTACAGGTCTTCACGGAAACGCTTGGACAGGGTCTTTCTGCCGATGCCGGATGCGTTGGCGTTTATCTGGTCCAAGAGGGCGTACCGTGCCATTCTGCGGCCATCGACCGTGACCATCTCTTTCACGACGGTTACGCCGGCGTCCCTGAGGTCCCCGATGGCCCGGGGCGGATGGTCGTAACCCATGCCGTTCAGTTCGGCTGTGGTGACGGATCCGTGCTCCAGGATGTGCTCCAGCGCCCTTTGTGCTCGCCGAGAGAACTGCAGGCCGCGAACCCACGCGACGAACTCGTCGCTGTACGTGTGAGGCATAAGCGCTCATTGTATGTCACGGGGCGTCGCAGGCGTCATCGAGAAGGGGCGGCTGGTTGTAGGAGGGTTCCAGGATCGCCAGAACAGCGGGTTCGCCTCCGAGGCGCTCCACGAGCGCGGGGGAGAGGTACAGGGACTCGATGGTGACATGGTCGAGGCCCTGGAGGGTCGCCTGGGACGAGCGTCCCGCATGAAGGTGCAGGTGCAGCAGTCCGAGGGACTCGGGCAATGGGGTTCCGTAGCGTTTCGTTCCCGTGACTCCGTCGTAGGAGAGGATGAAGGACACATCTCTCTTGACGGCTGCAGCGAGGTCGTTCTCGAATTCAGAACGCGCCAGTCCTTGCATATAGCGGCGGTCCGAGACGTTTGTTACCCCCTCGTACGGGGGATCCATGTACACGACATCGCCCGGCTGGGCGGAGGCAAGGATGGCTTGATAACTACCGCTTCTGACTGTTGTGCCCGTCATTGCGTTAGATGTCTCCAGCAAGCGTTTACGCATTGCCACCGGCTTTGTGCCCAGCCTTCGGTGATCGGCTCCCTGATTGAACTCACCCTGCTGGTTGTAACGGACCGCCGCCTTTACACAGCGCGCCAGTAGATACAGGAAGTACTGGGGCTCACGGGTCGCGTTGAACTTTCGTTTCACCTCCTCGTAGTAAGAACGCGGATCATCCAGTTGTTCGGTCCATAGGCGTTCGTACGAGTCAGCCAGTGAGGAATGGTCTTGCAGTATCGATCGCCATAGCGTCATCAGCGGCTCGTTGACATCACCGATGATCGCCGTATCGACAGCGGAGATGTGTCTCGCTGCGACGCTGATCGCGGCGGAACCGGCGAAGGGCTCAAGCAGCCTTGGGGTGTCGTCGGGAATCAGTGGAAGAATTACGTGGGCAAGTTGCCGTTTACTCCCTTGATAAGGAAAAGCATGAGGCACTCGCGCGAGACTCGCGAGCTTGCTGATCGTAATCAAGGGTGGCGTCATAGCGGTCATTATGCCATGGGCGTTGCAACCCCATGCCTGCCTTGGAATCGTCGGGGGATTATCCGCAATACAGCCTGCTCTGTCACCCAGCGTGGGCCAGGGGCCCAGGCCCACGGCGGTCGGTTGTCCCGCATCAGGTCCTCGTCGCCCTCTGTTCTCGCGCGACCTGGGTGGCTACATTGGGCGTCTCGCCGCATCCACAGTCCTCGTCTTCGAGGGCTCTCGGGGGCGTCGCAAGGCTCGGTCTTGCGGCCCGTCATGACGACACCCTCGGAGGGCACATGGAAGTGGCGGGTTGGGTGGCAGTAGCTGTCGGGACGATCGCGGGAGGTGTGACCGTTCTTGGTTACCTCGCCGATCAGGTCCCAGGGCTGTCGCACAAGTTGATCAAAGCTGTGCGGTCGATTCGTGCCGTCAAGGACGAGGTGAAGCGCAAGCGGTGATCAGGGGCGGTTCCCTGGTGCGTCCCCCGTCGCCAGGGACCCCTTCCCGTTGCCGAGACCGTTGTCAGGTCTCAGCATCCCGGGCATTTCGGCCCGGAAGGTCCGTCTCGTCACCCAAGCGTGAGGGCTTCGGCTTGAGTACGGCCTCTCGTTTCTGCCTGCCGCTGGTGCGGCGGGGTTGCGCCACCTGCCCGCCCCGCCTCCGCCTTGCGGCGGGGGCGGGTGGCGCGGGTCTTCTGGTCGGCTCCACGAGGCTTCGACACCACCGCGGTGGTGTCCTGGTCTCCGGCCACTGCGGTACCCGTCATGCAGGCTGCCGCGAGGGCGGCGAGGTTGAGTGCGGCGTCGTCGTCCCGGTCGATGACCAGGCCGCACAGGTCGCACTGGTAGGTCCGAACGTGCAGCGGCAGCTTGGCTTTCACCGCGCCGCACCCGGAACAGGTCTTCGAGGAGGGGTACCAGCGGCTCGCCACGATGATGCGGGTGGCGTGGCGCTGGCGGGTCTTGTAGTCGAGCTGGCGGCGGATCTCTGCGAACCCGGCGTCGGCGATCTGGCGGGCCAGGCGCCGGTTGCGGAGCATCCCGGCGACGCCCGGGTCCTCGACCACGACGGTGCCGTACTCGGCGGCCACGCTCGTGGTGAGCTTGTGGAGGGCGTCTTCGCGAAGGTTCGCGACCCGGTGATGCACCTTGTTGCGGGCGGCGTTGACCTTCTCCCACCGCTTCGACGGCTTGCGCCCGGTGCGCCGGTCGGGGCCCTGGCGGCGGGACACGGTCCGCGAGGCGCGGCGCAGTTGCCTGCGCCCGGCGTCATAGTGCCGGGGATTCGCGACGGTTCGGATCTCGCCCGTGCTGTCGGCCATCACGGCGAGGGTCTTCACGCCGAGGTCGATGCCTGGGGTGTGCGAGTACTTGGTCATCATGCCGCCGTGCTGACTGTCATGTGACGTCACATCAGGTGCGGGTGTCTCGGGCGATGTGATGTCCTGGGGGCGTGGCCGGTGTTCTGTCAGCTCTGATCGCTGTTCTGGGGACGTTGCTCGGTGTTGCCGTGACGCATCTGTTCCAGCGGCGGTCTGCTGCTCGGGATCAGGTGTTCATGGCTCAGCAGCAGCTTCGGGCCGAGCGTATGGCTGCCTACAGTGACTTCGCGGGGGCCCTGACCGAGTTCAGGCGGGGGCAGCACGATCGGTGGCATCGGAAGAACGAGGATCCGGACGGGCCCGCTCGCTTCGAGGCTCGGGTCGAGGCGTACCGGCTTCGGGGGGTCGCTCTGCACGCGCTGTTTCGGGTGCAGCTCATCGCCAGTGGGCAGGTGGTGGTCGATGCCGCCAAGAGTGCCTATGACATGGCCGATTCCGTGCACAAGGCAGGTGACAGGGCCGAGTTGAGGGCGTGGGGGGCGCGGGCTCGGGATGCCCTGGAGGAGTTCGTGACGGTGGCTGGAGGTGATGTGCGGCAGGGCTTCGGAGCCGTTAGTGGCCCGTCAGTTGACCCGTCAGACGGTCGTGCATCGTCGCGCTGGGGGCGTTCAGGCCCGTGAACGTGACCTTCTTGCCGTGGTGGGCGTACTTCGTCTCGATGGCGTCCAGGGCGGCTACCGACGAGGCGTCCCAGATGTGGGTGGCCGAGAGGTCGATGATGATGGTGTCCGGGTCGGCCTTGTAGTCGAACTGGTAGACCAGGTCGTTGGACGACGCGAAGAAGAGTTCGCCGGTGACCGCGTAGACGATCTGGTTGCCGTCGGGGTCGAGGACGCTGGAGACGTTGGCCATGTGGGCGACGCGCCTGGCGAAGATGATCATCGCGGTGACCGAGCCCACGACCACGCCGATGGCCAGGTTGTGGGTGGCGACCACGACGACCACCGTCGACGCCATGACCAGGGTCTCCCCCGGCGGCATCCGCTTCAGCGTCTTCGGGGTGATCGAGTGCCAGTCGAACGTCGCCGCCGAGACCATCACCATCACCGCCACCAGCGCCGCCATCGGGATGTCGGAGACCACCGGGCCGAACGCGATGCACAGCACCATCAGGAAGACGCCCGCCAGGAAGGTCGAGAGGCGGGTGCGGGCGCCGGAGACGCGTACGTTGATCATCGTCTGGCCGATCATGGCGCAGCCGCCCATGCCGCCGAAGAGGCCGGTGACGATGTTGGCGATGCCCTGGCCGATGGACTCCCGCGTCTTGCCCGAGCGGGTGTCGGTGATGTCGTCGACCAGCTTGGCCGTCATCAGGGACTCCATCAGGCCCACCAGCGCCATCGCCAGCGCGTAGGGGGCGATCGTGGTCAGGGTGTCTGTGGTGAAAGGGACGTCCGGGAGGCCCGGGGTCGGGAGGGACGAGGGCAGGGTGCCCTTGTCGCCGACCGTGGGGACGGCGATCCCGGCGGCGATCGTGACCAGGGTGAGGGTGATGATCGACACCAGGGGGGCCGGGATCACCTTCGTGACCCTCGGGAACAGGACCATCAGGGTCAGGCCCGCCACCACCAGGGGGTAGACCTGCCACGGGACGTCCCGTAGTTCCGGTACCTGGGCCATGAAGATCAGGATGGCGAGGGCGTTGACGAAGCCGACCATCACCGAGCGGGGGACGAAGCGCATGAGCCTCGCCACGCCCAGGGTGCCCAGGACCACCTGGAAGACGCCCGCGAGGATGACCGCGGCGACCAGGTAGCCGAGGCCGTGTTCGCGGTTCAGGGGGGCGATGACCAGGGCCACCGCGCCGGTCGCGGCGGAGATCATCGCCTTGCGGCCGCCGACGACCGAGATCACCACCGCCATGGTGAACGACGCGAACAGGCCGACGCTGGGGTCCACGCCCGCGATGATCGAGAAGGAGATCGCCTCGGGGATCAGCGCCAGGGCGACGACCAGGCCCGCCAGTACCTCGGTACGGAATACCTTCGGGGAGGCCAGCCAGTCGGGGCGGGACGGACGCGGCCGGAAAGCCGTCGTGGGCAGCGGTGAGGGCATGGGGTCTTTCTCTGTTCGGGCGTACGTGGCGGGCGACCGCGTGCGGGTCGCCGGGCATCATTGCCCGGGAGACTTCAGGGAGACTTCAGGGGGCCGTGGGGCACCAGGGAGAAACTCTACCCTTACGTGAGGGGAGAGTGTGACATCGAGCCGAGGAGAAGGCGCGGCGATGAGCGAGGGGCACATGCAGATCGGTGAGGTGGCCGAGCGGACCGGTCTGTCGCTGCGCACCATCCGTCATTACGAGGAAGTCGGCCTCGTCATTCCCTCCGCCCGCAGCAAGGGGGGGTTCCGGCTCTACACCGAGTCCGACGTCGACCGGCTGATGGTGATCCGGCGGATGAAGCCCCTCGACTTCTCCCTTGAGGAGATGCGCGATCTCCTGGAGATCACCGATCGGCTGGGCGTCGCCGGGGACAAGCCCGGGGGTGAGGAGCGTGAGAGGTTGCGGGCGCGGCTGGACTCCTACCGGCGGGTCGCCGACGAGCGGTGTGAGAGCCTTCGGGCCCGGCTGGAGATGGCCGAGGAGTTCGCCGGGACCCTGCGGCAGCGGTTGCGGGAGGACGTGCGGTCCACCGCTTCCTGAGCCCTGACCGGTGGGCGGACACGGCGAGCGGTCCCCGGCCCCCGCCTCAGTCCTCCAGCACCGCCTGCATCACGCTCCGCGCGATCGGGCCGGCCAGGCCGCCGCCGGAGATCTGGTCGCGGGAGATGTCCATCGCCGTCGGGTCGATGAAGACGGCCACGGCGACCGACTGGCCGTCGGGCTTCATGCCGTACGAGACGAACCAGCCGTAGGGCACCTTGTCCTGGACGTTCACGCCGCGCTGGGCGGTGCCGGTCTTGCCGCCGACCGTGATGCCGTCGATGAGGGCGCTCTTGGCGCTGCCCTCGCTCGCGGTGAACTCCATCATCTCCCGGACCTTGGCGGCCGTCCCGGAGGAGACCGCCTCGCTCATCACCTCGGGCTCGTTCTTCTCCAGGGTGTCGGAGTTCGGGGTGCGCACCTCGTCGACGATGTACGGCTGCATGACCTTGCCGTCGTTGGCCATCGCCGCGGCGACCATGGCCATCTGCATCGGGGTGCTGGTGAGGCTGCCCTGCCCCATACCGGTCAGCGCGGTGCCGGGCTTGTCGAGGCCCTCGGGGTAGAGGCTCTTGACGGCGCGCAGGTCGCCGAAGTCGGAGGAGTAGACGTCCTCGTTGAAGCCGAACTTCTCGGCCGTCTCGCGCATCCTGTCGGCGCCGACCTCCAGGGCCGCGTCCAGGAAGACGTTGTTGCAGGAGTACTGCATGGCCGTCTTCATGGACGCCTTGTCGCACACCGTGTCACCGGCCTGGCTGCCGATCTTGTTGCTCGACTGCGGGAGCTGGTAGGGCGACTCGGCGTCGGTGCGGGCGTTGACGTCCGTCACCACGCCGTGCTCCAGGGCCGCCGCGGCGGTGAGGATCTTGAAGGTGGAGCCGGGCGGGAAGGTCTCGCGCATCCCGCGGTTGGCGAGCGGCTTGCTCTTCTCGTCGGCGAGCTTCCCGAACAGCTCGCCCTCCTTCAGCGAGTTGCCCGCGAAGGTGCCGGGGTCCGCGGACGGGGTGGAGACCAGGGCCAGGACCTTGCCGGTACGCGGGTCGAGGGCGACCACCGAGCCACGGGCGCCGAGGTCGGTGAGCCCCTGGTAACCGGCCTTCTGGGCGCCGGGGTCGATCGTCGTGATGATGTCGCCGCCGCGGCGTTCCTTGCCGGTGACGACATCGGTGACCCGTTCGAACGCCAGCCGGTCGTCCTGCCCGCTGAGCACGCTGTCGTAGGTGCTCTCCAGCAGGGTCATGCCGACGGCCTGGGAGGCGTACCCGGTGACGGGGGCGTACATCGGGCCGTCCACGTACGTGCGCTTGTACTGGAGGTCGGACCCCTTGACCTTCGCGGAGCCGGTGACGGGCTTGCCGGCGACGATGATGTCACCCCGGGGAACCGCGTACTGGTTGATCAGTACGCGCCGGTTGCGGTCGTCCGTCGCCAGGTCCTCGGCGTTCACGTACTGGAGCCAGTTGGCTCGGACCAGCAGGGCCAGGACGAGCAGACCGCAGAAGATGGCTATGCGCCGCAGCGGCTTGTTCACGCGTCACCGCCTATTCGGGCGTGGGTCGGGTCGGTCCCTACGAGGATGCCTCATGATCAACCGGTGCCGTGAAACAGGGGTGTCACAAAGGCCGCCCCGCCGGTCAGTGGAAGGCGTGGACCACGGCGTGCCCCTTGCCGCGGCCGATCATCCACTTGTTGACCGGGGTGGTGAGGGCGAAGGCCACCACGAAGCCGCCGAGCAGGGCGTACCAGAACAGGCCCTCGGAGAGCTGGGCGTCCATCGCGCCCGGGGTGACGGCGACGATCGCGTTGTCGACCAGCTCCATCACGGCGATGGAGACGGTGTCGGCGGCCAACGCCACCTTGATCGCGGCCCCGAGGTCGAGACCGGCGCGCAGGACGGCGGACAGGGTGAGGGAGTAGCCGAAGGCGAACGCCAGGGCTATCGCGAGCACCATCGTCGGTACGTTGCCCCAGCCCAGGGCCGTGCCGATCACCATGCCGAGGATCTCGCCGATGGCGCAGCCGGTGAGGCAGTGGAGCGTGGCCTTCGTCGCCATGCTCCAGGAGGCGCCCCCGGCTCCGTGAGTGGTGTGGTCGTGTGCCGCGTCGTGGTGGTGGTGCGCTGCGTGGTCCATGAACGGGACCGTATACCCCCTGGGGGTATGCAGGCAAGGGGTTTCGTCGTGTGCGTGGGGATCCCGGTCAGGCCGAGCGTTTCCGGGAGGACGTCTTCTTCGCGGCCGTCTTCTTGCCGGTCGCCGCCTTGGTGCCGGTCGCCTTCTTGGCGGGTGTCTTCTTCGCGGTGGACTTCGCGGTCGCCTTCTTCGCCGCCGTCTTCTTGGCCGCCGTCCTCTTCGCGGTGGACGTCGACTTCTTGCCGCCCGTCTCCTTGGGCTCCGGGCGGCTGCGCCGCGGGAGGGATCTGACCTCGGCGTCCGCCTCGGACGCCTCGCCGCGGGACTCCTGGGCCGCCCGGACACTGCTCTCCAGGGCGGCCATCAGGTCGAGGACCTTGCCGCCCTTCGCGGGCTCGGGCGCCTCGGGCGGCGTCTCCCCGGCGGCCTTCGCGGCGACGACCTCCTCGACGGCCTCCCGGTACTCGTCGTGCAGGTCGGCGAGGTCGACCTCGCCGAGGGTGTCCATCAGGGCGTCCGCGAGGTCCAGTTCCTGGTCGCGGACCGTGACGCCGGTGTCGGGGGCGACGCCCTCCGGGGCGCGCACCTCGTCGGGCCAGAGCAGGCCGTGCATGGCGATGGCGTCACCGACCACCCGGAGCATCCCGAGGCGTTCCCGGCCGCGCAGCGCGAACTTGGCGATGGCCACCCGGTTGCTGCGCTTGAGCGCCTCCCGCAGCAGGGTGTACGGCTTGGCGGCGGGCGCTCCGCTCGCCGCGAGGTAGTACGCGGCGTCCATCTGGAGCGGGTCGATCCGGTCGGCCGGGACGAAGGCGACGATCTCGATGGTCCTGGCGGTCGGCAGCGGCAGGTGGGCGAGGTCGTCGTCGGTGATCGGGATGATCGTGCCGTCCGCGTCCTCGTAGCCCTTGCCGATCTCCGACTGGGTGACCTCGCGCTCCTCCAGTTCGCAGACCTTGCGGTAGCGGATCCGGCCGCCGTCCTCGGTGTGGATCTGGCGGAACGAGATCGAGTGGCTCTGTGTGGCGTTCACCAGCTTGATCGGGATGCTGACCAGGCCGAACGAGATGGCGCCGTTCCAGATGGACCGCACGAGCAGCACCCCTTTCGCGTCCTTTGCGTGTGTTGTCACCTGTACGTGGGATTCTCATCGTATGGCTCCCATCGCAGACGTGGAGGGGCGACGGATCGCGCTGAGCAACCTGGAGAAGGTGCTGTATCCGGCGACCGGGTTCACCAAGGCCGAGGTGCTGCACTACTACGCGACGGCCGCCGAGGTCCTGCTGCCCCATCTGCGCGACCGGCCGGTGTCCTTCCTGCGCTACCCCGACGGGCCCGACGGTCAGGTGTTCTTCGCCAAGAACGTGCCGCCGGGCACGCCCGACTGGGTCACGACCGCCGAGGTGCCCCGGGTGGAGGGGCCCTCGCGGATGGTGCTGGTGCAGGACCTGGCGTCGCTGATGTGGGCGGCCAACCTGGTCACGGAGTTCCACACCCCGCAGTGGCTGGTCGGCACGCCCGGTGAGGCCGACCGGCTGGTGTTCGACCTCGACCCCGGTTCACCCGCGACGGTCGTCGAGTGCTGCGAGGTCGCGCTGTGGCTGCGGGAGCGGCTCGCGGTGGACGGGATCGAGGCGTACCCGAAGACCTCGGGGTCCAAGGGGCTGCACCTGCTGGCGGAGGTGCGTTCGGCCTCCTCCGAACGGGTGACGGAGTACGCCAAGGGGCTCGCGGTCGAGGCGGAGCGGGCGCTGCCCCGGCTGGTCGTCCACCGGATGACGCGCAGCCTGCGGCCGGGGAAGGTGTTCGTCGACTGGAGCCAGAACGCCGCGCGGAAGACCACGGCCGCCCCCTACACCCTGCGGGCCCGCCCCCAGCCGCTGGTGTCGGCGCCGGTGACCTGGGAGGAGGTCGAGGAGTGCGGGGCGCCCGGACAGCTGGCGTTCACCGCCTCCGACCTCGGGCCCCGGGTGCGGTACCACGGCGATCTGCTGGCCCCGCTGCTCGATCCGGACCACGCCGGTCCGCTGCCCTGAGCGCGGGGACAGGGGCCGCGCCTCTCACAACCCCGCCCACACCCCCCGGTCCCGGGCCATCGCGTGCAGGGTCTCCACGTCGGCGGGCTTGAGTACGCCGCCCAGTCGGGCCAGCGCGCCGAGGTCGGCGTCGGTGAGGACGCGGACCTCGGGGGGCCGCAGGGTGAAGGTGACGGCGCTGGGCTGGACGACGGCCAGCACCGGACGCACCTCGGCGGTCAGGGCGTGGGACGCGCGGGCGGCGTCGGCGCGCACCCGGCGCAGCAGCGGGCGCGGCTCACGGCGGCCCGGCGTGACCATGGGGTCGGCGATCCGGACGCGCTGCTTACGGGCGTACAGGGTGTGGACGGCGAAGAGTCCGCCGGGGCCGATCAGCAGGTGGTGGACGCGGTCGCCGCCGGGCAGCGGGACGGAGTGCAGGGCATGCCAGCCCGCCGCGTCCATCCGGTCCAGCGCCTCCCCCACGGTCTGCTCGGCGGTCAGCGCCTGCCTCCGTGGGTCGGCGCGGAGCCTGTGGGCGGGGCCGGGGTCCCGGTCGAGGGCGACCAGGAGGGCCTCGCCGGGGCGGTTGGGGGCCAGGTCGTCGTCGGGGTGCAGGGAGAGCCGGGCCAGCTCGGCGGAGGTCGGCAGGGGCGGCGGGCCCACGGTGACCTGGCCGGTGAGGAAGGGGGCGAGGGCTTCGAGTACGTCGTCCCTGCGGTCGTCGCTGAGGAGGTTCACCCGGGCCGCCTCACGGTCGTACCAGGCGAGGTTCCTGCCGTCGGTACGACAGACGTAGAGCCGTTCCTGGCCGTGCCGCCAGGCCGGTATGACGCGCAGGCCGCTTGTTCCGCTCATGCACCATCACCCCACGACCATGGGAACAGGCGGGGTGCTGCGCGGGCAAGAACCCGGCTACCTTTGTCAGGAGTTGGGTGGTGCGGTTGGGAGGCGCCGGTGCGTACCCGCGGTCAGGAAGACGAGGTTCCGGCTCCGGACAGCCCGTGGAACGAGATCGTGCCGGGGCTGTGGATGGGCGGGCACCAGTTCGCGAGAGGGCCCGGGCGGCTGGAGTTCGCGGTCGTCCGGGACGAGTTCGACCTGGTGCAGAGCCTGCTGCGGCTGCCCGAGCACGGTCCTGACCCGGGCGTCGAGCACCAGGTGTGGCCGATCCCGGACGGGCCGCTGGACGGCACCCAGCTGGCGGGCGTGATCCGGCTCGCCGAGGCCGTCTGCACGGCGCTCGACCAGGGCCGCCGGGTGCTCGTGCGCTGCTTCCACGGCTACAACCGCTCCGGGCTCGTGGTCGCCCACGCGCTGATCCGCCGGGGGCGGTCCGCCGAGGAGGCGGTACGGCTGATCCGGGCCCGGCGCTCGCCGTGGGCGCTGCACAACGACCTGTTCGTGGAGTACCTGCGGGCCGGTCTGCCGACAGCGCGGCTGCTGGAGGAGCTGACCGAGTAGCGGGAGCCGGGCGCACGGCGCGGGTCGGCCGCCGCGCATAAGGTGTGTCGGGCCAGCCGTGACCACGCCCCAGGAGCCCCGCCCCGTGCAGCCCACCCGCCCCCGCCGCGGTCCCGCCGTGCGGCGCACGGCCGCCGTCGCCGCCGTCTGCCTGCTGGTGACGGTCGCCTCGGGGTGCGGGGACGCGGGCGGTCTGGTGCGGGACGGGCGGACGCCCACCGCCGTGAGCCCCGACCGGCTGTGGCCGGACCTGACGCCCGCGTCGAGCCCGGCGTTCGACATCGGGGAGGTCGACCGGGAGGCCGTCAGGGGCGTGCCCGTGCCCGGCGACGACATCCGGGAGGCGGATCCGGTGGCGGTGGTACGGGCGGAGATCGCCGCGCACCCGGACGACTACACGGGCGCCCGGGCGCCGTACCGCGACACGTCCCCCCGCGTCGAGGGGTGCGGGCACGCCGGGGAGGGCGGCCGGTGCCCCGTCCTGCGGCCCTACTACCGGGACCTCACCGGCGACGGGCGGCCGGAGCTGACCCTGGGCTTCCGGCTGCCGCCGGCGAAGCTGACCGCCGTCCGCGTCTACACCGTGGACGAGCACCGGCTGACGCGGATCATGGCCTACGAGGACGCCGTGAGCGGGGTCGAGCTGGCCGACCGGTCGGTGATCATCCGGGCGCCGTCGGAGGTCGCGGGGTACGAGTACCGGCTCCAGTGGACCTGGGCCGCGGACCAGCGGGCGATGCTGCTCACCCACGACGAGATGCTGCGCACGGACGACGGCCAGCACCTGCCCCGGCCGCAACGCTCCACCCGGCCCGGACGCACTCCCCCCGGGAGCCCCACGTCTTCCGGAAGCCCCGCGTCCTCCGGGAACCCCGTGCCTTCCGGGAACCCCACGCCTCCCGCGAGCCACCTGCCTTCCGGCAACCCCCCGTCCCCCGCGAGCCCGCGATGAGGCGCGCCGCACACCGGACGCGGCTGCCGCTCCCCCGCTGGACCCGCACCCTCGCCGGTAAGGCGGCCGTCTTCATCACGGTGATGTGCTGCGGGCTCGCCGCCCTGCTCGGCGCCCTGGTGCACGTCTCGGTGACCAACCAGACCGTCGGCCAGGCCCGTGACCGGGCGCTGTCCCGGCTGACGGAGGCGGCGCGGGCGTACCAGGCCGGGGACTCGCTGACGCCGGGGGCCGGGATCGACCCGGAGGGGCTGCCGCCCGCGCTGCGCGCGCTGGCGGTGCGCGGGGAGCGCGGCACGGTGGTCGCCGAGCACCGCGGTCGGCCCACGATGTGGGCGGCGGGCCCCGCGGGCGACGGGCAGGCCCTCGCCGTGGCGGTCGACTACTCTGAGCAGGCCCGCACCATCGACGGCCTGGACCGGGCGATCCTCTGGTCCGCGGTGCCCGCGATCGGGACGACGCTGCTGGTGGGCGCCTTCGCGGTGACCCGGGTGACCCGGCGTCTGGACGCCACGGCCCGGGTCGCGCGCCGGATCAGCGCCGGTTACCTGGACGCCCGCGTCGGCGACGACCGGGCGCGGGAGCCGCGGGGGAGGGACGAGGTCGCCGCGGTCGCCGCCGCGCTGGACTCCATGGCCGCCTCGTTGCAGGGCAAGCTGCTCAGCGAGCAGCGGTTCACCGCGGACGTCGCCCATGAGCTGCGCACCCCGCTGACCGGTCTGCACGCGGCGGCGGAGCTGCTGCCGCCGGGCCGCCCGACCGAGCTGGTGCGGGACCGGGTGGCGGCGCTGCGCACCCTCACCGAGGACCTGCTGGAGATCTCCCGGCTGGACACCGGCCGGGAGCGCCTGGAGGTGGACACCGAGGAGCTGGGCGCGCTGGCGCGCCGGGTGGTGCGCGCGGCGGGCGGCGGCACGGAGGTGCGGGTGGTGCGCGACGCGCGGGTGGAGACCGACCGGCGCCGTCTGGAGCGGGTGCTCGGGAACCTGGTCGCCAACGCCCGCCACCACGGGCGTCCGCCGGTGACGCTGACGGTGGACGGTCCGGTCATCACCGTACGGGACCACGGGGACGGCTATCCGGAGTACCTGGTGGCGCACGGCCCGCAGCGGTTCCGTAGCGACGGGGGCGCCAAGGGGCACGGGCTCGGGCTGACGATCGCGCTCGGCCAGGCGGAGGTGCTGGGCGCCCGGCTGGAGTTCGCCAACCCGGCGGACGGCGGAGCGCGGGCCCGGCTGACGCTTCCCCGGCGGCCACCGGTCCGGGGGCCGCGCCCCGATGGCCCAGTGTGACGGGCGGCGTCCGGTTACCCCTCCTAATGTGGCGATTAGTCAACTTCGCCCCCTTCACGGAGGTATCTCATGTCCGTGCGCTCCGCACTCACCCGCCTCGCCATAGCCACCGCCGCCGGCGCCCTCGCCACCGCCACCGCGGTCACCCCCGCGGTCGCCGGGGACGACTGGAGCGGTGAGGAACTCGGCGGCAACGGCCTCGGCGGCGACGGCGGCACCGTCGTCAGCGACCAGTACGACCCGCGGCACGACAGCGCGGGCCACCACGGCGGCCACAAGCCACACCTCTACAAGGGCGTCGTCACCGCCCGCACGCTGCTGCTGCGCAGCGCGCCCAACCGGGGCAGCCGGGTCATCCGGACCGCCCACCGCGGTGAGATCGTCAAGATCTACTGCAAGACGGTGGGCCAGAACGTCAACGGCAACCCGCTGTGGTACCTGCTCACGGACGGCACCTGGGCCTGGGGCGCGGCCCGCTACATCGACAACATCGGCCCGGCGCCGCGCTGGTGCTGACCCACCGGGCACAACCGGTTGTATTTAGGTAAGTTCCGGACATGAACCAGGCCGGAACCAACCAGGCCAGCACCACCCAGGCCGGACCCCTCGTCACGGCGGGCCCTCCCCCGCCCGCCGTACGTCTCCCCCGGCGCCGTGGCATCGAACTCGCCCTGGTCCTCGTCGCCGTACTGCTGTCGGTGTACGGCTACTGCGAGGTCGGGCTGGCCCGGCACGGCGCCGTCCCGCCCGGCGCCGCCGGTTACGGCGCCGGGCTCGGCGTGCTCGCCCTGCTGGCGCACGGCGTGGTACGGCTGCGCGCCCCCTACGCCGACCCGCTGCTGCTGCCCATCGGGGTGCTGCTCAACGGTCTCGGCCTGGTGCTGATCTACCGCCTGGACCTGGAGACGCCGGGGGACCGGGCGGCCCCGGCCCAACTGGTCTGGTCGACGCTCGGGGTGGCGCTGTTCATCCTGGTCGTCCTGGTCCTGCGCGACCACCGGCTGCTCCAGCGGTACGCCTACGTCTGTGTCGCCGCCGCTCTCGCGCTGCTCACCCTGCCGATCCTGTTCCCGGCGGTCAACGGCGCCCGCATCTGGATCCGGGTGGCCGGGTTCTCCATCCAGCCAGGCGAGTTCGCGAAGGTGCTGCTGGCGGTGTTCTTCGCCGCGTACCTGTCCGCCAACCGCACCGCGCTGGCGTACACCGGGCGCCGGATCTGGCGGCTCCAGCTGCCCACCGGGCGGGTGCTCGGGCCGGTCGTCGCGATCTGGCTGGTCAGCGTCGGCGTGCTGGTGGTGGAGCGCGACCTCGGCACCTCGCTGCTGTTCTTCGGGCTCTTCGTCGTCCTGCTCTACGTGGCCACCGGCCGCACCGGCTGGATCGCGGTCGGGCTGCTGCTCGCGCTGCTCGGGGCGGTGGCGGTGGGGCGGCTCGAACCGCATGTCGCCACGCGCATCCAGGACTGGCTGCACCCGTACGCGTCGATCGAGGCGGGCCAGGGGCCGGGCCAGCTCGCCCAGTCCCTGTTCGCGTTCCGGGCGGGCGGACTGCTGGGCTCCGGTCTCGGGCTCGGCCACTCGGTGCTGATCGGGTTCGCCGTCAAGAGCGACTTCATCCTGGCGACGGCGGGCGAGGAGCTGGGCTGGGTGGGCCTCTCCGCGATCTTCCTGCTCTACGGCCTCCTCGTGGAGCGCGGTCTGCGGGCCGGGCTCGCCCTGCGCGACCCGTTCGGACGGCTCCTCGCGGTGGGCCTCGCCTCGATCGTGGCGCTCCAGGTCTTCGTCATCGCGGGCGGGGTGACCGCCCTGATCCCGCTGACCGGGATGGCCATGCCGTTCCTGGCGCAGGGCGGTTCGTCGGTGGTCACCAACTGGGCGATCCTCGCCCTGCTGATCCGCGTCAGCCACTCGGCGCGGCGGCACTACGACCCACGGCGCGAGGTGTCGCCCGACGCGGCGCACGGGGACGGGAACCGGCACGGGGTGGTCGCGTGAGCGGGAGACGGGAGCGGCCGATGAGCGGTGCCGAGCGGCGGGCGATGACCCGCTGCATCCGGCACACCACCGTCTTCAGCGGCGTGCTGCTGGCCGCCCTCCTCGTCAACGCCGCCCGCGTCCAGGTCGTCCAGCCCGCCGGCGAGGACGTCAACCCGGCCGACCGGCGCCCCACCATCGCCCGGTACGGCCAGCCGCGCGGCGACATCCTGGTGGGCGGCCGGGCGGTCACCGGGTCGGAGGACACCGGCGAGCAGCTCCGCTACGAACGCACGTACACCGACGGCCCGTTGTACGCCCCCGTCACCGGCTTCGCCTCCCAGCGGTACGGCGAGACGCTCCTCGAACGCACCGAGGACCCGGTGCTGTCCGGCACCGACCCGATGCTGTCCGCGCTGCCCCTCTGGAGCGACCTGGCCCGCACCCGCGGCGACGGCGGCGACGTCGTCACCACCCTGGACCGGGCCGCGCAGCGGGCGGCGTACCGGGGCCTCGGCGACCGCACCGGCGCGGTGGCCGCCGTCGAACCGTCCACCGGGCGGATCCTCGCCCTGGTCTCCACACCGTCGTACGATCCCGGCCTGCTGTCGGGCAACGACGGGGCCGTGAAGCGCGCCTGGGCCCGGCTGAACGCGGATCCTGACAAGCCGATGCTGAACCGGGCGGCCCGGCGGACGTACCCGCCGGGCTCGACGTTCAAGGTGGTCACCGCGGCGGCGGCGCTGGACGCGGGCGTGATCAGGGATCTGGACGCCAAGACCCGCTCCCCCGCCCCGTACACCCTGCCCGGCACGACGACCCGGCTGACCAACGAGTCGGAGGGCTGCCGGGACGTCTCGCTGCGGGACGCGTTCACCTGGTCGTGCAACACGGTCTTCGCCAAGCTGGGGGTGGACGTGGGGGCGCGCGCGATGGCGGCCGAGGCCGAGGCGTTCGGCTTCAACGACACCGGGCTGCGCATCCCCTACCCGGTCGCGCCGAGCACCTTCGACACCACGGTGGACCGGGCGCAGCTGGCCCTGTCGTCCATCGGGCAGTACAACACCCGGGCGACGCCGCTCCAGATGGCCGTGGTGGCGGGTGCGGTCGCGAGCGGCGGGCAGTCGCGTGCGCCCTACCTGGTGGAACGGAGGGTGACGGCGCACGGCACGACCCTCTCTGCGACCGGTCCGCGCCCCGCCCGGCAGGTGATGAAGCCGTCCACGGCCGCCAAGCTGCGCGAACTGATGCGGGACGTCGTCGACCGGGGCACCGGCCGCAACGCCGCCCTGCCCCGCGCCACCGTCGGCGGCAAGACCGGCACCGCCCAGCACGGCCTGGGCAACACCGGCACGCCGTACGCCTGGTTCGTCTCCTGGGCGCAGGCCGACGGGGCGGTGGAGCCCGCGGTGGCGGTCGCGGTGGTGGTGGAGGACGCGTCGGCCCGGCGCCGGGAGATCACCGGGGGCGGGGTGGCGGCGCCGATCGCGCGCTCGGTGATGGCGGCGGTCCTCGGGTCCCGGTGATGGCGGCGGTCCTCGGGTCCCGGTGATGGCGGCGGTCCTCGGGTCCCGGTGATGGCGGCGGTCCTCGGGTCCCGGTGATGGCGGCGGTGCTCAGGTGCCGGTGACCGGCGTCACCCCTCCCGTCCCGCCGCTATCGCCTCCGTCACCTCCGCCACGCGCTCCCGCTCCTCCGCCGCGAACCGTTCCGCGTCCAGGCGTTCGGCGATCTCCTCGTCCTCGCGCATCAGCAGGTCGAGGCTGGAGTCGCCCAGCTCCAGGACGCCCATGTCGACGTACGCCTGCTGGAGGCGCTTGCCCCACAGGCCGATGTCCTTGACGCAGGGGACGATGCGGGAGAAGAGCAGCTTGCGGAACATGGCGAGGAACTCGGACTGCTCGCTGTACTCCTCCGCCTCGGCCGTCGGGATGCCGAAGTTCTCCAGCACCTCGACGCCGCGCAGCCGGTCCCGCATCAGGTAGCAGCCCTCGATGACGAACTCCTCGCGTTCGCGCAGTTCGGCGTCGGAGAGCTGCTTGTAGTAGTCGCGCAGGGCCATCCGTCCGAAGGCGACGTGGCGGGCCTCGTCCTGCATGACGTAGGCGAGGATCTGCTTGGGCAGCGGCTTGTCGGTGGTGTCGCGGATCAGGCCGAAGGCGGCCAGCGCGAGGCCCTCGATGAGGACCTGCATCCCGAGGTAGGGCATGTCCCAGCGGGCGTCGCGCAGGGTGTCGCCGAGCAGGGACTGGAGGTTGTCGTTGATCGGGTAGAGCATCCCGACCTTGTCGTGCAGGAAGCGGGCGTAGATCTCGGCGTGCCGGGCCTCGTCCATCGTCTGGGTGGCCGAGTAGAACTTGGCGTCCAGGTCGGGGACGGACTCCACGATCCGCGCGGCGCAGACCATGGCGCCCTGCTCGCCGTGCAGGAACTGGCTGAACTGCCAGGAGGCGTAGTGGCGGCGCAGTTCGCTCTTGTCCTTCTCGCTGAGCTTGGCCCAGTAGGGGGTGCCGTGCAGCGCCAGCGCCTCGTCGGGGGTGCCGAGGGGGTCGTAGGGGTCGACCTCCAGGTCCCAGTCGATGCGCTTGGCGCCGTCCCACTGCTTGTCCTTGCCCTTCTGGTAGAGGGCGAGGAGACGTTCGCGGCCGGAGCCGTTCTCCTGGCCGGGAAACATGGCCTCCCAGCTGAAGCGCGCCGCGCCGGTCGCGGGCACCTGCCAGTGGGGCTCTCCGGGGTCCATGGCGTACACGTCTGAGGTCGGCATGTCTCGCAGGGTCACACGTAGACGCCAAGTCAACAAGATGCCGCGCAGGGGATTGACGAGCTTGCTGACAAGCAGTCTCATAAGACGGTGACCCGCGGGTAACTCCCGTGGGGTTCCCTGCCTTTCCCATGCCCTCCCGTACGACGAGGTGGACAGCCATGACGACCCTGACGGAAGCCGACGCGCTGGAAGGGCTGCGCGACGCGCTCGGCCTGCTCAAGGACCGCGAGCAGGTGGCCGAACGGCTGCTCGAGTCCTCGGCGAAGCACTCCTTCGACCCGGACGAGGAACTCGACTGGGACGCCCCCTTCGAAGAGGGCAAGTGGTTCTGGCCCCCGGAGCTGGTCTCCCTGTACGACACCCCGATGTGGCGGCGGATGAGCGAGGAGCAGCGCATCCTGCTCTCCCAGCACGAGGCCGCCGCGCTCGCCTCCCTCGGCATCTGGTTCGAACTCATCCTGATGCAGCTGCTGGTCCGGCACGTCTACGACAAGTCCGCCACCAGCGCCCACGTCCGCTACGCCCTCACCGAGATCGAGGACGAGTGCCGCCACTCCAAGATGTTCGCCCGGCTGATATCCCGCGGTGAGACGCCCTGGTACCCGGTCAACCGGACACACCAGCAGCTCGGCCGCCTCTTCAAGACCATCTCCACCACCCCGGGCTCCTTCACCGCCACCCTGCTCGGCGAGGAGATCCTCGACTGGATGCAGCGGCTGACCTTCCCCGACGAGCGCGTCCAGCCGCTGATCCGCGGCGTGACGCGGATCCACGTCATCGAGGAGGCCCGGCACGTGCGGTACGCCCGTGAGGAGCTGCGCCGCCAGATGGTCACCGCCCCGAAGTGGTCGCAGGAGTTCACCCGGGTCACCTCCGGCGAGTTCGCCCGCGTCTTCTCGGTCGCCTTCGTCAACCCCGAGGTCTACAGCAACGTGGGTCTCGACAAGCGCGAGGCCATGGCCCAGGTCAAGGCCAGCGGCCACCGCCGGGAGATCATGCAGACCGGCGCCAAGCGGCTGACGGACTTCCTCGACGACATCGGCGTCCTGCGGGGCGTCGGACGACGGCTGTGGCGGTCCTCGGGCCTGCTGGCCTGACCGGCGCGCCCCACCGCTGGCCGGAAACATGAGCCGCCGCCCGGACGCCGACCGCCCGCCCCCGCGGGCGGTTACGCTGCTGGTCATGAGCCAGCAGGCCGCCACCCCCGCCTACCGTCGTCTCAGCGTCGAGGAACGTCGCAGCCAACTCCTCGACGCCGCCCTCACCCTCTTCGCCCACCGCGCGCCCGAAGAGGTCTCGCTGGACGACGTGGCGGAGGTCGCCGGGGTCTCCCGCCCCCTGGTGTACCGGTACTTCCCCGGCGGCAAGCAGCAGCTCTACGAGGCCGCCCTGCGCTCCGCCGCCGAGGAGCTGCGCAACTGCTTCGACGAGCCGAGGCAGGGCCCGCTGCTCCCCCGGCTGCACCGCGCCCTCGACCGGTACCTCGCCTTCGTCGACGGCCACGACGCCGGGTTCAGCGCGCTGCTCCAGGGCGGCAGCGTCGTCGAGACCTCCCGGACGACGGCCATCGTCGACGGCGTGCGGCGGGCCGCCGCCGAGCACATCATGCGCCACCTCGACGTCACCGACCCGGGCCCCCGGCTGCGGATGACCGTCCGGATGTGGATCACCGCGGTCGAGGCGGCGTCCCTGATCTGGCTCGACGAGGAGAAGCAGCCGCCCGCGGACGAGCTGCGGGACTGGCTCGTGGACCAGTTCGTGGCCGTCCTCACGGTGACCGCGTCCCGCGACCCCCAGACGGCGGCGGTGGTGGCGGCCCTCGGCACGGCGCCCGCCGGCTGAGGCACCGGCCACCCGATCACCGACACTGGTGCCGTGAAGAGCGAAGAGACCCCGTTCGAGGGCGGGCCCATGGACGGTCGCGTCCTGCCGGTGCTGCTGGGCATCACCGGGCACCCGCCCAAGACGTACCGCATCCCGGTCCCCGCCCCGGACGACGGCCCGCCCACGGTGCTCGTCTACCGCCGGGTGCCCCGCGTCGAGGGCGGACGCCCCGGCCTGACCCACCGCTGGAAGTACGCCTACGACCCCACCGGGGCGCGGGGCGGCGCGGGCGGCGTCCGCTGGCCCTGGTCGACACCACGCCCGGCGCCCCCCGGCCCCGACGCCACGCCGGGCGGCACGTCCGACGACGCCGACGGGTGACCCGTTACGCCATCCCGCGCACGCTCGCCGCGCGGACCGCGCCCGCCGGGCTCATCCTCGCGGTGCGGAGCGGAGACGCCGCTCCGGGCAACGGAGGTGAGGGCGTGTCAGGCAGGCTCGTACGACTGGTGTGCACGGTGGCGGCCGTAGCGGTCCAGGCCGCCACCCTGACGGTCGCCCCCGCGACCGCCGCGCCCGAACCACGCGCGCTTCCCGACCTGCTGACGGACCTTCGGCAGCGGTACCGGCAGGTCGAGAAGGCCACCGCGACCTACCGCGCCACGGACCGCAGGCTGCGCGCCCAGCGTGCCGAGGTCGCCCGCCTGGACGGCGCGCTGGCCCGCGCCCGCCTCGCCCTCCAGGACAGCCGGGGCGCGGCGGGGCGCCTGGCCCGACAGCAGTACCAGGCGACCAGCGACCTCTCCCCGTACGTACGGCTGCTGCTCGCCCGCGACCCGCAGCACGCGCTCGACCAGGGCCATGTGATCGGCCGCCTGGCACGCCACCGGGCCGGGACGCTGAACCGCCTCACCGGCACCGAGCACAAGGCCCACGAACTCGCCCGCGAGTCCCGCGAGGCCCTGGACCGCCAACTCACCCTGGCCCGCCAGCACAAGAGGCAGCGCGACGAGGTCCGCGCCCGCCTCAACGACGTGGAGAAGCTCCTCGCCTCCCTCACCCCGGCCCAGGTCGACGCCGTGACGGGACCCGCGGAAGGGGCGCGGGGAACCGCGCGACCCACCACCCACGACGGGCAGCCACCGACCCCCCGCGCCCCCAGCGGTGCCTAGGCGCCCGCGACAGACGCCAGATACGCCTCCGCCTTCGACGGCTCGTAGAAGTACGACTCGAAGTCGGCCGGGTTGTTGAACCCGTTGACGAACCGGTCGGCGACCGCCGGGAGCTGCCCCGCCGCACCGATCAGGTTCAGCACGTGCTCCGGCGGCGGCGCCAGCATCGCGTTGGTCCACTTCGTGACGTGCCGCGCCGTCTCCCAGTACCGGTCGAACGTCGCCCGCATCCAGTCCTCGTCGAACGGCTTCTCGCCCTGCTCCAGGATGGCGGCGAGGTAGCTGGCCGCGCACTTCGAGGCGCTGTTGGAGCCCTGGCCGGTGATCGGGTCGTTGGCGACGACGACGTCCGCCACGCCCAGCACCAGACCGCCGCCGGGCAGCCGCCCGACGGGGTTGCGGACGGTGGGCGCGTACCGTCCGGACAGCGTGCCGCCCGCGTCGGTCAGCTCGACCTTGGTGGCCCGCGCGTACTCCCAGGGCAGGAACTTCTCCATCAGCTCCAGGGTGAGGGAGAGGTGCTCGGCCGGGTCCTTCACGTCACGGAAGACGTCGAGGGGGCCGCCGGGGATGCCCTCCCAGAAGAGGATGTCGGCCCGGCCGGAGGTGGTCAGCGTCGGTATGATGAACATCTCGCCGACGCCGGGCACCAGGTCGCAGCGCACGGCCTCCATGTCGGGGTGCTCGGGGCGCGGGCCGAGGCCGTGCACGTAGGCGACGGCGAGGGCGCGCATGGGCTCGCTGTAGGGGGAGCGCTCGGGGTCCCGGGCGAACATCTGGACGAGTTCGCCCTTGCCCGCCGAGACCAGCACCAGGTCGTAGGTGCGGGAGAAGTAGTCGAGGTCGCCGACCGCCGCGCCGTGGATGACGAGCTGGCCGCCGCGCTGGGCGAAGGTCTCCATCCAGCCCGCCATCTTCACCCGCTGGTCCACGGACTGCGCGTACGCGTCGAGCGTGCCCACCCAGTCGATCGCGCGCTGGGTCGGACCCGGGTCGTGCGAGCCGGGCGCGGCGACGGAGACGCCGAGGCCCGCGACCTTCGGGGCCTGGGACTCCCAGAAGTTGATGCCCAGGTCACGCTCGTGCTGGAGGGCGGTGTCGAACATGCACTGCGTCGACATGACCCGCCCTGACCGGATCTCGTCCGCCGTCCGGTTCGACATGAGGGTGACCTCGTAGCCGTGGGACTGGAGGCCGAGGGCGAGCTGGAGCCCGGACTGCCCGGCTCCGACGACGAGTATCTTCCGCATACGAAGTCCGTCTCCTACTCGGGGGTTTCGTCGAGCGCGTGGCCCACCAGGGCCAGCAGGGTCTCGATCGCGGAGATCCGGCGACGCGCATCCATGATCATGACAGGTATGTGGCGCGGGATGGTCAGCGCCTCCCGCACGTCCTCCGGCTCGAACAGCTCACTGCCGTCGAAGTGGTTGACCGCGACGACGTACGGCAGTCCGCAGCTCTCGAAGTAGTCGAGGGCGGGCCAGCTGTCCTTCAGCCGCCGGGTGTCGACCAGGACGACGGCGCCGATCGCGCCGCGCACCAGGTCGTCCCACATGAACCAGAACCGCTGCTGGCCCGGCGTGCCGAACAGGTACAGCACCAGGTCGTCGTCGAGCGTGATGCGGCCGAAGTCCATGGCCACGGTGGTGCTGACCTTGCCGGGCGTGGCGGTGAGGTCGTCGGTCTCCTCGCTCGCCTCGGTCATCAGCGCCTCCGTCTGGAGGGGCGTGATCTCCGAGACGGCGGTCACCAGCGTGGTCTTGCCGACGCCGAAGCCGCCGGCGATCACGATCTTCGTGGCGACGGGGGCGCGACTGCGGTCCGTCTGCCAGGACCTCAGGTCCTCGTCGGTGTCTTCAAAGACGACGGAGTCCACTCAGCACCCTTTCGAGCAGAGCGCGGTCCGGACGGCCGGTGCCGTGACCGGTTCCGGTGCCGTACACACGGATCTTTCCCTGGTCCGCGAGATCGCTCAGGAGGACGCGGACGACACCGAGCGGCATCTTCAGCAGCGCGGCGATCTCGGCCACCGTACGCATACGGCGGCAGAGTTCGACGATGGCCCGCATCTCCGGCATGATCCGGGTGCTGAGCGAGCCGTTCGTCAGCTCCCTGCGCTCCGGCCCGGCCTCCAGCTCCGCGACGCCCTCCGTGGCGCCGACGAAGGTCTCCACGAGGAGCACGTGGCCGAAGCGGGTACGGCCGCCGGTGAGCGAGTAGGGGCGGACGCGGGCGGGTTTGCGGTCACCGCCGCGGACGGGGAGATGGGGCCTGTGGGTCATCGGGCGCTCCCGGTCGACTCCGCGGACTCCAGCGATTTACGCAGCTCACTGCGGAGTTCCGGGGTGAGCACATGTCCGGCGCGGCCGACGAAGAGCGCCATGTGGTACGCCACCACGCTCATGTCGCAGTCCGCGGAGCCGTGCACACCGAGCAGTGAGCCGTCGCTGATCGACATCACGAACAGGCTGCCCTCCTCCATCGCGACCATGGAGTGCTTGACGCCGCCGTAGTCCATCAGCTTCGCGGCGCCCACGGTGAGGCTGCCGATGCCGGAGACGATGGTGGCCAGGTCGGCGGCGGAGCCGCGCGGGCCGGCGGGCCGACCCTCCGCGGGCTGGCGGGCCGCCTCGTTCCGCCCCGGGTCGGAGGAGAGCAGCAGCAGGCCGTCGGAGGAGACGACCGCGACCGAGAGGAGGCCGGGCACCTCCTCGACCAGGTTGGTCAGCAGCCAGTGCAGGTTGCGGGCTTCACTGCTCAGTCCGAAGGTACTGGGCGCGGTCAACTGCTTGCCTCCTCGACTGTGCCCCCCGTGGCGTTTTCAGCGTGGTCGTTGATCTCGGCCTCCACATCGCGCCGTCCGGCCTCCGCCCCCCGACGGAAACCTCCCAGACGGCGCCGGAGCGCGTCGGCGTCGACGGAACCCGACCTCGGACGTGGGGCCGAGACGGGGGAAGTGATCTTCGGGGTCCGCTTGGGCAGCCCCTTGTCGGTGACCGGCTCGCCGCCCTCGTCGGGGGTGCGGTCGTGTGCGTCGGGGCCGATGGCGTAGGGGCTGGGTTCGGCCGCGGGTGCGTCGGGCTCATGCCCGGCATCGGGCTCTCGGGGTGCTTTCCTTGCTTCGGGCTCTTGCTCGGCTTCGGGCTCGGCGGGTGCCTCCGGTGCCTCCGGTGCCTCCGGGAGGAGGAGTTCCATGGTGGTCTCGGCGGGCCGCTCGGGCGCGTTCGGCTCGGCGGGCGGTTCGGTGTCCGTGCGGTCCGTGGCCCGCGTACCGGCCGTTTCGCCCTGCTCCCGTACGGCCTTCTCGGCCAGCGCGACCAGCGGGTCGCCGTCCCCGCCGGTCCGGCCCGGCAGGACGTTGGAGTTGGCCTCGGCGTCGGCGCCGGGGAGGCTGAAGGTGCCGGTGGCGTCGGACGAGGGGGCGGCGGGGGACCCGGAGGTGAGCAGGGACTCCGGCAGGACGACGACCGCCGCGACACCGCCCTGCTTCTGCTCGCGCAGCTGCACCCGCACCCCGTGCCGGTGGGCGAGCCGGGCGACGACGTACAGGCCGAGCCCGAGGCCGTCCTCGCCCTCGTGGTCGTACGGCGAGTCCGGGTCGAAGTCGCCGAGCCGGGCGTTGAGGCGGCTCATGCGCTCGTCGGTCATGCCGATGCCCTCGTCCTGCACGGAGAGCATCACCTCGCCGTTCTCCAGCAGCCAGCCGGAGACCTCGACGGCCAGCTCCGGCGGCGAGAACGAGGTGGCGTTCTCCATGAGTTCGGCGAGCAGGTGGGACAGGTCGTCCGCGGCGAACCCGGCGATGTGCGCGTGCGGCGGCAGCGCGGCGATCCGCACCCGCTCGTAGCGCTCGATCTCGCTGACCGCGGCGCGGATCACGTCGACCAGCGGCACCGGCCCGGCGCTCTGCTGGACGTGTTCGGTACCGGCGAGGACGAGCAGGTTCTCGCTGTGCCGCCGCATGACGGTGGCGAAGTGGTCGAGCTTGAAGAGGGTGGCGAGCCGGTCCGGGTCCTGCTCGCGCTCCTCCAGTCCCTCGATGACGGCGAGCTGCCGCTCCACCAGGCCCAGGGTGCGCAGCGCGAGGTTGACGAAGGTGGAGCCGATGCTGCCCCGCAGCCGCTCCAGCTGGGCGGCGGAGTCGGCGAGTTCGGAGCGCAGGTCCTCGCGGGCGTCGGCCATCCTCTGCCGCTGGCCGACCAGGTGCTTGCGGTCGGACTCCAGGGTGTTGACGCGCTCGTGGAGGGCTGCGGCGTGCGCGTGCAGGGCGTTGACCGAGCGGACGACCTGCGCGAACTCGTCGTTGCGGCCGGTGAACCTGACGGGTTCCTCGGCGAGCGGGTTCTCCGCGCCGGCGAGCCGCGCCGAGCCGATCCGCAGCACGGCGAGCGGGCGGGTGAGGGTGCGGGCCATGGCGGTGGCGACACCGACGGCGAGCAGCATCAGCGCGCCGAGGACGGCGACCCGGATCTCCAGCGCGGTGACGTCGTCGTCGCGCAGCTGGGCGAGGTCCTTGGCGCGCCGGTCGTAGAGGGCGGACTCGGCGCCGCGCATCGAGTCGACGCGGGCGGAGAGCGCGGCGTCCAGCTTCCCGGGGTCGGTGCCGAGTTCACCGTCGGTGAGGGTGGGCTGGTCGGTGAGGTCGGCGAGGTACTTCTCGGCGGAGTTGACCTCGGGGCCCGTGACCGTGGAGTCGTACGACACCTTGGCGGCCTGGGGCGCGCCCGCGCGGAAGTCGGCGAGGGCGGCGTCGGAGCGCAGCCGGGCCTGCTGGGCGGCGGCGGTGAGGGCGGCGCGCTGCTTGGTGTCGTCCTCGGAGGTGACGGTGGTCTCGGAGGGCAGGCCGGTGATCGGGTCGTAGACGGTCTCCGTGGTGCTCGGCACGCTCAGCGCGGCGAGCAGCAGTCCGCGGACGGCGGCGGCCTGCTGGACGGCGGAGTCGAGTTCGGCGAGGGCGTGGTCGCCGGAGCCCGCGCGCGGCGGGGTCCGCTCGGCCAGTTCCCCGGCGAGCCGGTGGAGTTCGGTGATGGCCGCCGAGTACGCCTCGTGCGCCTCGAGGGCGCTGCTCTTGCCGGTGAGGGCCGCCCTGCGGACGGCGGCGATGTCCTCCAGGTCGGCGCGGAGCGCGGCGGGGGTGTCGGCGTCGGTGCGCAGCTCCTCCACCTGCCGGTCCACGCGGGCGCTGCGTTCCTCCGCGGGCGCCTTGGACTTGGGGCGCCCGGCGGCGACGTAGGAGGTGACCTCGTCGCGCTCGTCGGCCAGCGCGTGGGCCAGCATGAGCGCGTCCCTGGTCTGCTCGGCGAGCGTCACCAGCTCCTGGGAGTCGTTCAGTTCGCCGGAGGCGGCGATCACGGAGGGCGCGCCCGCTCCGGCGATGGCGGCGGCCACCACGGCCGCGGCCACGATCAGCCGGTTGCGTACGTGCGTGGGACGGCCCCTGCCGACGGGGGTGTCGGCGGAGGTGCCGACGGACGTGCCGACGGACGTGCCGACGGAGGGCTGCTCCGCGCCCCCTTCCGAGGCCGTCTGCTTGCCTGTGCGCCGAGGCCGCGTCTTCTGCACCGGTGCTCGCATTCCTGACTCGTGTACCCATGGGCCCGGGTGAGGCGCCGTCAACTGTGCGCGTGCCTCCCCCGGCTGCTGACCGCGGTCGGGCGGGAGGACCCCCACCGGTGACGAACCCTCCCAGTGGCGGTGGGCGGTGGTCGCGCATCACCTGACCCGCCACCCGAAGGAGTGAATACCGTGGGGGAGTTGGTGGGCAAGTCACCGCGGCGCGTCCGAGGGCCCGGTACGGCGGGCCGGTTGGACGTCGGCGGCGGGCTTTGGCAGTATTCGCCGCCACGCGTTGCCGGAGTGCGCCATTCCCGCCCAAAACCGGCAGCTGACCTGCGAGGGCGTGCTGGATCACGGCGGCTTGCCGGTCTTTTGCGGACGTTGTGAAGGGCTGGTGCAGACTGACCGGATGCGAACGGAACTTGTCTCGGAGCCCGGTGACCCGGACCGCCCCAACGAGGACTTCGCCGCCGTCGGACTACCCGCGTCCGGGCAGGGCGGTTCACTCGTCGTGCTCGACGGGGTGACGCCGCCGGCGGGCGGGACGGGCTGTCTGCATTCCGTCCCCTGGTACACCGCGCGGCTCGGCGGTGCGCTGACCGAACTGACCGTTTCACTCCCGGATGTTCCCCTGTCCGACGCGCTGTCCCGGGCGATCACACGTACCGCCGGGGCCCATGCCCAAACCTGTGACCTTTCTCACCCGCGCACACCGCAGGCGACGGTGACCCTGGCCCGCTGGACGCCGGACACGGTCGAGTACCTGCTGCTGGCCGACTCGGCGCTGCTGGTGGAGTCGGCCGACGGCACGGTGACGCCGTACCTGGACGACCGGCTGTCGCTCATCCCGCGCGCCGAGCGGGCCTCGGACGCGGTGGTCGACGCGAGGTTCCGCAACAAGGAGGGCGGCTTCTACACGGCCGCCGCGGACGCGTCGGTGGCGTCCCGCGCGGTCACCGGCACGCTGCCGCGCGCGGGCGTGCGCTCCCTGACCGCGCTGACGGACGGGGCGGCCCGCTGGGTGGAGAAGTTCGGCGAGGGCGACTGGGCACGGTGCCTGGACGTCGTCCGCAAGGAGGGCGCGGGGGCGCTGGTGGAGCGGGTGCGGGCCCTGGAGGGCGCCGACCGGGAGCGGCGGGCGTGGCTGGGGCGCGGCAAGACGCACGACGACGCGACGGTGGTGTACGCGGAGTTGTGAGCGGGGCCCGCGAGCCCGCCCTCGGTCACTTCTCGGAGTCGCGTGGGCCTCGGTCGCCTCTCCGAGCTGGGAGGGCTCCGGTCACTTCTCCATGCCGCGGTTGAGCTGGTGGAGGAGGCGGGCCAGTTCGGCGACCTCGGTGCGGTCCCAGTCGGCGAGTTTGTCGACGTAGCGGGCGCGGCGGGCCTCGCGGACGTGCTGGACGCGGGTGCGGCCCTCCTCGGTGAGGTGGACGAGCCAGGCGCGGCCATCCGCCGGGTCGGGCTCCCTGGCGACCAGGCCGAGGCCCTCCAGGGCGCGCAGCTGCCGGGACATGGTGGCCTTGCCGACGCCGATGTAGGCGGCGAGTTCGGTGGCGCGCTGGCGTCCGCACTCGTCGAGCCGGACGAGCAGTCCGTACGCGGCGGACTCCAGTTCCGGATGGACCGCGCGGGCCATCTCGCCCTGGCTGGCGCGGGCCCGGCGCAGGAACACCGTCAACTCGCGCTCCAGCGCCAGGAACGCCTGGTCCGCGCCAGCCGCCGACGCACCGGGTACTCCCCGGTGTCCCTCGCCGTTTCCGTCCTCGTGCACGTCAGCACCCCTGCCCGGTTTCCCGTTCCTGAAAGTTTCCGCCACGGGCGGCCATCGCCGCAGTTCGGTCAGTATTTCGCAGGCTTAGACCAACGGCAGCTTTCGGAAGCCTTCCTTCCGTGTCTTCTACGTGCGTAGCGTCAACGAGGAACGGAAATGGCATGAGCACGCCACAGCGCACCTCCCACCCCCCACGGCCCGCCCCGTTCCCCCCCACCGAGCACCACCGAGTCCAGAGAGGCACGCCATGCTCGTGCGCAGACCCGGAACCACCCGGTCCCGCCGCCTCACGCTCGCCGGGATCCTGCTCGCCGCCCTCGCCGTCACGCTCGGTACTCCCGCCACCCCGGCCGGCGCCGCGGACGTCCCGCCCCGCGGCTCCGCCCACATGGGCATGGGCGTGATCCCCCACGACGGCCAGCACGGCACCCCCACCCCCGGCGACGCCACCCAGACCGAGGGCGTCGACGTCAGCAGCCACCAGGGCAACGTCGCCTGGACGACCCTGTGGAACAGCGGCGTCCGCTGGGCCTACGCCAAGGCGACCGAGGGGACGTACTACACGAACCCCTACTTCGCCCAGCAGTACAACGGCTCCTACAACGTCGGCATGATCCGCGGCGCCTACCACTTCGCCACTCCGGACACCACCAGCGGCGCCACCCAGGCCAACTACTTCGTCGACCACGGCGGCGGCTGGTCCCGCGACGGCAAGACCCTGCCCGGCGCCCTCGACATCGAGTGGAACCCGTACGGCGCCACCTGCTACGGCAAGACCCAGAGCGGGATGGTCTCCTGGATCCGCGACTTCCTGAACACCTACAAGGCCCGCACCGGCCGGGACGCCGTCATCTACACCGCCACCAGCTGGTGGACCCAGTGCACCGGCAACTACGGCGGCTTCGCGGCCTACAACCCGCTGTGGATCGCCCGGTACTCCTCCACTGTCGGCACGCTGCCCGCGGGCTGGTCGTACTACACGATGTGGCAGTACACGTCGACGGGCCCGACGGTCGGCGACCACAACCGCTTCAACGGCGCCCTGGACCGCGTCCAGGCACTCGCCCTCGGCTGACCTTCCGCGGTCGGTGAAGGCCCGGGCCTCCCTCACGAGAACCCGGGCCTTCGCCTCATCCGGCCGCCTCGGTCACGCCGCGGCCGGAATCCTGGGCGCCGCCCCGCTGGTGGCGGGCGTCAGCGCCAGTTCCAGGACCTGGCGGACGTCGGTGACGGCGTGCACGTCGAGCTTGTCCAGCACCTCCGCCGGGACGTCGTCCAGGTCGGGTTCGTTGCGCTTGGGGATGACGACGGTGGTCACCCCGGCGCGGTGGGCGGCGAGCAGCTTCTGCTTCACCCCGCCGATCGGCAGCACCCGCCCGGTCAGCGAGACCTCCCCGGTCATCGCCACGTCCGTGCGGACCAGCCGTCCGGAGAGCAGCGAGGCGAGGGCGGTCGTCATGGTGACGCCCGCGCTCGGGCCGTCCTTCGGCACCGCGCCCGCCGGGAAGTGGATGTGCACGCCCCGGTCCCTCAGGTCGGCGACCGGCAGCTCCAGTTCGGCGCCGTGCGAGCGCAGGAAGCTCAGCGCGATCTGCGCCGACTCCTTCATCACGTCACCGAGCTGGCCGGTCAGGGTCAGTCCCGCCGCGCCCGTCTCCGGGTCGGCCAGGGACGCCTCCACGAACAGCACGTCACCGCCCGCGCCGGTCACCGCGAGGCCGGTGGCCACGCCCGGTACCGCCGTGCGCCGCTCCGCCGGGTCCTGCGCGGACTCGGGCACGTGGTGCGGCCGTCCGATCAGGCCCCGCAGGTCGTCGGGGGTGACGGTGAACGGCAGCTTCCGCTCGCCCAGTTCGTGCTGGGCCGCGACCTTGCGCAGCAGCCGCGCGATGGACCGCTCCAGGGTGCGCACGCCCGCCTCGCGCGTGTACTCGCCCGCCAGCTTGCGCAGCGCGCCCTCGTCGAGGGTCACCTCGTCCTTGTCGAGCCCGGCGCGCTCCAGCTGCCGGGGCAGCAGGTGGTCGCGGGCGATGACGACCTTCTCGTCCTCGGTGTAGCCGTCGAGCCGGACCAGCTCCATCCGGTCGAGCAGCGCCTCCGGGATGGCCTCCAGGACGTTGGCGGTGGCGAGGAAGACCACGTCGGAGAGGTCGAGTTCGACCTCCAGGTAGTGGTCGCGGAAGGTGTGGTTCTGCGCCGGGTCCAGGACTTCGAGGAGCGCCGCGGCCGGGTCCCCGCGGAAGTCGGAGCCGACCTTGTCGATCTCGTCGAGCAGCACCACCGGGTTCATCGACCCGGCCTCCTTGACGGCCCGCACGATCCGGCCGGGCAGCGCGCCGACGTACGTACGGCGGTGGCCGCGGATCTCGGCCTCGTCGCGGACGCCGCCGAGGGCGACCCGGACGAACTTGCGGCCCATGGCGTGTGCCACGGACTCCCCCAGGCTGGTCTTGCCGACGCCGGGCGGCCCGACGAGCGCGAGCACGGCACCCCCGCGCCGCCCGCCGACGATCCCCAGGCCCCGGTCGGCGCGCCGCTTGCGCACCGCCAGGTACTCGGTGATCCGGTCCTTCACGTCGTCGAGTCCGGAGTGCTCGGCGTCGAGCACGCGCCGGGCGCCCTGGATGTCGTACTCGTCCTGGGTCCGTTCGTTCCACGGCATCTCCAGGACCGTGTCCAGCCAGGTGCGGATCCAGCCGCCCTCCGGGGACTGGTCGGAGGAGCGCTCCAGCTTGTCGACCTCCTTGAGCGCGGCCTCGCGGACCTTCTCGGGCAGGTCGGCGGCCTCCACGCGGGCGCGGTAGTCGTCCGACTCCTCGCCGTCCTGCTCGCCGTTCAGCTCGCGCAGTTCCTTGCGTACGGCCTCCAGCTGGCGGCGGAGCAGGAACTCCCGCTGCTGCTTGTCGACGCCCTCCTGGACGTCCTTCGCGATGGTCTCGGCCACGTCCTGCTCGGCGAGGTGGTCGCGGAGTTGCTGGGTGGCGAGGCGGAGGCGGGCCACCGGGTCGGTGGTCTCCAGCAGCTCCACCTTCTGCTCGGTGGTCAGGAACGGCGAGTAACCGGAGTTGTCGGCGAGCGCGGAGACGCCGTCGATCGCCTGGACGCGGTCCACGACCTGCCAGGCGCCGCGCTTCTTCAGCCAGGCGGTGGCGAGCGCCTTGTACTCCTTGACCAGGTCGGCGACCTGGCCGGGCAGCGGTTCGGGCGTCTCGTCGTCGATCCGGGTGCCCTCGACCCACAGCGCCGCGCCGGGTCCGGTGGTCCCGGCCCCGATGCGCACGCGGCCGCGACCGCGGATCAGGGCGCCGGGGTCACCGTCGGCCAGGCGGCCGACCTGCTCCACGGTGCCGAGCACGCCGATGCGCGCGTAGGTCCCGTCGACGCGTGGCACCAGCAGCACCCTGGGCTTTCCGGGCTCCGTCCGGGCGGCGGCCTGCGCGGCCTCCACCGCGGCCCGCACCTCGGAGTCGCTCAGGTCCAGCGGGACCACCATCCCGGGCAGCACGACCTCGTCGTCGAGCGGCAGCACGGGCAGGGTGAGCGGTGTGAACGCTGCGGACTCAGCAGGCATGATCTCCCCTTCGGCAGTCAAGTTGAGCTATGCCGACTCAATGCTCGGGGGTCCTTGAATGTTCCCCGACTTTCCGGGCGTTCGCTGTGGGCGATCACCCCTGGCGGGCGACGAGGGATGCGCATACGGTCGCGAGGTAATAGGTGAAAGTGGCTTTGGAGTATTACGGAGGGTCTCATGGACAGCCTCGTCGGAACCTGGGTCGACGGCTGGGTCGTCTCGCGCGGGGCCGCCCCGCCGCGGGTGGAGCCGTGGGGCTGGACTATCGACATGGGCCAGGCCGAGCACGTCAGCCGCCATGTCCTCGCCGCCACCGGCGACGCCGTCGAGGAGGCCACCGTCCGGGAGGTGGCCGACGCCGTGACCGGCGCCGGGGTCTGGCTGAAGGTCTTCGACGACCCCGCGCGCGTGGGCGGCTGGCTGGGCCCGGGCTGGTGGATCGACCCCGAACCGGGCTACCTGATGACCTGCCGCGTACCGGAGGGCACCCCCGCCGCACCGGCCGTCCCCGAGGGCTTCCGACTGCGCGTGTGGACCCGCGCGGGCGTCACGCGCGTCCTGCTCGCCGCGCCGGACGGCTCCCTGGCGGCACGCGGGCAGCTCGCGGTCGGCGGCGCGACCGGGGCACGCGGGCAGTTCGCCGACGGCGGCGTGACCGGGGCACGCGGGCAGCACACCCACAGCGGCATGACCACGGGCCACGGCCAGCTGACCGACGGCGGCGCGACCGGGGCACGCGGGCAGTTCGCCGACGGCGGCGTGACCGGTGTCGTGGACCAGATAGAGACGGCACCCGCACACCGGCGCAAGGGGCTCGGCAGTCACGTGATGAGCGTGCTGCACGGCAGGGCCGCCGAGCAGGGCGTCGGGACGCTGGTCCTCGCGGGGACCCCGGCGGGGCGGGCGCTGTACGAGCACCTGGGCTGGCGGACGGAGGCCCCGCTGACCTCCGCGAAGTTCACCGGCGGCGGCGCCTGGGACACCGCACCGGGACGCCGTACGCCCACCGCCCACCGGTAATTCCCCCCGCACCCGGTGAACGCCGGTGTCAGGATGGCCCCATGGCCACCGCATACGACATCCCCGAAGTCCTGGACCGGCGCGAGGGCCCTTACGGCGAGGTGGTGCTGCGCCGGCACGGCGAGTTGCTCCAGATCATCGCCAACGGCTGCTTCCTGATGGACACCTCCGACGGCCGCTCGGAGAGACTGCTGGTCGACGCCGCCCTCGACGCGCTGGACGGACGCCCCGCACCCCATGTCCTCATCGGCGGACTCGGCGTCGGATTCTCACTCGCACATGCCACCGGCAACCCGCGCTGGGGCCGGATCACGGTGGTCGAGCGCGAACCGGCCGTCATCGACTGGCACGTCGACGGGCCGCTGTCCGCCCTCTCGCGCGAGGCGCTCGCCGACCCGCGCGCGCACATCGTGCGGGCGGACCTGATCGGTTACGTCCATGAGACGTCCACCACTTTCGACGCCCTCTGCCTCGACATCGACAACGGCCCCGACTGGACCGTCACGGAAGCCAACGACAGCCTCTACTCACCCGCCGGACTGACCGCCTGCACACGGGTGTTGAGGCCCGGTGGCGTACTGGCCGTATGGTCGGCCAAACCCTCACCGGAATTTGAAGGAACCTTGCGGAATGCCGGATTCCAGCACGTGCGTACCGAAGAGATCCCCGTTGCCCGGGGCGTTCCGGACGTCATTCATCTCGGCGTCCGACCTGGATAGCCGAGCCATGGTGACTCCCCGTACCCTGCTTGCCTGACGCGGATCATTCAAGCGTCAAGCGCAGTCATGGGATCACCCCACGGATTCCGGAAAGCACACTTCAGGGGCGGGCGATGGAGCAGACACACACCTCCCACAACGGCACGGCGGCGACCACCCCGGGCGCCCAGCGCCGGGTCCTGGTGGTCGAGGACGACGCGACGATCGTCGACGCCATCGCGGCCCGTCTGCGCGCCGAGGGATTTCTCGTACAGACCGCCGGTGACGGGCCGGCCGCCGTCGACACGGCCGAGGCCTGGCAGCCCGACCTGCTGATCCTCGACATCATGCTGCCCGGCTTCGACGGCCTGGAGGTCTGCCGCCGGGTGCAGGCCGCCCGTCCGGTGCCGGTGCTGATGCTCACCGCCCGCGACGACGAGACCGACATGCTGGTCGGGCTCGGCGTCGGCGCCGACGACTACATGACCAAGCCGTTCTCCATGCGGGAGCTGGCGGCGCGCGTGCACGTGCTGCTGCGCCGCGTGGAGCGGGCCGCGATCGCCGCCTCGACGCCGCGCAGCGGGATCCTGCGCCTCGGCGAGCTGGAGATCGACCACGCGCAGCGCAGGGTCCGGGTGCGCAGCGAGGACGTCCACCTCACCCCCACCGAGTTCGACCTGCTGGTCTGCCTGGCGAACACCCCGCGCGCGGTGCTCTCGCGTGAGCAGCTGCTGGCCGAGGTATGGGACTGGGCGGACGCCTCCGGCACCCGGACCGTCGACAGCCACATCAAGGCACTGCGCCGGAAGATCGGCGCCGAGCGGATCCGCACGGTGCACGGCGTCGGGTACGCCCTGGAGACGCCGACGCCATGAGCGAGGGTCCGGCCGGTCGACGGGGGCCCGGGGGTCCGCCCTGGGTCCGTGTGCGGCCGTTCTCGATCAGGACCAAGCTGGGCGTCCTGGTCGTCATCGCGGTGCTGATCACCACCGGTCTCTCGGTGAACGCGGTGCGCTTCCAGACGGAGGTGCGCTTCATCATGGTCTTCTCCATGATCGCCACCCTGCTGGTGACCCAGTTCGTGGCGCAGTCGCTCATCGCGCCCCTGGACGAGATGAACGCCGTGGCCCGGTCCATCTCACACGGCGACTACACCCGCCGGGTGCGGGAGAACCGCTGGGACGAGCTGGGCGACCTCGCCGTCACCATCAACCGGATGGCCGACGAGCTGGAGGCGCAGGACCGCCAGCGCAAGGAGCTGGTGGCGAACGTCTCGCACGAGCTGCGCACCCCCATCGCGGGGCTGCGGGCGGTCCTGGAGAACGTCGTCGACGGCATCGCCGAGGCCGACCCCGAGACCATGCGCACGGCGCTGAAGCAGACCGAGCGGCTCGGCCGCCTGGTGGAGACGCTGCTCGACCTGTCCCGCCTGGACGACGGCGTCGTCCCGCTGCGGCAGCGCCGGTTCGAGGTGTGGCCGTACCTCTCGGGCGTGCTGAAGGAGGCCAACATGGTCGCGTCCGCGCGCGCGGGCATCGCCTCCGACTCCGGCAGCCACACCCGTACGGACGTCCATCTGCGCCTCGACGTCTTCCCGCCGGAGCTGAGCGCGCACGCCGACCCGGAGCGGATCCACCAGGTCGTCGCCAACCTGATCGACAACGCCGTCAAGCACAGCCCGCCACACGGCCGGGTGACGGTGAAGGCGCGGGGCGGGGACCGGCCGGGCTCGCTGGAGCTGGAGGTCCTGGACGAGGGGCCCGGCATCCCGCGCTCGGAGTGGCACCGGGTGTTCGAGCGGTTCAACCGGGGAGCGGCGAACCGGCCGCACGGTCCGGGCGGCGACGGCGGCACCGGACTGGGCCTGGCGATCGCCCGCTGGGCGGTGGATCTGCACGGCGGCCGGATCCGGGTGGCCGAATCCGAGCGGGGCTGCCGGATTCTCGTCACCCTTCCGGGACTGCCGTCCGTCCGGAGTTGACGTAAAGTTCGAAGCGGAGCCACATGATCCACGGACGTCGACGCTGACGGACACGTGTGATCAGGCAGAGGCCAGCGTCACCCAGCGCGCCGGGCCGGAGTCGTCGTACCCGTTCTACGCCTTCGAAACCGAAACCCCGCTTGTTTCCCGCCATTATCGGCACCGAAACACGGGGTTGGATGTGACTTACACGACGATGAACCGGCCGGGCCTGACCTTCTCGGTCATGGGGGCGTAGCCTTTATTCCCGCTGTCCATCACCTTGTGAAGCGGAAGAGGGCGGTTGCCGCCGTGTCGCCACAGTCCCCCAGTAACGCATCGAGCATCTCGACCGACGCAGACCAAGCGGGCAAGAATCCCGCTGCCGCGTTCGGTCCGAACGAGTGGCTCGTCGACGAGATCTATCAGCAGTACCTCCAGGACCCGAATTCGGTAGACCGTGCCTGGTGGGACTTCTTCGCCGACTACAAGCCGGGAGCGCCCGCCGCCCCGGCTCCGGCGGGTCCGGCGACCACGGGGGGCCCGGACACCACGCGTCCCGCTCCGGCCGCCCCCGCCGCCGCTCCGGCTCAGGCGCCGACCCAGGCGCAGGCCCAGGCGCGGCCTCAGGCGCAGGCGCAGCCCGCGGTCCAGGCGCAGCCCGCGCCTGCCCCGGCCGCTCCCGCCGCCCCGGCCTCCAAGCCCGCCGTCGCCGCCCCGGCCCCGGCCGCCGCCGCGCCGAAGAAGGCCGAGCCCGCCACCGAGGCCCCCGAGGGCCCCGAGCTGGTGACCCTGCGCGGCCCCTCCGCCGCCGTGGCGAAGAACATGGACGCCTCGCTGGAGATGCCCACGGCCACGTCCGTGCGCGCCGTCCCGGTGAAGCTGCTGTTCGACAACCGCATCGTCATCAACAACCACCTCAAGCGCGCCCGCGGCGGGAAGATCTCCTTCACGCACCTCATCGGGTACGCGATGGTGCAGGCCATCAAGGCCATGCCGGCGATGAACTGGTCCTTCCAGACCAAGGACGGCAAGCCCACCCTGGTCAAGCCGGAGCACGTCAACCTCGGTCTCGCCATCGACCTGGTCAAGCCCAACGGCGACCGCCAGCTCGTCGTCGCGGCGATCAAGAAGGCCGAGACGCTGAACTTCTTCGAGTTCTGGCAGGCCTACGAGGACATCGTCCGTCGCGCCCGCGACAACAAGCTGACGATGGCCGACTTCACCGGCGTCACGGTCTCCCTGACCAACCCCGGCGGCCTCGGCACCGTCCACTCGGTGCCGCGCCTGATGCCCGGCCAGTCGGTGATCATGGGCGTCGGCGCCATGGACTACCCGGCGGAGTTCCAGGGCACCAGCCAGGACACCCTGAACAAGCTCGGCATCTCCAAGGTCATGACGCTCACGTCGACCTACGACCACCGGGTGATCCAGGGCGCGGCGTCGGGCGAGTTCCTCCGCCAGGTCGCCAACCTCCTCCTCGGCGAGAACGGCTTCTACGACGACATCTTCGAGGCGCTGCGCATCCCCTACGAGCCGGTGCGCTGGCTCAAGGACATCGACGCCTCCCACGACGACGACGTCACCAAGGCCGCCCGGGTCTTCGAGCTGATCCACTCCTACCGGGTCCGCGGCCACGTCATGGCCGACACCGACCCGCTGGAGTACCAGCAGCGCAAGCACCCCGACCTGGACATCACCGAGCACGGGCTCACCCTGTGGGACCTGGAGCGCGAGTTCGCCGTCGGCGGCTTCGCGGGCAAGTCGATGATGAAGCTGCGCGACATCCTCGGCGTGCTGCGCGACTCGTACTGCCGCACCACCGGCATCGAGTTCATGCACATCCAGGACCCCAAGCAGCGCAAGTGGATCCAGGACCGCGTGGAGCGCCCGCACGCCAAGCCGGAGCGCGAGGAGCAGCTGCGCATCCTCCGCCGTCTGAACGCGGCGGAGGCGTTCGAGACGTTCCTCCAGACGAAGTACGTCGGCCAGAAGCGCTTCTCCCTGGAGGGCGGCGAGTCCGTCATCCCGCTGCTTGACGCCGTCCTCGACTCGGCGGCGGAGTCCCGCCTCGACGAGGTCGTCATCGGCATGGCCCACCGGGGCCGCCTCAACGTCCTCGCCAACATCGTCGGCAAGTCGTACGCGCAGATCTTCCGCGAGTTCGAGGGCAACCTCGACCCGAAGTCGATGCACGGCTCCGGCGACGTGAAGTACCACCTGGGCGCCGAGGGCACCTTCACCGGCCTGGACGGCGAGCAGATCGCGGTCAGCCTGGTCGCGAACCCGTCCCACCTGGAGGCCGTCGACCCGGTCCTGGAGGGCGTCAGCCGCGCCAAGCAGGACATCATCAACAAGGGCGGTACGGACTTCACCGTGCTGCCGGTGGCGATCCACGGCGACGCGGCCTTCGCGGGCCAGGGCGTGGTGGCCGAGACGCTGAACATGTCGCAGCTGCGCGGCTACCGCACCGGCGGCACGGTCCACGTCGTCATCAACAACCAGGTCGGCTTCACGGCCGCGCCGGAGTCCTCGCGTTCCTCCATGTACGCCACGGACGTGGCCCGCATGATCGAGGCCCCGATCTTCCACGTGAACGGCGACGACCCGGAGGCCGTGGTCCGCGTCGCGCGGCTGGCCTTCGAGTTCCGCCAGGCGTTCAACAAGGACGTGGTGATCGACCTCATCTGCTACCGCCGCCGCGGTCACAACGAGTCCGACAACCCGGCCTTCACCCAGCCCCTGATGTACGACCTGATCGACAAGAAGCGCTCGGTGCGCAAGCTGTACACCGAGTCGCTGATCGGCCGGGGCGACATCACGCTGGAGGAGGCCGAGCAGGCGCTCCAGGACTACCAGGGCCAGCTGGAGAAGGTCTTCACCGAGGTCCGCGAGGCCACCTCGCAGCCCGCCGCGGTGCAGACCCCCGACACGCAGGCCGAGTTCCCGGTCGCCGTGAACACCTCGGTGTCCTCGGAGATCGTCAAGCGGATCGCCGAGTCGCAGGTCAACATCCCCGACCACATCACCGTCCACCCGCGGCTGCTGCCGCAGCTCCAGCGCCGGGCGGCGATGGTGGAGGACGGCACGATCGACTGGGGCATGGGCGAGACCCTCGCGGTCGGCTCCCTCCTCCTGGAGGGCGTCCCGGTCCGGCTGTCCGGCCAGGACTCCCAGCGCGGCACCTTCGGCCAGCGGCACGCGGTCATCATCGACCGCGAGACGGGCGAGGAGCACACCCCGCTCCTGTACCTGTCGGAGGACCAGGCCCGCTACAACGTCTACAACTCCCTGCTCTCCGAGTACGCGGTGATGGGCTTCGAGTACGGCTACTCGCTGGCCCGCCCCGACGCGCTGGTGATGTGGGAGGCGCAGTTCGGCGACTTCGTCAACGGCGCGCAGACGGTGGTGGACGAGTTCATCTCCTCCGCCGAGCAGAAGTGGGGCCAGACGTCCGGCGTCGTGCTCCTCCTCCCGCACGGCTACGAGGGCCAGGGCCCGGACCACTCCTCGGCCCGCATCGAGCGGTTCCTCCAGCTCTGCGCCCAGAACAACATGACGGTCGCCGCGCCGACCTCCCCGGCGAACTACTTCCACCTGCTGCGCTGGCAGGTGCACAACCCGCACCACAAGCCGCTGGTCGTCTTCACCCCGAAGTCGATGCTGCGTCTGAAGGCCGCGGCGTCGAAGGCGGAGGAGTTCACCACGGGCCAGTTCCGCCCGGTCATCGGCGACGCGTCGGTGGACCCGGCGGCGGTGCGCAAGGTCGTCTTCACCTCCGGCAAGGTCTACTACGACCTGGAGACCGAGCGCGTCAAGCGCGGCGTCACGGACACGGCCGTCATCCGCATCGAGCGCCTGTACCCCCTCCCGGGTGCGGAGCTCCAGGCGGAGATCGCCAAGTACCCGAACGCCGAGAAGTACCTGTGGGCCCAGGAGGAACCGGCGAACCAGGGCGCCTGGCCCTTCATCGCCCTCAACCTGATCGACCACCTGGACCTCGCGGTCGGCGCCGACGTCCCCCACGGCGAACGCCTCCGCCGCATCTCCCGCCCGCACTCGTCGTCCCCGGCGGTGGGCTCGGCGAAGCGGCACCAGGCGGAGCAGGAGCAGCTGGTGCGCGAGGTGTTCGAGGCGTGACCCGCTGACGCACGGCACGCACGACGAGGGGGCCCCGCCTGGCGGGGCCCCCTTCGCGTATGCCTCAGCTCGGCTGCGGCTCGAAGTCCCAGAGGGGGCGGGTGCGGCTGCGGGCCGCGAGGGTACGAGGATGCTCGGCGCCCAGGCTGGCGACGAGCCGGGAAAGAGCCTGCCCCTCCAGCGCCTCCGCCTCCCCCTCTTTGCGCAGCGCACGCCAGTCGGCGGCCAAGGCGATCTGCGCGGAGAGGGTCAGGGGGTGGGAGCGACCCAGCGTCTTGCGGGCCCTCGCGGCTGTGTTCCAGCTCAGCTCCGCCGCGCCTTCCGGATCGCCGTCGAGGCCGCGCACGGCCGAGAGGTTGAGGGCGCACCCGAGCGTCCAGGGGTGGTGACCGCCCACCGTCGCGGCCATCCGCTCGAACGCGTCGGCGCCGAGGTGGTGTGCCTCCGTCTTCTCACCGGTGGCGCTCAGCGCCAGGCTGAGGTTGCCGAGGGCACCGGCCGTGAAGGGATGGTCCCCACCGAAGACGCCCTGGTACGCCTGCACGAGGGCCTGGCTGACCGTGGTGTGGACGTAGCCCTTCGCACGGTCGTGGCAGTTGAGGTCCATGGCCACGGCCAGCATCTCGGGGTGGTCGCCGCCCAGGACGTCCTCGCAGCGGTGCAGCAGCGCGGTGAAGGGCGAGTCCTTGGTTCTCCGGCCCTGGTCGCGGTACTCGCACAGCGCGAACTGGCGTTGCGCGCGCAGGGTGTGCGGGTGGTCAGCTCCCAACACGGCCACCAGGTCCGGCACGTTCGTCTGCAGGACCGCCCGCGCCGCCGCGTACTCACCCACCATGCGCAGGTCGACGGCGTACGAGGTGGCCTGATGGAGCGTCACGGGATGCCGGGCTCCGAGCGTCGCACGGCAGAGGGTGAGGGCGCGCCGGTCGACGTCCTTGGCGTCGTGGTACTGACCGGCCAGCCGCAGCGAGAGGGCGAGGCCGCTCGGCGCGTCGACGGCCACCTCGGACTCCTGGCCGAAGCGTCGCTCCGCACGGGTGGCCGCCCCGCGGGCGATTCCCAGCGCCTCCTGGTACCGGCCGAGGCCCCGCAGATCAGCGGCGAGGCCGCAGACCGCGGCGAACGCGGCCTCGCTCGTCTCCGTTCCCAGCTCTTCGACGGCCTCCCTGTCGAGGCCCTCGGCCTGCCGGTGATCGCCCACCGCGCGGAGCAGGGCCGCGTACCTCAGTGACAGCTCCCGTGCGTCAGGGGCGGGCCAGTGTCGCGCCGCGGGCACGGCGGCTTTCGCCAGCCGGACGCCGTCGCCGTACCGACCCGACATCCGCAGGTACGTCAGAGAGTCGAGCACCAGGCGCCGTGCCTCGGGCTTGGTGCTGTTCGGGACGCGGGCACCGGCCAGGTGCGGGACGGTCTCGGCGTACCGGCGCCAGCGGGCCAGGTCCGAGGGCGGGCCGGGGTGACTCGCCAGCACGGCCTGCCGGACGACCGCCGCGGCGGCGCGCTTGTCCTGGGGAGACAGGCGTGCGAGGGCCAGACGCCGGACCACCGGGGGGATCCACAGGTTTCCTCCCCCGGTCTCGCCCTGCCCGCCCTCCGCCGTATCGGGCTGCACGGAGGCGAGGCCGTACCGCTCCAACTGCTCCAGTGCCTTGTCGTGCTGCTCGGAGTCGTCCAGCACCTTTCTCACCAGCCACAGCGGGAGCGGGTCCGCCGAGGAGACCGCGAGGATGCCCAGCAACGGCAGGGATCCGGGTATCCGGTGGAACAGGTCCTCGTAGGCCCTCGCTACCGGAGCCGAGTCGTCGAGGGAGACACCGGCCGTACCCCCGTCGGTGTTGTCCAGGAGCGTCAGGTACCGCGCCACGGGGAGGCCGGTGTCCGTGAGCCAGCGAGCCGACTCGTCCAGCGCCAGCGGCAGGTGCCCCATCGCCTCCGCGAGCTGTTCGGCGTCCGTCTTCGACAGCCCGAGGACACCGCTCATCAGGAAGTCGACCGACTCCTGCCGCTCGAACACCGGCAGCCGGACGAGTGCGCCGCCGTCGATGCCCCACCAGGAATCACGGGAGGTGATGAGGACATGACGGCCAGCGGCGTGGAAGCCCCGGACACTCACCGGTTCGTCCGCCCCGTCCAGGATCACCAGCCAGCGCCCGCCTTCCCCGACCAGCCTCTGCTGGAACTCGGTCCACCATGCGGCGGGCACCCACCACACCTCGTCGTACTCGGCACGGAAACGGTGCAGGTACTCGGTGACAAGCTGCGTCTTGCCCACGCCGGGCATCCCGCACACGGTGACCAGGCCCCGCTCCAGCAGGCCCGCACGGACCTCGAACAGGGCGGACGCGCGCCCCACGAAGAGTGCGTTGCGTCGCGGCGCGCCGCCCGGGACTTCAGCTCTCGGGGTACCTCGGCCACCGGTCGGAAGACCGAGCCGGGACAGCAGTTCCCGTTCGAGTGCGTCGACGGTGACGTCACGCCCGTCCACCGGGGTGAGCCCGACGGCTACGCGAGGCAGCGGTCCGACGCCGACATGGACGGTGACGAAGCGGGTGTCGCCGAGTGAGGTGAGCTGACTGAGCGCTGCCCGCCACTCCTCGTTCGTGTGAGGACTCAGCCGGAAGAAGGACGCGCTCAGTACGAGGATCACGCGGGCCGCCGAGGTCCGCAGGAGCCGCAGTCGTGCGGTCAGCGGGACGTTGGACTGCGGGTTCCACACCTGCCGGGTGACGCTCAGGCCGCGTTCCAGCAGCCGCTGCCTGATCGCCGCCGCGACGTCCGTGTCGTCGTCATCCGGGGCGTACACCACCGCGATATCCGACTCGTCCATGTCCGCCGCACGCGCCACCTCCGCGTGCCGCCGTTCCTCCTCCGCCCGCAGCCGCGCCACCTCCGCGCGCAGGAGCTCCAACTCCCGTTCCTGCCGCTCCCGCGCCTCCTGTGCCTGCTGCTCCTCGCGCCGCTCCTCGGCGTCGGCGGCCTCGTCCGCGGCGAGCAGTTCCTGTTCCAGTTCCACGCAGCGTTGCTCGGCCCGCGCAACACGCCGCTCGGCCGCCTCCAGCGCCGTTTCCAGGTCGGCGACCCGCTGGCGCAGCGCGTCGCGCTCGTCGCCCACCCGGTGTTGCTCCGCGCGCAACACCTCCACCTGGACCTCGGTGGCGCCGTGCGCCGCGACGGCTTGGGCGAGTTCCTGCCGCTCGGCCTCCAGACCGGCGGCGCGTTCGCGTTCCGCGTGCAGGGCCACGGCCACCGCGTCGGCCTGGGTCCGCGCCACGTCCGCTTCCTGGAGGGCCGCGGCGAGCTTGTCCTCCAGGTCCTGGATCTGCCACGCGCGCGTGTTGGTCGCCTTCAGTGCCGCGCGTTGCAGGGCGGTCAGGCGGCGCTGGGCCGCCGGGGACATCCGGCGGCCGAGTCTGCCGCCGAGGTCGTCGACCAGCGCGGTGACGAAGTGGTCGGGGGCGACCGTCTCACCGCTGAGGTAGCGGCTGACGCTGCTCGGGCTGTAGCGGCGCTTGGCGGCGTACCCGCGCACCGAGATCCGCAGTTCCACGAAGCACCGACGCAGTTCCAGGGCGAGCTGGCGCCGCTCGGCCACCAGGTTCTCGGTGAGGGGCGCCAGGCCGATCCCGACGGCGACGGCCTGGACGCCGTCCTCGTAGGGGACCAGCTCCGCGGCGACGACCTCGTCCGGCGCGCCGGTCCCGTCGGTCTCGTCCCTGCCGGGTCGTTCGTCCACGCGTGCTCTCCCCCGTCGTGCCGCAGCCGTGTCCCACAGCATCCGCAACATGTAGAGCTTGGCGCAACGCCTCCTGACGAACCGAGAGTTGGGCAATCGAGACACCGATCACCCCAGGGGGCGACCATGCATCGCAAGCACACTCTCAAGGCGGCGCTCACGCTGCTGGGCGCGGCCGTGTCGGGAGCGGTCCGGGCCGTCGTCTCGTGGTTCCTGGAGGACGGGGCGGGCGGGGCCTGACACCGGGCGGGGGCTGGCGGGTGGGGTGCCTATCCTGGGGGTATCGCGTTCCGGCAGCCCCGGCTGTCACCATCCCGACGGAGAGCACGTTGTACTTCACCGACCGAGGCATCGAGGAACTGGAGAAGCGGCGCGGCGAGGAAGAGGTCACCTTCGAGTGGCTCGCCGAGCAGTTGCGTACGTTCGTCGATCTCAACCCTGACTTCGAGGTGCCGGTGGAGCGGCTGGCGACCTGGCTGGCGCGGCTGGACGACGAGGACGACGAGTAGCTCGGCCAGACGACGAGTGGCGCTGTCAGTCGCGCGGGTGGGTGAGGTCGTAGCCGAGGGCGAGCGTGCCCTGGGCCAGCAGGAGCGCGCCCGCCGTGGTGAGGGCGGCGCTGTGGCGGCGTAGGCCCCAGAGGGTGAGGGGGAGGCCCGTGGTGATCTGTGCCAGGGCGAGGATCCGTGCCCTGGGGTCGCCGGACCAGGGGAGACAGGGTGCGACCCGGCTGAGGTCCACCGCGTCGAGTTCCGCGCGTGCGGTGTCGCGCCAGCCGGACCACTCGATACGCCGCGTGTCGTGCCGGTCCGCGACCGCCTCGCGCAGGTGGTCGGCGGGGGCGCCGGGGGCGAGTCCGGCGGGCAGGGACACCCCCGCGCGCGTGAGCACCGCGAGCAGACCGCGCAGCCGGGCGCGTGCGTCGGTCCGCGGGTCCGCCTCGGTCAGCAGGTCGAGCGACGCCACGTCCAGGACGGGGTCGAGGCCGAGGCGCGCGGCGAAGGCGCGCATGGCCTCGGCCTCCCCCGCCGGGGTGCCGTCCGCGAGCCAGACGTAGCCGACGGGGCGGCGGAAGCCGGACGCGAGGGTGTACCCGGCGCGGTCCGCGTCCCACCACAGGGCGAGTACGGGCCAGGGGGCGCCGACGGCGAGGGCGGTGGCCCAGCCGGTGAGGACGCGGTCGACGGGTTCGGCGCCGGACAGCCAGGGTCCGCCCTCGGGGACCAGCACGCTCCACTCCTCGCCCGCCGGGGCGAGCAGTGTGTCCTGGCGGAGCAGCGGGGCGACAGGGGCGACGGAACCGGGCTCGGCCCGGCAGAGCAGCAGGGCGCCCGGGGCGGCGGTACGGGCGGGGTCTGCGGCGTCTGCGGGGTCTTCTTCCGTCGGCATACGTTCACGCTAGGACAGGTTGCCTCCATTAGCCCGATATACGGCTTCCGGGGAACCGACCAGGGTCGACCGGGCTCGTCCGTCGTCACCGAAACGAGTGTCTTGACTTCCCCTCGCCACGATATATCGTGAATGACACGAGACGCGATATGGCGCGTTGCGTCGCCCCTGGAGGTCGGAGGTCTTCACCATGTCCGAGTGGTCCGTCAGCGAGCCCAGCAAGCTCACCTTCGACGCACCCGTGAGCGAGCTCCACGTACGCATCGTCAACGGAACGGTGAACGTGGTGGGCACGGAAGAAGGTTCCGCCCGCCTGGAGGTCTCCGAGATCGACGGCCCGCCCCTGCTGGTCACCCAGCGGGACGGCGTCCTGACGGTGGCGTACGAGGACCTGCCCTGGAAGGGCTTCCTCAAGTGGCTCGACCGCAAGGGCTGGCGGCGCGGTGCCGTCGTCTCGCTCGCCGTCCCGGCGCGGACCCGCGTCGAGGTGGGCGTGGTCGGCGCCGCCGCGGTCGTCTCCGGGATCGAGGGCCGGGCGGACGTGAAGGGCGTCTCCGGTGACACCACCCTGGTCGGCCTCGCCGGGCCGGTGCGCGCGGACACGGTGTCCGGGAGCCTGGAGGCCCAGGCCCTCACCGGGGACCTGCGGTTCAACTCCGTCTCCGGGGACCTGACCGTCGTCGAGGCGGGCTCCTCGGTGCGGGCCGACTCGGTGAGCGGCTCGATGATCATCGATCTCGACCCCACGAGCCGCCCCACCGACATCACCCTCAACAGCGTCTCCGGCGAGATCGCCATCCGCCTCCCCCACCCGGCCGACACCAAGGTGGAGGCGAACACCGCGAGCGGGGCGGTCTCCAACGCCTTCGAGGACCTGCGGGTCAACGGCCAGTGGGGCGCCAAGCGCATCACCGGCCGCCTCGGCGCGGGCAACGGCAGGCTGAGGGCCACCACCGTCTCCGGCTCCATCGCCCTGCTGCGCCGCCCACAGGCGGACGAAGGAGTGGGGGACGCGGCGCCGGAGGACGCCCCACACCACGACCCGGGGGAGAATCCCGCTGCGGCCGCGGGCGGGGGCACCCCCTCGACCAGCGACCCGGCCGACGGTACGACCGACAAGAAGGTGCTCTGACATGGCCCCCGTCTTCGCACACGGCCGCCTCCGGCTCTATCTGCTGAAGCTGCTGGACGAGGCCCCGCGCCACGGCTACGAGGTGATCCGCCTCCTGGAGGAACGCTTCCAGGGGCTGTACGCCCCCTCGGCGGGCACGGTCTACCCCCGGCTCGCCAAGCTGGAGGCCGAAGGACTGGTCACCCACACCACCGAGGGCGGCCGCAAGGTGTACGCCATCACGGACGCGGGCCGCGCCGAGCTGGCCGACCGCAGCGGCGAGCTGGCCGACCTGGAGCTGGAGATCCGCGAGTCCGTCGCGGAACTCGCCGCCGAGATCCGTGCCGACGTACGGGGCGCCGCGGGCGACCTGCGCCGCGAGATGCGCGCCGCCGCGACCGCGGCCCGGCACACCGGCGCCACCGACGACGGCACGGACGCCCTCGGCGACAAGGAGGCGTGGCGTACCGCCAAGGAGGAGATGCGCCGTGCCAAGCAGGAGTGGAAGGAGCAGGCCCGCCGTGCCAAGGACGAGAGCCGTCGCGCCCGCGAGGAGGCCCAGCGGGCCCGCCGCCAGGCCAAGGAGGCCCAGGAGCAGGCCCGCGTCCTGGCCCAGGAAGGGATCCAGCGCATCGCCCGCCGGGTCCAGGAACAGGTGCAGGACCACTTCACGCGCGGCGACTGGCCGACGGGCGTCCGGGAGGGCCTGACGGAACTGGCCAAGGAGTTCGGCGAGTTCGGCATGGACTTCGGCAAGGAGTTCGGCAAGGACCTGGGCCGGGACTTCGGCTTCGGCCGCGCCGGTACCGGTGCCGGTGCCGGTGCCGCCAAGTCGGGTCAGGAGCCGGAGTTCTCACAGACCCCGGAGGACTTCCCAGCCGACTACCAGCCCGCCTGGGCCCACGACGACCCCTCCACCGGCGACCCGGCCCGCGATCTGGACCGGCTGCTCGACCGGTTCCGGGACGACATCCGCGACGCGGCCCGGGACCACGGCGTCACCGACGACCAGCTCCGCGACGCCCGGCGTCATCTGTCGACGGCGGCGGCACACATCGGGGCGCTGCTGCGCCGCACCCCGAAGGCATAGCCACCCGAAGAGCGGTGGGAGGGCGGGAGGGCGCGGGTGCCCACCTTCCCTCACCCCGCCTTCGCCGCTCCCCCGCCATACAGCACCCGCGTCACCGACTCATACGTCACCCCGTGGTCGGCGAGCACCTCCGCGGCGACGCCGGGGAGGGCGGTCAGGGCGAGGAGCAGGTGCTCGTCACCGATATGGCGGTCACTGTGGGCCAGCGCCATCCGCAGGGAGTTCTCCAGCACCTTCTTGGCCCCGCGGCTGAACGGGCGGTGGCCTCCCCGCCAGCCCTTGCCACCGGCCGCGGCGGGGTCACCGGCGGCACGGTCGCCCGCGAGCGCGCCGACGCCGTGGGCCTCCTCCACCCGGGACACGATCGCCGACACGTCGATGCCCAGTCCGGCCAGCGCCTCGGCGTCGGCCTGTGACAGTCCGGCCCGGCGGCGCGCCTCGGCCAGCGCCCGCGCCACCCCCTCCCGCCGCCCGGACAGCCCGAGCGAGGTCAGGGCGAAGGACGCCCGGCTCGCCTCCCTGTCGAGCAGGGCGAGCAGCAGGTGCTCGGGGTCCACGGTCCGCGAGCCCGACCGTTCGCCGTGCTCGACCGCCCCCTTCACCACCGCACGGGCGTCCTTGGTGAACCGTTCGAACATCATCGCCTCCCGTACTTCTTGTGCACGGCCTGCCTGCTCACTCCGAGTTCCGCGGCGATCTCCTGCCACGACCAGCCCTGCTGGCGCGCACTGCGCACCTGCACGGCCTCCAGTTGCTCCAGCAGCCTCCGCAACGCGGCGACCGCCCGGAGCCCGACCCGGGGGTCCCGGTCACCCGCGCGCTCGGCGAGATCCGTTGCTTCGGTCATGACGTCAACCTACGTTGACACCCTCACACACGTCAACTGACGTTGACACCCCGTGCACGAAAACGGCGGCCGACCCGGAGAAGCCTCCGAACCGGCCGCCGCCCCCAGAAACCCAAACAGAAACCCCAGACAGAACCTCAGGCGTTCGTCAGCACGATCTTCCCGAACTGCTCCCCCGCCGCCATCCGCTCGAAGCCGTCCCGAGCCCGCTCCATCGGCAGCACCTCGTCGATGACGGGCCGTACGCCGGTCGCGGCACAGAAGGACAGCAGGTCCTCCAGCTCGTCCTTGGTCCCCATGGTCGAACCGACGACCTTCAGCTCCAGGAAGAAGATCCGGGTCAGCTCGGCGTGCGAGGGCCGGTCGCCGCTGGTGGCGCCGGAGATGACGAGCGTGCCGCCGGGCCGCAGCGACTTCACGGAGTGCGACCAGGTGGCCGCGCCCACCGTCTCGATCACGGCGTCCACCCGCTGCGGCAGCCGCGCCCCCGACTCCACCGCCTCCACGGCACCCAGCTCCAGCGCCCGCTTGCGCTTGGCCTCGTCCCGGCTGGTGGCGAAGACCCGCAGCCCCGCCGCCTTGCCGAGCACGATGGCGGCCGTGGCGACCCCGCCCCCGGCGCCCTGCACCAGCACGGAGTCCCCGGGCCGCACCCCCGCGTTGGTGAACAGCATCCGGTACGCCGTCAGCCAGGCCGTCGGCAGACAGGCGGCCTCCTCGAAGGACAGCTCCTTCGGCTTCGGCAGCACGTTCCACGTCGGTACGGCGACGCGCTCGGCGAAGGTTCCCTGGTAACGCTCGGTCAGGATCGACCGGGGCTCCCGGGGACCGACGCCATGGCCGGTCTGCCCGATGACGGAGTGCAGGACGACCTCGTTGCCGTCCTCGTCGATCCCGGCGGCGTCGCAGCCGAGGATCATCGGCAGCCGGTCCTCGGGCAGACCGACGCCGCGCAGGGACCAGAGGTCGTGGTGGTTGAGGGAGGCGGCACGGACGTCGACGGTGCTCCAGCCGGGTCGGACCTCGGGGGCCGGGCGCTCCCCCAACTCAAGTCCGTTCAGCGGCTGGTCACGGTCGATACGGGCGGCGTAGACGGCGAACATGCAGCCGACGATAGGCGCAGGCGCCCCCCAGCGAAACCGACCCGGCCTGTGACACACGCCCTCTTGCGCACCCACCCCAGCGCCACGCGGAACCGCCCCATGAACCCGAGCCCGAACCACGCATCGGCCCCGCGCACGAGAAGACGGCCCCGCCCCCGGAAGGAGACGGGACCGTCCACGCACGTCACCGCCGAGCGACGCCCTCCGCCCGAGCCGCCGCCGCCACCGCCGCCGTCACGGCCGGGGCGACCCGCTCGTCGAACGGCGAGGGAATGACGTAGTCGGCCGCGAGGTCGTCCCCGACGACCCCCGCCAGCGCCTCCGCCGCCGCGATCTTCATGCCCTCGGTGATCCGGGAGGCCCGCACCTGGAGCGCGCCCGCGAAGATGCCGGGGAACGCGAGCACGTTGTTGATCTGGTTGGGGAAGTCCGACCGCCCCGTGGCCACCACCGCCGCGTACTTGTGCGCGACGTCGGGGTGCACCTCGGGGGTCGGGTTGGCCATGGCGAACACGAACGCGCCCTCGGCCATGGAGGCGACCGCCGCCTCCGGGACCGTACCGCCGGAGACGCCGATGAACACGTCGGCGCCCGCGAGGGCGTCCTCCAGGGAGCCGGAGAGCCCGGCCTTGTTGGTGAACCCGGCGACTTCCCGCTTGACCGACGTGAGGTCGTCCCGGTCGGCGGAGACGACGCCCTTGCGGTCGGTGACCGCCACGTCCCCGATCCCGGCCTCGATCAGCATCTTGGCGATCGCGACCCCGGCCGCCCCGGCGCCCGAGATGACGGCGCGCAGGTCGCCGACGGCCCGGCCGCTGAGCCGGGCGGCGTTGCGCAGCGCGGCCAGGGTGACCACGGCGGTGCCGTGCTGGTCGTCGTGGAAGACCGGGATGTCCAGCTCCTCCTGGAGCCGGCGCTCGATCTCGAAGCACCGCGGCGCCGAGATGTCCTCCAGGTTCACTCCGCCGAAGGAGGGCGCGAGGCGCACCACCGTCTCGACGATCTCGTCGACGCCGGTGCAGTTCAGCGCGATCGGGACGGCGTCCACGCCGCCGAACTGCTTGAAGAGGATGGCCTTGCCCTCCATCACGGGAAGGGAGGCCTCGGGGCCGATGTCCCCGAGCCCGAGCACCGCCGTACCGTCCGTCACGACGGCGACCACGGACGACTTCCAGGTGTAGTCATGCACCAGCTCGGGCTGCTCGGCGATCGCGGTGCACACTTTCGCGACGCCGGGCGTGTACGCCAGGGACAGGTCGTCCTTGTCGCGGACCGGCACGGTGGCCTGCACGGCCATCTTGCCGCCACGGTGCAGAGCGAACGCCGGGTCGAAGGAATCGAGGGGCTCGCCCCCGCCCTCCTGGTCCGCACTGGCGTCGCTGTCGCTGCGAGGATTGACGATCTCCGCTGCCACTTCGTTTTACCCCTTAAATATTCATAGGTTGAGGGTGGGCCACTCCTGGTGAGGGGTGGGCGGGCACCGCGTACTTCCTGACCCCCGGCACGTTTGGGGGCCTGACGGGTATTACGCGACGGGCGCGCCGCACACGCGCCCTGAGCCCCGGATGAGGGGTGTGGAGAACCTTCTTACCGGACGTACCGCGGCTTGGACGAGCCCATAACGCGAAGGTCACACGCCGGTGGCATGACTCTTCCCACGAAATCAGGACAAGGACTGGACAAACCCTTGACTAGCACTCAAGCCGGATGAAAGGCCAATGATCGATCATCCATATCGTGAGATATGCCGAAGATCTTCCGGTGGGAAGCAGAGAAGCCCGCAGATGGTCCGGTCGTGATGTACCGGATAGTGCGGTTCGGGGGTGTCCCGTTATCCGATTTTGACATAGCGAGTCACCTGAATGGTTCCGTCCGAATGGCAAGATGCGGTCATCACACAAGGTCGCGACACTCGAAGGCGTGTGTTCTCGTCGACCGAGACCAGACCATCGGCAACTCCACCCATCCGCCGGAGGAACCCACCATGACCGCAAGCTCCACCCGTCGTACGACCGCCAAGCGCTCCCGGCTGGCAGCGGTCGGCTCGATCGCGGTCGCAGGCGCCCTGCTTCTCACCGGCTGCGGTGACCAGACCGAGGGCGGCGGCTCGGACGAGGGCAACGAGACCGCGAGCCAGAGCCAGAGCTCGGCCCCGCTGGCCGACAAGCTCCCCCAGGCGATCCGCGACAAGGGCGTCATCAAGGTCGGCTCCGACATCGCCTACGCCCCGGTCGAGTTCAAGGACGACTCCGGCAAGACCGTCGGCATCGACCCCGACCTGGCCGACGCCATGGGCAAGCAGCTCGGCGTGAAGTTCGAGTTCGAGAACGGCACGTTCGACACCCTGCTGACCGGTCTGCGCTCCAACCGGTACGACATCGCCATGTCCGCGATGACCGACACCAAGGAGCGCCAGGAGGGCATCGACTCCGAGACCGGCAAGAAGGTCGGCGAGGGCGTCGACTTCGTCGACTACTTCACCGCCGGTGTCTCGATCTACACCAAGAAGGGCGACGACCAGGGCATCAAGACCTGGGCCGACCTGTGCGGCAAGAAGCTCGTGGTGCAGCGCGGCACGGTCTCCGAGGACCTCGCCAAGGACGAGGCCAAGAAGTGCACCGGCGGCAAGAAGATCACCATCGAGTCCTTCGACAACGACCAGCAGGCCCAGACCCGGCTGCGCGCGGGCGGCGCCGACGCCGGTTCCTCGGACTTCCCGGTCGCCGCGTACGCCGTGAAGACCTCCGGTGGCGGCAACGACTTCGAGCTGGTCGGCGAGCAGGTCGAGGCGGCGCCGTACGGCATCGCCGTCGCCAAGGACGACGCCCAGCTGCGCGACGCCCTCAAGGCCGCGATGGACGCCGTCATCGCCAGCGGCGAGTACACCAAGGTCCTGGAGAAGTGGGGCGTCACCGAGGGCGCCGTGGACGAGGCCGTCGTCAACGGTGGCAAGTGATCGCTCGGCACCCCGGCCAGCGGCCACCGAAAGGCAACACCCGTGACTGTTGACATCGACAAGACGACGGGTCCGGCCGACACTCCCCCGGCCGGACCGGAGGCCATCAAGGCCATCCCGGTCCGGCACTACGGGCGCTACGTGTCCGCCGTCGTCGCCCTCGCCCTGCTGGGCGCCATCGTCTACGCGTTCTCCCAGGGCAGGATCAACTGGGACGCGATCCCGGACTACTTCTTCAACGACCGTGTCCTCAGCGGTGTCGGCAAGACGCTGCTGATCACCGTCCTCGCCATGCTGATCGGCGTGGTGGGCGGCATCATGCTCGCGGTGATGCGGCTCTCGAAGAACCCGGTGACCAGCACGATCGCGTGGTTCTACATCTGGTTCTTCCGCGGTACGCCGGTGCTGGTGCAGCTCGTGGTCTGGTTCAACCTGGGCCTGGTCTTCGAGTACATCAACCTCGGGCCGGTCTACAAGGACGAGTGGTCGCAGTTCATGACCCCGTTCCTGACGGCGCTGCTCGGCCTCGGTCTGAACGAGGCCGCGTACATGGCGGAGATCTGCCGCGCCGGTCTGCTCTCGGTCGACGAGGGCCAGACGGAGGCGGCGCACGCGCTGGGCATGAGCCACTCCAGGACCCTGCGCCGGATCGTCGTACCGCAGGCGATGCGGGTGATCGTGCCGCCCACGGGCAACGAGGTCATCAACATGCTGAAGACGACCTCGCTGGTCTCGGTCGTCCAGTACTCCGAGCTGTTCCGGGTCGCCCAGGACATCGGCCAGACCTCCGGCGCCCCGGCGGAGATGCTGTTCCTCGCCGCCTCCTGGTACCTCGTCCTGACCTCGGTCTTCAGCGTCGGGCAGTACTACCTGGAGCGCTACTACGCCCGCGGCTCCACCCGGCAGCTGCCGCCGACGCCGTGGCAGAAGATCAGGAAGAACGTGCTCTCCCTGACGAACCGGAAGGGAGCGGCGGCATGACCGAGACGGACAAGCAGGCCACCGTGCCGATGGTGAAGGCGGAGGGCGTCCACAAGTCCTTCGGCCCGGTCGAGGTCCTCAAGGGCATCGACCTGGAGGTGAGGACCGGCGAGGTGTTCTGCCTCATCGGCCCCTCCGGCTCCGGCAAGTCGACCTTCCTCAGGTGCATCAACCACCTGGAGAAGATCAACGCCGGACGGCTGTACGTCGACGGCGAGCTGGTCGGCTACCGCCAGAAGGGCGACAAGCTGTACGAGCTGAAGGACAGCGAGGTCGCGCTGAAGCGCCGGGACATCGGCATGGTCTTCCAGCGCTTCAACCTGTTCCCGCACATGACGGCCGTCGAGAACGTCATCGAGGCCCCGGTGCAGGTCAAGGGCGTGAGCCGGGCGCAGGCCCGGGAGCGGGCGATGGAGCTGCTGGAGCGCGTGGGCCTGGGCGACAAGGCCCGCAACTACCCCTCGCAGCTCTCCGGCGGCCAGCAGCAGCGCGTCGCCATCGCGCGGGCGCTGGCCATGGACCCGAAGCTGATGCTGTTCGACGAGCCGACCTCGGCGCTCGACCCGGAGCTGGTCGGTGACGTCCTCGACGTCATGCGCGACCTCGCCGAGTCCGGGATGACGATGGTGGTCGTCACCCACGAGATGGGCTTCGCCCGCGAGGTCGGCGACAGCCTGGTCTTCATGGACGGCGGTGTGGTGGTCGAGTCCGGCCACCCGCGCGACGTCCTGACGGACCCGCAGCACGAGCGGACGAAGTCGTTCCTGTCCAAGGTGCTGTAAGAACCTACGAAGGGGCGGTACGGAGATGTCCGTACCGCCCCTTCCTCTTGTTCCTCTTGTTCCTCGTGTTCCTCGTGTTCCTCGTGTTCCTCGTGTTGCCCTACCTCAGGGCGAGCAGCAGGGTGTCCGCGGGCGAGCACCACACCGGCCGCGCCTCCGCGAACCCCTGCTCGCGCAGGACGCGCGCGTGCCAGGCCGCGGACGGCATCTCGCCGTCGGCGTGGGAGCCGTAGATCTCGAAGCGGCGGGCCGTGGGCTCGGCGAGGACGGGGTCCGCGGCGGCCACCTCCCACCACTGGTCCCAGTCGAGGGCGCCGTCGCGTACGGCCCGCTCGCGGCGGGCGGCGCGCAGCGCGGACTCGGCGGCGTTGATGCGCGGGGTGGTGTCGTCGGGCATGTGGTCGGCGTTGAGGAAGACCCCGCCGGGCCGGACGAGCCCGGCGAGCCGCCCGTACAGCCGGGTCAGCGGCTCGCGGCGGAGCCAGTGCAGGGCGGTGGCGGTGACGACGGCGTCGTACGTGTCGCACGGCAGCCGCGTGGTCCACTCCGGCGCGGTGAGGTCGGCCTCGACGAGCGTGACGCGGTCGTCGTCGGCGAAGGTGCCGCGGGCGATCGTGAGCAGCGCGGGGTCGAGGTCGACGCCGGTGCTGGTGGCGTCCGGGAACCGCTGGAGCAGACGGGCGGTGATGCTGCCGGTCCCGCAGGCGAGGTCGAGGACCCGGGGTGCGGTGCCGACCAGCGCCTCCACCATGTCGAGCATGACCCGGAACCGCTCCTCACGGTCGGGCAGGTACCACTCCTGCTGCCGGTCCCAGCTCTCCTGCCAGGCGGTCCAGTCGGTCCCCCCGGCGGCGCCCGCGCCTTCCGTCCGCAGTTCCGTCATCACTGCCCCCTGTCCGAGTCGCCACGTAATACCCTGGAAACGCGATCAGCCATTACTCAACCGTACGCACGACCATAGACCACCCCCGTAAGGACCACAAGTGGAACTGGCCTATTACTCGGACTACGCCGTACGTCTGGTCAACAGCGAGGAGCCCGCGCGCGGCAAGGACGCGCTGACCTCGGTCGAGGCCGTCCGCGACCTGTTCGGCGGCAACCAGTCGGCGGCCCGCCGCGCCACCGACGCGGACGTCACGCGGTTCCGCTCGGTCCGGGCCAGGCTGCGCGCGGTCTTCGAGGCGGCGGACGAGGGCGACGAGACCCTCGCGGTGGACCTGCTGAACTCACTCCTCCTGGAGTTCCCGGTCAGCCCCCAGATCTCCGGGCACGACCACCGCGACGAGGACGGCCGCCCCCTGTGGCACATGCACCTGGCGGACCACCCGTCCAACGCGACCGCGGGCTACGCGGCCATCGCGGCGATGGGTCTGGCCTTCCACCTCACGGAGTACGGCGTGGACCGCCTCGGCCTGTGCGAGGCGGCGCCGTGCCGCAACGCCTACCTGGACACCTCGACCAACCGCTCCCGCCGCTACTGCTCCGACCGTTGCGCCACCCGGGCGAACGTCGCCGCCTACCGGGCCCGCAAACGTCTGGAGGCCGACCTCTCGGAGAAGACGGGCCTGGCCGCCGAGAGCGCCCAGCGCAGCACGGCCAACGGCGAGCGCTGACCCGGCTTGAGCGGCCGGTACCGCAACCAGACCCGCCCCAGCACCAGCTCGTCGGGGACGGCCCCGTAGTCCGTGCTGTCCCCTCCGGCGTACGGGTTGTCGGCCAGCACCCACCACCCGCTCTCCCGCCGCTCGGCCACCCGCTTGACGACCAGCAGGTCCTGCTGGAACGGATGCCGCAGCACGATCACGTCGCCCGGCCGGATGCGGGCCCGGTGCCGCAGCACCAGCCGGTCCCCGTGGTAGAGCGTCGGCACCATCGACGGTCCCGTCACCTCGGCCAGCCCGAACGGCGGGACGCCCCTGCCCCGCTCGCCCTCCGGCGACAACTCCGGCATCCCGGCACCTCCCCGGTCGGATCCTCCACCAGTCTCAGTCTCACCCCGGACTTTTGCCCTAAGCCCACGGGGGCACCCGCGAAATCCCGTGCCCCAGGGAGTAATGTCCCACCTGAGAAGACGATCACGAGGAAGGAATGCTCCATGCTTTCCCGCCTGTTTGCCCCCAAGGTCAAGGTCAGCGCACACTGCGACCTGCCCTGCGGTGTGTACGACCCGGCCCAGGCCCGCATCGAGGCGGAGTCGGTGAAGGCCATCCAGGAGAAGATGGCCGGCAACGACGACCCGCACTTCCAGGCTCGTGCCACCACCATCAAGGAACAGCGCGCCGAGCTGGCCAAGCACCACGTCTCGGTGCTCTGGAGCGACTACTTCAAGCCCCCGCACTTCGAGAAGTACCCCGAACTGCACCAGCTGGTCAACGACACCCTGAAGGCCCTCTCGGCCGCCAAGGGTTCCACCGACCCGGCGACGGGCCAGAAGGCGCTGGACTACGTCGCCCAGATCGACAAGATCTTCTGGGAGACCAAGAAGGCCTGATCTATGGCTAGGCCGTTTGACCTGCGGTTTCGCGGGTCGCATCGCCTACCTGTCCGCACCCGGTCCGCAGGCCGCCGAGCACGGCGTCCATGACGGTCCGGGTGCGGTCTTCTTCGCCCGGCCACAGGTGCGCGTAGATCCGGAGCGTGATGACGGCGGACGCGTGGCCGAGGACCAGCTGGACCTGCTTGACGCTCGCTCCGCCGGCGATGAGGGCGGAGGAGTAGAAGTGGCGCAGGTCGTGGGTCACCATGTGCGGCAGCTCGACTGGCTGGCGGCCCTCGCGCTCGGCTGCCTCGTTCTCCGCTGCGTTGCGCTCCCTCGGCATCCAGGTCAGGCCGCGCACAGGCCCCGAGACCGGCGAGGTGACCGGGTACAGCCTGGCCACTCCCGACGACACCACCCAAGGTGAGCCGGTCTGGTACGGCGGCTCACGGCTCCCTCCCGACCTGTCCTACAACCGCCTCCGCGAACGCCTTCCCACCCAGGATCTGGCTGACCGCCCCGAGCAGGCGGTGGACCCGGCCGAACCGTGGCCCGCGCCGCGACCGCCGTCCGCGACGCCCACACCACCCTCGACTCGGGCGACGACGCCATGGCCCGGGACATCTGGATGCTTTCGGCGACGCCCTCCACAACCTGGCCCTCGCCACCAAGGGGGGCACCGGGCCGAACTGCAAGCCGTGGCGAGGGCGTTCAACCGGGCCAGCCGCTCGGCGATCCGAGCCGATCACCAGGCCGCCACCGCCCTACGGGAAGCCGCCAAGGAACTCGCCTTGCCATACACGATCCGGGCGGACTCGCCATCGCCCTGATCTTCGCCGCGCTCCACGTGGCGCACGCGGCCGCCAAGTGGCATGAGCAGCGCGGCCACGAGCAGCAAGCCGCAGCGGCCGAAGAAGCCTTCCGCCACCTGCAGGCCGGTTACCAGCAGGCCGCCCAGTCGGTCCTGTCGGATCTCGCCCGTCGCACACCGCGCGCCACAACTGTCATCCGCTTCGAGCAGGATCTGCGTGCAGTCCTCCCCGACCACGCCGACCGCGCCCTCACCGATCCCGCCTGGCCGGTCCTGACCACGACCCTGGCCCGCGCCGAGACCGCGAGCCACAACCCCCGACGGCTCTTGGCCGAAGTCGCCGCGCGGCGAGAACTTGACACCGCCGATCGCCCCGCCGAGGTCCTCAGTTGGCACATCGCCGTGCAGCCGAACAGGCGTGCTCAGGCGGCTCGCAGGCTGAGCACCCGCATGACCGCACCCGTGACGCCCACACCACAGACCACGCCCACGCCGGTGAGCGAACAGCCTACGGAACGCGGCCGACGGCGATAGCCAAGTCGGCTGTCAGCGACGGCAGACGAGGATGCCGCCCAGGCACGTGACCTCGAAGACCCCATGCCGGGCGATGTGATCGACGAGGATCGCGCGGGCCCGCTCGATCGTGGCCTCGAAAGGCACGTCGTGCTGGTCCGCCCACGCCCGGTACGAGGCCATGTGCGCGATGACCGGCTCGGGGTGCTGGACCGCGATGGTGCCGGGCAGTTCGATCGCCTCCACGCGGCCGAACTCCTCGCCCAGGAAGGCCGGGGCCTTCTCCAGAGAGAAGCGGGCGCTGAGCGAGATGCGGGCCGGGCCGCGTCCGGTACCGAGGACATCGCCCGCCGCCCGCTGCCACAGGTCGTCGAGTTCGGACTTGTCCAGGTCGCTGTTGGTGGAGACGATCACCGCCCCGGCACGAGCCACGACGCGGGACACCTCCCTGACCGCCTGCGGGATGTCCGGGACGTGGTACAGCATGTGCAGCGCCAGGGCCGCGTCGACGCTCGCCGTGGCCAACGGCAGGCGGGTGGCATCCGCCACGGCGACCGGGCCGGGCACGCTGGTGAGGATGCCGGGGGCGATGTCCAGTCCGAGCAGGGCCAGCTCGGGCCGATCGTCGCGAAGCCGCTGGATGAATTTACCGTTGCCGCAGCCGATATCGACCACACGCCCGCGTACGCCGCTCAGCTGTTCGGCGACGATGCCGGGCAGGTCGTATCGAGGTGTCTGCCACTGGTAGAGCGACTGGCGGGCAGCCAGGTCCCGGTCGCCGTTATAGGCGCTTCCGGCAAGGCGGCTCCGGTCGGTGACAGCGGCGTCGTGTGCGGCAGACCGTTCGGTCACGTCGGCAGCTCCGGTGGGTGGGATGGGGGTACCTCCCACGCCTATAAGGCAGTGAGGGAGGGTGAGGCCGCGAGGACGGCCGTGTGCTGAAGTCGTTCGCTTAGGTGCGCGGCGTGCGCGGCTCCACCGTACTGCGGCCCTCCCAGCTCCCGGCCCAGAGCGGTGAGCCGACGCACGATGCTGGCCGACATGCGCTCGGGCGGGGATTCGAGGACGAATCCGAGCATCGCCTCGGTGCCGTCCAGGTCGCCCAGGAGCAGGTGACCGCGGGCGAGATCGACATGGGCGGCGAACAGGTCGCCGACCGACTGATCATCGTCCTCGGCACTGCGGTAGAGCCGGATCGCACTGTCCGCGCTGACGATGGCCTGCTGGACATGCCCCCTCCCGCCCACGGCCAAGTGGCTCGTGCCCGCGTACGCGAACTGCTTGGCGGCCGGAAAGGCGAAGATGCCCGGCACCTCGTCATGACCGGGCATTGCCTCACGGGAGCGCTCGGCATCCGCAAGGGCGGCCACCGCGCCCACCCGGTCTCCGGCTACGGCCAGCGCACGCGCCTCCAGGCTCGCCAACCGGGCTCCGATGCTGCCGGGAGCCCGGTGGTGGCGGCCGGCCTGCGCCAGCCGCGCCGCCTGCTCGTACCGCCCAGTCCAGTAGGCGATCAGGGACTCCACGGCCCGCACCCAGGCCAGCATCCCCTCGTGCCCGACCGCCTCCGCACACGCCCGAGCAGTACGAGCGTGAGTGGCAGCGGAGTCGTAGTCGCCCAGGTCCAAACAGACGTGCGCGGACAGCCCGCACAACCGTGAGGCCGCGACGTACAGGTCAGCAGTCTGCCGGGGATGCTGGCGCCCGCGTAGCAACTCGAACGCCCCGTCGCGCAGCCGCTTGATCTCAACGTACAACTCCATCAGCGGATGGCTGACGTAGGCGCGAGCGAGCCGAGCGACATCGGCCTCCAACTGCTCGACGACGAACTCATCTGCGTTGCGCCGCGCGATGAACCGGGCGAAGTCCGCCGACATCGCCGCGTCCGCCGCCGACACAGCACCTGATCGCGAGGGCACCACAGGCCGCGCCGGAACGGTCTCCGCAGCCTTGTCTTTGCCCTGGCGGCCCTTGCTGACCGCCACAGCACGGTCGAGCACTCCGATGTCGACGCCGAACACCTGCGCCAGATACCTGCGGGTGTATGGAACCGGGATGCGCGCCTCGCGCTCGTAACGCCCAATCTCCTTACCGGTCTTGGCTGCCCGCCCCTCCAAGACGTTGTACTCGTCGGCCACCCGCTGCTGGGTCCAACCACGCCCAGTGCGCAGCCGTATGAGCAACGTGCCGATCCCCGTGTCGCCCATCCCATCTCCCAGGAGCGTGCGAACTCTGGCTCCCATAGTGGCCCCCCACATGGCCCCCACGCTGGCTCCCGACCCAAACGAGCGACGGCGGTTGGCTGTTGGCCATGCCCAGCACACTGCCCGGCGAGCCGGACACCCTCGCACCGGAACAAGCCCTCGACGGCGCCGTCGAGCACGCATCGATGCTCTTCGACCGACGCCGGACCACCCCAGGCGCCGCCCGCTTCTTCGTCGCCGAGACCCTTACCCAATGGGGCCGGACCGAACGCCTCGACGACATCCGGCTGTGCACCTCCGAACTCGCCACCAACGCCGTCCTGCACGGAGCTCCTGCAGGCGGTCAGGTCCTGGTACGAGTCGAACTGCACGTTGCCGGGCTGCGCATCGAGGTGCACGACGGCGGCAACGGCACACCCGCCAAGCAGGAGCCACCGAGCACCCCCGACGACGGCCGCGGCCTCCTGCTGGTCTCTGCCGTCGCCGACCACTGGGGCGTGGAGAAGCGCCAGGGCCCCGGCAAGTGCGTCTGGGCCGCCTTCCACCACAGCGCGGTGCCCACATGCTGACGCCTGCCCTCACGGATGCCTTCGCGCCTTCCGCCGGCCTGATCGCCTCCCTGGCCACCACCACGTGGTTGGACTCCACTCCAACCGGCGCCACGGTGTGCTGCCTCCTTCTGGTGCCCCAACCGCCCCGCAGCTGCCACGAAACGCCGGCCGTCATCGAGCAACGCATGCGCGCCGTTGCCGAAGCTCTACACCTCGGCCCCACCACCACACCCCCGCCAGACATCGGGCCACGCCTACGTCTGATCGCCCCGGCTGAAGTGGCCCTGCGCTTCGACGGCACCCCCTACCGCTAACGCATCCCCACCGGCCGCCCCTGGACTCTGCTGCTCGGCCAAGGAACCCCGGCGGCCATCGTCGTCGGCCTCGACCCGCTCTCCCGCAGCACCGCCCCTGCGGAGATCGACACCTACCTGGACAGCGCCACGCTCCGCCAGCGCCTCCTCTTCGGTCACACCCGAACCGCATGAACCCCAACCCACCCCAGGGGGACATCCCGTGACGACCCATCCCGTCTCACCGAACACCGTCCTGGCGAACGCCCTCCACCATGCCGAGGACGTCCTGACCCCACGCATCCTGGCCACCCCACCCGAGCGGATCGTGCTGGTCGTCGGCACCCAGATCAACGGCGCCCCGCACATCGGCACCTCCCTCGTGCAGTCCCTGGCCTTCGCCATGGCCGCCCGCCTGCGCGACCGCTTCGGCATCCCCACCGAGGTCCTGTTCAGCGCTCTCGACAACGCCCCCTACGAACTGACCACCGACCCGGTCAGCGGCCACCGATACCAACGCGCCTACGCCCAGGCGCTCGGTGACCAGGCCCTGACCGACCTCGTCAACGCCCTCTACCAACCCCTTTTCACCGCGCTCTCTCGGTGCCTGGGTATCCCTCACCGGATCGAGACCTACAGCCAGCAGCAGGCCGGCGAGCACTTCCGCCGCACCTGGCTCCGCCTCCTGCCCCGCCTCGACGCCGCCCGCTGGTGGCTCGCCCCCTCCACTGGCACACCACACCTGCGCATCCCGTGCTCGCACTCCGACTGCGGCTGGGCCGAGAAGCACGCCGCACGCACCCGAGTCCACCTCACCGACCGCGAGACCGCGCAAGTCGCTGCCGTGTGCCTCCACCACGGGCCCTACCAGGCGACCATCACCCCAACCGGAGGCGCCTACCTCGACCTGGCCACCCTGTACCGCAATGCGGTCAAGGAACTCTCCGCGTCCAACCCCCACGGCACGCTGCACATCATGGTCAAGGGCGGCGACTGGGTCTTCGGCTCCCACCTGGTCGACGAAGCCCTCCAAGCCGTCGGCCTCACCCGCGCCCAGCTCCCCGCCCGCCTGTTCTGCCCGCAGGTCGTCACGGACACCGGCGCGAAGCTGTCCAAGTCGCTGATCCGTGAGGGCCGTGTTCCCTTGCCCGAGGGTGCAGGCGACTGGATGCTCGACACCCGACAGTGGCCCGGCACCGTCGCGGAGTACGCCGAGCAACTATTGGTTATGACCGATACGTTGCTGTCCGACCCCCGCCACTTCTTCCGCTCGTACTCGGCCGCCGAGATCGGCCGCCTGATGACCGCGCCAGCCACCAGGAGCGTTCCCACCCCATGACCGACACCACCGCCCGCGTCCGCGAACTCAACCTCTACCGCCAGTACTTCGACCTCGTCGCCGCCGGCGCCAAGACCATCGAGGTGCGGGTGAAATACCCGCACCTCGCCGACCTCGCTGCCGGCGACGTGATCCGCTTCCGCATCAAGGGCACTAACGAGACCTGTGAGGTCAAGGTCAAGCGGGTCACCAAGTACCTCGATTTCGAGGCACTGCTCGACGGCGAGGGATCGGCCAACATCAACCCGACCGCCACTCGCGAGCAGCAGCTCGCCAACATCCGCACCATCTACCCACCCGAGAAAGAAGCGCTTGGCGCCCTTGCTATCGAGATCCAACGCACTGCCCTCGACGGCTGGCGATAGGAACGCCCACGCCTCTTTTCGGGCGTACCCCTTTGGCTCCGATCCGGTTCCGGGTGGCCCTCGCCGCCTGACACAATCCCCCCGCGACTGGAGGCGATTCCATGGCAGATGGGAAATTCCGGTGCACACCGCGCACAGTCTGCGGGACGTTCTACGTATGACAGTGGATTTCGCGGAGCTCAACAGGTTGGCGGTGCCTGGTCTGCAGGCTCTGACCGAGCTGCTGGTGGGCGGCGCTGCCGACCATGCTCCGGCTTCCGAGGACAGCCGCCCCTTCCAGGTCGGCTGGGGCATGGTGGCTGCGCTTCACCGGCAGGCCGCCGCCGTGGTCGTCCTGCATAATCAGGGACTTGGTCACGAAGCCGCGCCGAACAGGCGGCTGGTCCGGGCACCGCTGGACGTTTCCACGCCGCTGCCCTGACGGAGCTGCACGCCCTCCCGCCGGGCGCCCCAGGCCGACGGAATGACTGCTCGACGAAGGTCGCCGGACACCTCGCGCGCAAGCACACGAAATTCGCGGGCGAGACAGCCGCGCCGCAGGAAATCGCCTCTGGCTCGCGAACAGCGCCGAAAAGATGACCGCACCATCTCGCGGTCTTCAAATTACGGCCTTAGAATGCGCTGCATCCTGTGCACCTTCGCGACCTTAAAAGGTAACTTCAGGATTTCACTAATCTTCAGGATCCAGTGGCGTTGATCTTCCGAGTGGCCGTCGAGACACCACTCCAGCGGACGTGACCGTCGTGAGGGGCCGGGTGCGGTCTTTTTTGCCCCAGGCCTCAACGGCGGCAGACGAGGATGCCCGCGAGGCTGGTGACCTGGAAATCACCGTGCCGCGCGATGTGATCGGCGACGGTCAGGCGGGCCCGGTCGATCGTCGCCTCGAACGGCACGCCGTACTGGTCCGCCCAGGCCCGGTAGGACCCCATGTGGGCGATGACCGGCTCGGGGTCCCGGACCGAGATGGTGCCGGGCAGCTCGATCGTCTCCACGCGACCGAACTCCTCCGTACTGCGACCTCCTCAACTCCCGCCCCGGAGAGGTGCGGTGTCACGGCCAGGGTTCCACCGCCACCACCGCGTCCACCGGGACCGGGCCGTAGACGTGGGGGAACTCCTCGCCGCCCGGTTCCGGGGCCTCGTACCGGAGCGGGGCGTCGAGTCGGGTCGGGTCCACCACCAGGACTACGAGGTCGTCGGGGCCCTCGCCGGCGGGGCCGTACAGGAGGGCGGCCACGCCGGGGAGCTGGGCGCGGGTGGAGAAGTGGATGAAGCCCTCCTGTTGGAGGGTGCGGCCGCGCGTGGAGTGCTCCCAGGTGCCTCGCGCGCGGGCCTCCTCCCACAGGGAGCGTTCGGTGAGGTGCAGGATGTACGGCATGGCTGAACGCTAGTGCGACAGCTCAGGGGGTGCCCGTGGGTTTCTGGACGGGTTCGGTCCGGCGGGGCTCCTCCGGCCGCCTGGAGTGCTCCCCTCCGGGTTCGGTGTCCGGTTCGGCGTACGCCGAGCAGTCGGGGTTGTGGCACGGGCCCGCCGTCCACGTGGGGACCCAGGCGCCCAGTGTCTTGTGCCGCTTGACCACGGTGGCGACGTGCTGTCCGCAGGTGGGACAGACGTCGTGTTCGCTGCCCATGCTTCCAGCGTAGGGCGGGCCGCGGCTCAGCGCTTCCGGTCGTATGTGCGGATCAGCACGCCGTTGCCGAAGGCGCGCACCGAGGCCAGACGGAAGTCGGTGACGGCGAAACCGGTGCCCGCGAACATCGGCATTCCGGAGCCGTACACCTGCGGGTAGCTCTTGATGACGAGTTCGTCGACCTCCTCCAGCAGCTCGCCGGCGATCTGGGAGCCGCCGCAGAGGTAGATGTCCAGGGCGCTGTCCTCGGCCTTCAGGGCGCGGACCCTGCCCACCAGGTCGTCGGCGACGATCTCGACGTCCGGGTCCGGGGACTCGGTGAGGGTGCGTGAGGCGACGTACTGGCGCAGGTGGGCATACGGGCTGGTGATGCCCTCCTTGAGCGCCAGGTCGTAGCTGGCGCGGCCCTGGACGATGGTGTCGAAGCGGGTGTTCGGTACGTCGTCGACGCCGAGTCCGCGACGGGCGTGGGTCGGCAGGGTGTCGGCCAGCTCGGTGGCGAGGTGGCCGAGGTACTCCTCGTCCAGGTACGCGAGCATGGACGTGGCGTCGCCCGCGGGGTCGCCGATGTAGCCGTCGAGCGAGCAGGCGACGAGGTAGGTGAGCTTTCGCAAGCTGGTCTCTTTCCGTAGGCTGCGGTCGCGGGTTGAGCACTCCGCTTGTAGTGCTCCAGTTGTAGTGCTCCAGGCGTAGTGGTTGCAAGGGGTTTCCGGACAGGAGATCCGAGGAGGAGAGAGGTTCCGTCATGGCCGGCAATCCGGAGCGCCGGGCGGCGCTCGTGGACGCGGGGATCGAGGTACTCGCGCGGGACGGGGCCCGTGGACTGACCTTCCGCGCGGTCGACACGGCGGCGGGCGTGCCGGTGGGCACCGCCTCCAACTACTTCACCTCGCGTGACGACCTGCTGCGGCAGATCGACGCCCGGGTGCACCTGCGGCTCGCCCCCGACCCGGAGGCGCTCGCCGGGCTGATGAGCCTGCCGAGGGACCGGACGCTGGTCACGGCCCTGATGCACGACCTGATGGCCCGCGCCGTCCGGGACCGCACCGGCCACCTGGCCCTGCTGGAGCTACGGCTGGAGGCCACCCGGCGGCCCGAACTGCGCGCCTCCTACACCGAGTCGGTGCGCGGGCAGCTGGAGTACGGCATGGAGTTCCACCGGGACGCCGGGCTACCCGGGGACGACACGACCGTCGCCGTGCTCTACCTCGCCATGCTCGGGCTGATCGTGGAGCACCTGACGCTGCCGGGGGTGCTGGACGGCGTACTGCCCGGGGCGGGTGTGCCCGAGGGGCTGGTGGAGCGGATCGTGGCGGCCGTGGTGCCGGAGGAGCGGGGCTGAGAGCGGGGCGGGTCGGGGCGGGTCGGGGCTTACGGCTGGCGGGGCTCTCGCCACATCGGCCACATCAGGGGGCCGTCGGGCAACCGCAGTGCGGCGCCGTGCTGGGCGAAGCCGAGCCGCTCGTACAGGGCGCGGCTGCGGGCGCTGCTGGCCTCCAGGTAGGCGGGCAGTTCCGCGCGGTCGCAGCGGTCCAGGACCGAGGTGATGAGCGCGGTGCCCAGGCCCTCTCCCTGACGGTGCGGGGAGACGCCGATCATCCACAGGTACTCGTGGGCGCGGCCCGCGGGGTGGATCGCGGCGGTGAGCTCGGCGATCAGTTCGACGCGTTCGTTGTCCGGATCTATGGCGGCGCGGAGCTGGGCGGGGCCGTCGTCCTGGGGGCCGGCGTCGGCGTCGGTCCCGTGCGGATCGGCCGGTGTCGGCAGCCACAGGGCGCAGGCCGCGCCGTCGTCGGCGAGGTCGATCCGCCCGTCCGCCAGCACGATGTCGGTGAACGCGGCCATCAGCTTGTGGTGGTGCGTACGGCGGTACTCCGCGCCGGGGAAGACCCAGCCGCTCACCGGGTCGTCCTGGAAGGCCGCGTCCAGCAGCCGGACGATCAGCTCACGGTCGTCCGGTCCCGCCGTGCGTATCGCCACACCCATTGCTCCACCCCTCCGCCGGTCACGCCTCAACAAGCGTCGCCTGAATGGCGGTTGAGCCTAACGGGTGGGCGATGGAGGACTGTCAAGGGGTGGGTCCGGCCGTGCGGGGTCAGGAACCGCGCGGCCGGGCCACCGGACTCAACTGGTACGCCGGGTCACGAACTCGGCGAGGGCCAGCAGGCCGCCCGCCGACTCCGGGGAAGGGACCGCGCGGGACAGCTCCTGCATCGCCCGCGCCATCCGGTCGGCCGCCTGGACCTGCGCCCAGTCACGCCCGCCCGCCCGCTCCACGGCCAGCACCGTGCGCTCCAGATCGCTCTTGTCGTACGGCGCCTCGTACAGCTCGGCGAGTTCCTCGGCCGCCGGGGTGCCGGAGGCGAGGGCGGCGACGACCGGCAGGGTCTTCTTGCGGGCCGCGAGGTCCGCCCCGGCCGCCTTGCCCGTGTGGCCAGGGTCGCCCCAGAGGCCGATCACGTCGTCGATGAGCTGGAAGGCGAGCCCGGACTCCCGCCCGAACGCGTCCAGCGCCTCCACCTCCCGCGCGGACGCGCCCGCGTAGAGCGCGCCGATCGCGCAGGCGCACCCCAGGAGCGCCCCCGTCTTGGCCTCGGCCATCGCGAGCACCGCGTCGAGGGTGACGTCGGCGGGCGGGCACCGCTCCAGCGCGGTGTCGGCCTGCTGACCCGCGCACAGCTCCACGACACAGGACGCGAGCCGGGCGGCGGCCTCCGTGGCCGCCGGGTGGGGGTCCTCGGCGAGCAGCCGCTGGGCCACCGCCTGGAGGGCGTCCCCGGCGAGGATGGCGTCGGCGACGCCGAACACCGTCCAGGCGGTGGGCCGGTGTCTTCGGGTGGTGTCGCGGTCCATCACGTCGTCGTGCAGCAGGGTGAAGTTGTGGATCAGCTCCACCGCCGCGGCGGCGGGCACGGCCGCGGTGCGGGCCCCGGGGCCGCCGAGGGTGGCGGCGGCGGTCAGCACCAGGGCGGGCCGGACCGCCTTGCCCGGGTTGTCCGCCGCCGGGGTGCCGTCCGCCTGCTCCCAGCCGAAGTGGTAGCGGGCGATGCGGCGCAGGGCGGCGGGCAGCGACCCGACGGCCGTGCGCAGCTCGGGGTCGACCACCGCCCTGGTGGCCGCCAGGATCGCCGCCGCCTCCTGCGCGTCGGGCGGAGAGGCGTCCGCCGTGCTGTCGGTGGGGGTGGGAACGGGAATGGGGGGCCGCCTTTCCGGGACGTCGGCGCGCCCCGCCACGTGTTCCCGCCCGCCGCTCGGGCGGGAACACGGCAGACCGGTCGGGAGGGTCACTGCCAGCGGCCGATCTCGACGTTCTCCAGCACACCGAGCGCGTCCGGGACGAGGACCGCGGCCGAGTAGTACGCCGTCACCAGGTACTTGATGATCGCCTGTTCGTTGATGCCCATGAACCGCACCGAGAGGCTCGGCTCGATCTCGTCCGGGATGCCGGACTGCCGCAGCCCGATGACGCCCTGGTCCTCCTCACCGAGCCGCATCGCGATGATCGAGGTCGTACGAGCCTCGGTGACGGGGATCTTGTTGCATGGGAAGATCGGCACACCGCGCCAGGTGGGGATGCGGTTCCCGGCCATGTCGATGGTCTCCGGGACCAGACCGCGCTTGTTCAGCTCACGCCCGAACGCGGCGATGGCGCGCGGGTGGGCGAGGAACAGCTTGGTGCCGCGCCGCCTGCTGAGCAGTTCGTCCATGTCGTCCGGGCCGGGCACGCCGTCGTGCGGCTGGATCCGCTGGTCGTACTCGCAGTTGTGGAGCAGCCCGAACTCCCGGTTGTTGACCAGCTCGTGCTCCTGACGCTCCTTCAGCGCCTCGACGGTGAGCCGCAGCTGCTGCTCGGTCTGGTTCATCGGCTGGTTGTAGAGGTCGGCGACGCGCGAGTGGATGCGCAGCACGGTCTGGGCGATGCTCAGTTCGTACTCGCGGGGTCGGGACTCGTAGTCGACGAAGGTGTGCGGGATGTCCGGCTCGCCCTCGTGGCCCGCGGCGAGGTCGATCTCCTTCTCGCCGTACTTGTTGGTGCGCTGCTCGGGGATGGCCCGCAGCACCTCCAGGTGCTCGCGCAGCGAGTCGGAGCGCTCCGCGACCTGCTCGACGTCCTGCCGGGTGAGCACCAGGACGGTGCACGCGGTGATCGCGCGGGCCGTGTACTCCCAGATGGCGTCCGGGTCGAGCAGCGCCTGCTCTCCCAGGTGGGCGCCGTCGGCGAGGACGCCGAGGCTCTCGTCGCCGCCGTAGGGTCCCGAGCCGACCTTCTCCACCCGGCCGTGCGCCAGCAGGTACACCTCGTCGGTCTGGTTGCCGAAGTCGGCGATCACCTCGCCCGCGGCGATCTCGCGCTGCTCACAGCGCCGGGCCAGCTCCGCGAGCACCTCCTCGTCCTCGTAGCCGCGCAGCGCGGGAATCTCGCCCAGTTCGGCGGGGATGACCTCGACGCGGTCGCCGGTCTGCACGAAGGTGATGCGGCCGTCGCCGACGGCGTAGGTGAGGCGCCGGTTCACCCGGTACGTACCGCCCTTCACGTCCACCCACGGCAGCATCCGCAGCAGCCAGCGCGAGCTGATCTCCTGCATCTGCGGGACGGACTTGGTGGTGGTGGCCAGATTCCGCGCGGCCGCCGTGCCAAGGCTCTGCTGCGGCCTGGTCTCTTCCGTGCGGACCTCTTCGCCTACCGACATATGGAACTGCCCTCCCGGTTGTGCGCCCGGCGGCGGTCTGTGCCGGACACCGATCTCGTGCAAGAGCCTTCCATCACTCAACGTGTCTGTGCTATTACCCGAAAGAGCGGGAATGGATCAGCACCCGCCAGGGCAGACTGGGGTCCCCCTCCAGCGCCGCGCGGTCCTCCGCACACCCGTCCGCATCATGTCCGGATCGGCTCGCACGCTGTACGAACGAGGATTCCGGCCACCTCCGTTTCGGTACATCCAGCGGTACGAGACGGTCGCGCGGGGCGGTCGTCGCGCACGGGTGAAGGAGGCGGGGCCATGGCCTCACCGATGTCCGCGGCCAAGTTCCTGGCGAGGCTGCGGGCCAACTGCCGCCACCACGGCTGGACGGAGCGGTCGGTCATCGGGCACCGGGAGTGGCAGCCCGGGAAGACCGACCCGCGCGGGTTCTCGATGAAGCGGATGCGGCGGCGCATACACGAGCGCCTCACGTGAGACGGGGCCGCCCCTGACCGGCGGCCCCCCGGTCCCCGACAATGGACCCGTGCCCAGCCACCCCCAGGAAGCGCCCGGCCTCGCCGCCCTCCGCCCTCGCCTGCCCTCTCCCCTCCAGGAGGTGGCGGACGACCGTTTCGGGCGGCACGGCGTCGGTCTGGCGCTCAAGCGGGACGATCTGATCCACCCGGAGCTGATCGGCAACAAGTGGCGCAAGCTCGCCCCGAACCTGCGGGCGGCGCACGGCCGTACGGTGCTCACCTTCGGCGGCGCCTACTCCAACCACCTGCGGGCCACGGCCGCCGCGGGCCGGCTGCTCGGGCTGCCCACGGTGGGCGTGGTCCGCGGTGACGAGCTGGCCGACCGGCCGCTCAACGCCTCCCTGGCCCGGTGCGTCGCCGACGGGATGCGGCTGCACTTCGTCGACAGATCGACGTATCGCCACAAGGCGGAGCCCGACACCCTGGCGGCCGTCCTGCGCGCGGCGGACGCCGAGGAGACGTACGTCGTCCCGGAGGGCGGCAGCAACGCCGAGGCCGTACGTGGCTGCGCGGCCCTCGGTACGGAACTGCGCGGTCGGGCCGACGTGGTGGCCCTCGCCTGCGGCACCGGCGGCACGCTGGCCGGTCTCGCCGCGGGGCTGGGCCCCGGCCAGCGGGCGCTGGGGGTGCCGGTCCTCAGGGGCGGCTTCCTCGGCTCCGGGATACGCGCGCTCCAGGAGCGGGCGTTCGGCGGCCCGCGCGGCGCCTGGTCCCTGGACGAACGCTTCCACTTCGGCGGCTACGCCCGCACGGGCCCGGAACTCGAAGCGTTCGCCGCGGACTTCGAACAACGCCACGACCTACCCGTGGAACGTCTCTATGTCGCCAAATTGCTGTACGGCCTCGCGGCCCTCGCCGCGGAGGGCGCCTTCCCGCGCGGGAGCACCGTGGCGGCGGTGATCACGGGCCGCCCCTTCCCCTGAACCCCGGGCGTCACGGGTGCGTCTCCCGGTAGGCGGCGGCCTCCTCCAGGTCCAGGCTGCGCAGCAGGGAGCGGAGCATCTCGTCGTCTATGTAGCGGGCGTCGCGGAGCCGTACGAAGACCTCACGCTCGGCGCCGATCATCTCGCGCGACAGTCGCCGGTAGGTGTCGTCGGCGGTCTCACCGGTGATCGGGTTGGGCTGGCCGAGGCGTTCCCAGACGGCGTTGCGGCGGCGCTCCAGGACGGCGCGCAGCCGGTCGGCGAGCGGCTCGGGCAGGGCGTTGCGCTCGTCGGCGAGGAGTTCGTCGAGGCGCTGCTCGGCGGCCCGGGACGCCTGCGCCTGGGCGTTGGCCTCGGCGAGCGTCTCGGCCTGCGTGTCCCGCCCGGGGAGTTTCAGCACGCGGATCAGCGCGGGCAGCGTCAGGCCCTGGAGGACGAGGGTGCCGATGACGGTGGTGAAGGTCAGGAAGAGGATCAGGTTGCGGCCGGGGAAGGGCTCCCCGTGGTGTGTTGTCACCGGGACGGAGAAGGCGATGGCCAGGGAGACCACGCCGCGCATCCCGGCCCAGGAGATGATGAACGGTCCCTTCCAGGTGGGGTCCTCCTCGCGTTCGCGGATCCGCGCCGACAGCAGCCGCGGCAGGTAGGTCGCCGGGAAGACCCACACGAACCGGGCCACGACGACGACGAGGAAGACGGCGACCGCGTACCAGAGGGCGGTGCCGCCCTCGTACTCGCCCAGTTCCCTGAGGACGACCGGCAGCTGCAGGCCGATGAGCGCGAACACCGACGACTCCAGGACGAAGGCGACCATCTTCCACACGGCGTCCTCCTGGAGGCGGGTGGCGAAGTCGACCTGCCAGGCGCGGTGGCCGAGGTAGAGGGCCACGACGACGACCGCGAGGACACCGGAGGCGTGCACCTGCTCGGCGACGGCGTAGGCGACGAAGGGGATCAGCAGCGACAGGGTGTTCTGGAGCAGCGCCTCCTTCAGGTGGATGCGCAGCCAGTGGATCGGCACCATCAGCACCAGCCCGATGCCGATGCCGCCGATCGCCGCCAGCAGGAACTCACCGATCCCGCCCGCCCAGGTGGCGCCCTCCCCCACGGCGGCGGCGAGGGCCACCCGGTAGGCGGTGATCGCGGTGGCGTCGTTCACCAGGGACTCGCCCTGCAGGATCGTGGTGATCCGGGACGGCAGTCCCACCCGGCGGGCGACCGCCGTGGCCGCCACCGCGTCCGGCGGCGCCACCACCGCGCCCAGCACCAGGGCGGCGGTCAACGGCAGGTCCGGCACGATCAGGTGGACGGCCCAGCCGACGGCGACCGTGGCGAACAGCACATAGCCCACCGACAGCAGCGCGACCGGCCGGAGCTGGGCGCGCAGGTCGAGGTAGGAGCTGTCGATCGCCGCCAGGTGCAGCAGCGGGGGCAGCACCAGTGGCAGGATCACGTGCGGGTCGATGTGGTAGTCGGGCACCCCGGGGACGTACGAGACCGCCAGCCCGGCCGCCACCAGCAGCAGCGGCGCGGGCACCGGCGTCCTGCGGGCCGCCCCCGCGACCACCGCGCTGCCCGCCACCAGCAACAACAGCGGCATCACGTCCATGCGCCCTCTCCCCCAGCTCTTTCCGTACGGTCACCCGCACGCGCGTCGTAATCTGGCAATCATGAAACAGTGCACGCACGCCGACGCGCTGCCACACCCCGAACCCGCGCCGCTCAGCGACACGTGCCTGGTGTGCCTCGCGGACGGTACCCACCCGGTCCAGCTGCGGCTGTGCCTGTCCTGCGGACACGTCGCCTGCTGCGACTCCTCACCGGGCCGCCACGCGACGGAGCACCACAAGGAGACCGGCCATCCCCTGATGCGGACCTTCGAACCCGGCGAGAGCTGGCGCTGGTGCTTCGTGGACCACGTCCTGGCCTGACCGGACCCGACCGAGCCTGACCGACCGCAGGACGGTTCGACCGTCTGACGTGTGGGTACGTCAACCCGGCGCGCGCTTCTCCCAATTGGGCCCGCAGACCCCCTAGCCACTGTGCGTATATGTATGTTTACTATGAGTGACAGCACGGGGTCGGGGTCCCGGGGACAGGATCGTCGAGGGCGCGGTAGCGTCACCGCTGAACCACATCGTGTTCCCCCGGGGAGACCCCCGGCCCGAACAGCATGTACCACCTTGGAGGTGAGGGTGTCCCAGATCGCAGGCGAGCCCGCGACCCAGGACTTCGTGGAAGTCCGGCTGCCGGCCGCGGGTGCCTACCTGTCGGTGCTGCGGACGGCCACGGCCGGTCTCGCGGCCCGTTTGGACTTCACCCTCGACGAGATCGAGGACCTGCGCATCGCGGTGGACGAAGCCTGCGCGATCCTGCTCCAGCAGGCCGTCCCCGGCTCGGTGCTCAGCTGCGTCTTCCGCCTCGTCGACGACTCACTGGAGGTCACCGTCTCGGCGCCGACCACCGACGGCCACGCCCCCTCGCGGGACACCTTCGCCTGGACCGTGCTGTCCGCCCTGGCGGGCAAGGTCTCCTCCGCCGTCGACGAGGACAAGACAGTATCGATCAGCCTCTACAAACAGCGCGGCGCGGGACCTGGTCCGGCGTGAGGGACGGGGACGGGCCGGTGCGGGACGAAGAGCGCGGCACACGTGAGCTGCCGGCCAAGGGCGGAATTCCACCTTCCAGCGGAGCCAGGCACATGGCGGACGGCATCCCCGAGCAGGCCCGGCCGCACCCGGAGGACGACACCGGCGGCCCGGCGGAGTCCCCGGTCGGCGGGGAGCGCGACCAGGGAGGTGCCGAACAGAGCGCGCCTCTGGAACGGCGGAGCGGGGTCACCCCTGTCCGAGCTGCGGCGAGGGCACGGGGAAGGGCAACGGGCGGGACGATGAGCGAGCACGAGCGAGACTCCGAGCAGGACGCGCTGCGCGCACCGGGCACGCAGGGCACGCGGCACGAACCGCCGGACCGCAGTGGGGCGCGCGCGCTCTTCGTCGAGCTGCGCCAGCTGCCGGACGGCAGCCCGCAGTACGCGGAGCTGCGCAACCAGCTGGTGCGGATGCACCTGCCGCTCGTCGAGCACCTCGCGCGCCGCTTCCGCAACCGCGGCGAGCCGCTCGACGACCTCACCCAGGTCGCCACCATCGGTCTGATCAAGTCCGTCGACCGCTTCGACCCGGACCGTGGCGTGGAGTTCTCCACGTACGCCACCCCGACCGTCGTCGGCGAGATCAAGCGGCACTTCCGCGACAAGGGCTGGGCGGTCCGGGTGCCGCGCCGCCTCCAGGAGCTGCGGCTGTCGCTCACCACGGCGACGGCGGAGCTGTCCCAGCTGCACGGCCGCTCCCCGACGGTGCACGAGCTGGCCGAGAAGCTGGCCATCTCCGAGGAGGAGGTGTTGGAGGGCCTGGAGTCCGCCAACGCGTACTCCACGCTGTCCCTGGACGTCCCCGACACCGACGACGAGTCCCCGGCGGTCGCCGACACGCTCGGCGCGGAGGACGAGGCGCTGGAGGGCGTGGAGTACCGGGAGTCGCTCAAGCCGCTGCTGGAGGATCTCCCGCCGCGCGAGAAGCGGATCCTGCTGCTGCGCTTCTTCGCGAACATGACGCAGTCGCAGATCGCCCAGGAGGTCGGCATCTCCCAGATGCACGTCTCGCGGCTGCTGGCGCGGACGCTGGCGCAGCTGCGGGAGAAGCTCCTGGTGGAGGAGTAGCCGCCGCCCCGGTCACTTTCCGGCGGTGTCGGTCCTGTCGGCCTCTTCGTCGGTGCGGCCGGGTCCGCGGATGCCGAGGGCCCGGGCCGTGGCGGGGTTCATCAGCAGCACCAGCGCGGTGACGGCCACGACCGCGAGGGCGATGCCCGCGGGGATGGACGCGCTGTCGGCCTGGAGCAGGTTGTAGGCCACCGGCAGCGCCAGGAGCTGGGTGATGACGGCGGGGCCGCGGCTCCAGCTCCGCCGGGCGAGCAGGCCGCGGGCGGCGAGCAGGGGCAGCAGGGCGAGGACGGCGAGGGTGATGCCGCCGGTCACGGCCTGCCGCTCGTTGTCGGGGCTCCCGGCCAGGCCGTATACGAGCATCCAGACTCCGCCGCCGAACAGCACCAGCCCCTCCAGGGCGGTGAGCGCGGCGGCGGCCACCAGGCGGCGGGGGCGGTCGTCCTGCGGGGTCTGCGGCGGGGTACTCACGTGAGCAGGGTAGCCGGGGGTGGGAGCGGTGCCGTGGGTCGGGGTGAGGCGCGGGGACCGGCGTTGACGGGGTGCCCGGCGTGGCCGCTGGCGTGGGGGTGGGTCGCGCGGCCCGGCGCCGCGGGGTGCCTCCCCCCAACGCCACCCTCCCCCCCAGCGCCACCCTCCCCCTCGCGCCACTCTCCCCCTAGCTCTCGGCTTCGCCCGAGCAGTAGGGGTCCCCAGCGCCCCAGCGGCACGACTGCCCGCGGCCAAGGCCGCAGGCGACTGCCCGCGGCAACGGTGGATGGCGCCCCGGCAGGGAGCTGATCCGTACTCCGGGGTTCGCCCGGTACCACCCAGTAGGTACGCTGCCCTCCATGCGTGCACTTCTCGTGGTCAATCCGGCGGCAACCACCACAAGCGCACGTACGCGCGATGTGCTGATCCACGCGCTCGCCAGTGAGATGAAGCTGGAGGCGGTCACCACCGAGTACCGCGGTCACGCGCGGGACCTCGGTCGGCAGGCGGCGGAGAGCGACGACATAGACCTGGTCGTGGCGCTCGGCGGCGACGGCACCGTCAACGAGGTAGTCAACGGCCTGCTACACAACGGCCCCGACCCCCAGCACCTCCCCGGCCTCGCCGTGGTCCCCGGCGGTTCCACCAACGTCTTCGCCCGCGCCCTCGGCCTCCCCAACGACGCCGTGGAGGCCACCGGCGCCCTGCTCGACGCGCTGCGCGAGGGCAGTGAGCGGACCGTCGGCCTGGGACTCGCCGCCGGCACCCCGGGCAGCGAGGACGAGGCGGTCCCGTCGCGCTGGTTCACCTTCAACGCCGGCCTCGGCTTCGACGGCGGCGTCGTGGGCCGCGTCGAGCAGCAGCGCGAGCGCGGCAGGAAGTCGACCCACGCCCTCTACGTCCGCCAGGTCGTCCGCCAGCTCCTCGGCGAGACCAACCGGCGGCACGGGACGATCACCCTCGAACAGCACGGCGAGGAACCCGTCGAGGGCCTGGTGCTCTCCATAGTCTCGAACACCGCCCCGTGGACGTTCCTCGGCAATCGCCCCATGTACGCGTCGCCTAAAGCCTCGTTCGATACCGGCCTCGACGTGTTCGGCCTCAGCCGCCTTTCCACCGCCGCGGTTGCCCGGTATGGCACCCAGTTGCTCACTTCGTCCCCCGAGCGCGGACCTCATGGCAGGCACGCCACCTCCCTGCATGACCTGACCGACTTCACCTTGCATTCGAAGGCGCCACTCCCCCTCCAGATGGACGGTGACCACCTGGGGCTGCGTACGAGCGTGACGTTCACAGGCGTACGCCGTGCACTGCGTGTGATTGTGTGAGCAGAAGACGCTAAAGTCCTTTCACTCGAACGTTTAGGCCAGGATCCACCCCATGGAAGTACGGCTGTGACCTAGTCGACACCGAGGAATCAAAAAAAACTTTTCGGAAGGGGTTGTATCCGCCGCTGAGGTTTGCGAGTCTCTACGTGGCGATCGGGACGGCCCCACACACCGGCCCCCACAGATCACCAGAACCCCTCTCCAACACACAGGACCACGCCAGGGAAACCTGACGGTCGGCCCTTCACTTGTTGAGGGATTCGTGAAAGCGTTCACATTCACAAGCAATCAGCATGTAATACCAAGGAGAGGTAGCAGCCATGGACTGGCGTCACCGCGCCGTTTGCCGCGAGGAAGACCCCGAGCTGTTCTTCCCCATCGGCAACACCGGTCCTGCGCTGCTGCAGATCGAGGAAGCCAAGGCTGTCTGCCGTCGCTGCCCGGTTATCGAGCAGTGCCTGCAGTGGGCGCTTGAGTCCGGTCAGGACTCCGGCGTCTGGGGTGGTCTCAGCGAGGACGAGCGCCGCGCGATGAAGCGCCGCGCCGCCCGCAACCGGGCCCGTCAGGCCTCCGCCTGACATACCCACCCCGCTGACAGTCTGAGCCTGGCGGCGCGTACAGCGAGTACGCATCTCCCGCCACCCGAGTCGCAGCGCGCAGTACCCCCGATGCGCTAGAGCACTTACAGCAGCAGCGAGCACTGGCCTCGGACCCGAGAAAGGGTCCGGGGCCCTTTGCTTTCCCGACGTCGACCCTGATCCCCTCGCCCTTCTCCTCCTTCTCCTCCCCCTTCTACTTCTGCGACCGCACCGGCACGTCAAGGATCACCTGCGTCCCCCGCTCCGGCGCCGGGACCATGTCGAAGGTGCCACCCAACTCGCCCTCCACCAGCGTCCGTACGATCTGGAGGCCGAGGTTCCCCGAGGTGTGCGGGTCGAAGTCCGCGGGCAGTCCGACCCCGTCGTCCTGCACGGTGACCAGCAGCCGCGCCTCCTTCGAGGTGCCGCCCCGCACGGCCGACACCTCGACCGTCCCGGTGTCCCCCTCCCGGAAGCCGTGTTCCAGCGCGTTCTGGAGGACCTCCGTCAGCACCATCGACAGCGGCGTGGCGACCTCGGCGTCCAGGATGCCGAAGCGGCCGGTGCGACGGCCGGTGACCTTGCCCGGCGAGATCTCCGCGACCATCGCCAGCACCCGGTCGGCGATCTCGTCGAACTCCACCCGTTCGTCCAGGTTCTGAGACAGCGTCTCATGCACGATGGCGATGGAGCCGACCCGACGCACCGCCTCCTCCAGCGCCGCGCGCCCGCGTTCGGACTCGATGCGCCGGGCCTGGAGCCGCAGCAGGGCGGCCACGGTCTGGAGGTTGTTCTTCACCCGGTGGTGGATCTCCCGGATGGTGGCGTCCTTGGTGATCAACTCACGCTCGCGGCGGCGCAGTTCGGTGACGTCCCGGAGCAGCACCAGCGAGCCGATGCGGGTGCCCTTGGGCTTCAGGGGGATCGCCCGGAACTGGATCACCCCGTCCTTGGCCTCGATCTCGAACTCGCGCGGCGCCCACCCGCTGGCCACCTTGGCGAGCGCCTCGTCCACCGGCCCCCGGGACGGGGCGAGTTCGGCGGTGGTCTGCCCCAGGTGGTGGCCGACGAGGTCGGCGGCGAGGCCCATCCGGTGGTAGGCGGAGAGCGCGTTCGGGGAGGCGTACTGGACGGTGCCGTCGGCGTCGAGGCGGATCAGGCCGTCGCCGACGCGGGGCGAGGCGTCCATGTCGACCTGCTGGTCGGGGAACGGGAACGACCCGGCCGCGATCATCTGCGCGAGGTCGGAGGCGGACTGGAGGTAGGTCAGCTCCAGTCGGCTCGGCGTGCGCACGGTGAGCAGGTTGGTGTTGCGGGCGATGACCCCGAGGACGCGGCCGTCGCGCCGTACGGGGATGGACTCGACGCGGACCGGGACCTCCTCGCGCCACTCCGGGTCGCCCTCCCGCACGATCCGCCCCTCGTCGAGCGCGGCGTCCAGCATGGGCCGTCGGCCGCGCGGGACGAGGTGGCCGACCATGTCGTCCTGGTAGGAGGTGGGGCCGGTGTTCGGCCGCATCTGGGCGACGGAGACATAGCGGGTGCCGTCACTGGTGGGGACCCAGAGCACGAGGTCGGCGAAGGAGAGGTCGGAGAGGAGCTGCCACTCCGAGACCAGCAGATGGAGCCACTCGAGGTCGGAGTCGTCGAGGGCGGTGTGCTGGCGGACCAGTTCGTTCATGGAGGGCACGCTGCGAGCGTACCTGGGGGCCAGCCGGGGCCCAACGGTCGCGGGGCCCGGAGACACCCGCGGGCCGCGGCGCCTGAGAGGGACCCTCAACCCTCCCGGCACCGCAGCCCGGAGCAGCAACGGCCGCGGGGTGTGCGGTCCCGGTCGGCCGAAGGAGAGGAGCCGGAGCAGTCAGGGCAGAGAGCGCCGGTTCCTCGATCCGCCTTCCTGTGCGGGGAAGGCGGAGGCTTTTCAACGTTCACCCGATTGTGGACTAGACCAGTGGAGTGTGTCCATGCACGGGCGGTATTTGTTGTTGGAGACTGACTGGACTTGACGCCCGGCAAGCCTAACCCGCACGCGTCGGCCGTGGGGCCGGAAGGTCGGTCCAATTTCCGCCAACGCGCCGGTGCGCCCCCCGCTCCACCCACCCTTGAGCCGGTCTCCGCTCAGCCGTGGCGACCGCCGCTCAGGTGGCCGGCCGCACGAGGCGATCGCCATCGCCAGCCCCCCTCAACTGGTCTCCGTCACCTTCGCCAGCGCCCGGGGCGCGTCCGGGTCCTGGCCGCGGGCGATGGTGACCTCGTGGGCCAGCAGCTGGAGGGGGATGATCTCCAGGACCGGCTGGACCTCCTCCGCGACGTTCTCGGTGGGCAGCACGAACCCGGCCGAGGCCCGTTCGACGTGCTCGCGCGGGCCGATGACGACCAGGTCGGCGCCCCGCCCGCGGAGCCGGTCGAGGACGGGCCGCAGCGCCTCACCGCCCTTGCCGTCGGGAACCACCGCGATCACCGGGGAGACGTTGTCGACCATGGCGAGCGGACCGTGCAGCAGATCGGCGCCGGAGTAGGACAGGGCGGGGATGTAGCTGGTCTCCATCAGCTTCAGGGCGGCCTCCTTGGCCGTGGGGTAGCCGTAGCCGCGGGAGGTGATCACCATGCGCTCGGCGAACCGGTACCGGGCGGCCAGGGCGCGCACCTCGTCGTGCCGGGCGAGCAGCCGCTCGGCGAGGTCGGGCAGGGCCCGCGCGGGGGCGCCGTCGCCGTCGCGCAGGCCCTCGACGAGGAGGTAGAGGGCGAGCAGGGAGGCGGTGTACGACTTGGTGGCGGGCAGGGCGCGCTCGGGTCCGGCCAGGATGTCGATGTGGTGCTCGGAGATCCCGGCCAGCGCGGAGTCGGGGTTGTTGGTGACGGCGAGGGTGAGGGCCCCGGCCTCGCGGGCCACCCGGGTGGAGGCGACCAGGTCCGGGGAGCCGCCCGACTGGCTGACGGTCACGAGCAGCACGTCGGTGAGGTCGGGGCGGGCGCCGTACGTCGTGGTCGTCGACATGGAGGCGAGTCCGCAGGGCAGGCCGAGCCGGATCTCGATCAGGTACTTGGCGTACAGCGCGGCGTTGTCGGAGGTGCCGCGGGCGGTCAGCAGCACGAAGCGGGGCCCGCGGGCGGCGATCTCCCGGGCCACCCGCCGGACGGGTCCGGCGCCCTCGTCGAGGATCCGCCGGAGCACGGCGGGCTGCTCGGCCATCTCGCGGGCCATGATCCGCCCCGGGGCGTCACCCCGGTGGCCGAGGCGCGGCGCGCTGCTCATAGGAGCCTCCACTCCACCCGGTCGCCCCCGTGCCTTCCCTCCCATTGCACTCCCCCACGGCCCGCCGCGCCTGTTAGATTGGGATCCGGGATTGGTCTAAACCACATGCGGACCGGCCCCCATCGAGAGTGTCCCCTGACCCCCTCTTCAGAACGGCAGGCCCAGCGTGGAAGTTGTCATCGTTCCGGACGCCAAGGCGGGCGGCGAGCTGATAGCCGAGGCCATGGCGCAGCTGCTCGGGCGCAAGCCCGGCGCCGTCCTCGGAGTGGCCACCGGGTCCACGCCGCTGCCCGTGTACGAGGCGCTGGCGGCCAAGGTGCGCTCCGGTGCCGTGGACGTCTCCCGCGCCCGTATCGCCCAGCTCGACGAGTACGTGGGGCTGCCCGCGGCCCACCCCGAGTCCTACCGTTCGGTGCTGCGCCGCGAGGTGCTGGAGCCGCTCGGCATCGGGATGGACGCGTTCCTCGGTCCCGACGGCGAGGCCACCGACGTACCGGCGGCCTGCGCGGCGTACGACAGGGCGCTGGCCGAGGCGGGCGGGGTGGACCTGCAACTGCTGGGGATCGGCACGGACGGGCACATCGGCTTCAACGAGCCGTGTTCGTCGCTGGCCTCGCGCACCCGGATCAAGACGCTCACCGAGCAGACCCGCGTGGACAACGCGCGCTTCTTCGACGGGGACGTCGACCAGGTCCCGCACCACGTGGTCACGCAGGGCATCGGGACGATCCTGGAGGCCCGGCACCTGGTGCTGCTGGCCACGGGCGAGGGCAAGGCGGACGCGGTCGCCGCGACCGTCGAGGGCCCGGTGGCCGCCGTCTGCCCGGCCTCCGCGCTCCAGCTGCACCCGCACGCCACGGTCGTCGTCGACGAGGCCGCCGCGTCGAAGCTGAAGCTCGCCGACTACTTCCGGCAGACCTACGCCGCCAAGCCGGAGTGGCAGGGCATCTGATCCCGTACGGCGAACGCCGGGCCCCCGTCGAGGGGGCCCGGCGTTCGCCGTCTCCGTGGATCATCCCCCCGTGACGACCCCCGCGAGGACCTCGGCCGCCGCGCGCCCGCACACCCGCGCCGCGCCGTAGGTGGCGATGTGCGGGGTGCCGCGGGGCGGCGCCTGGGGTACGCCCATCTCGACGACAACGGTGTCAGGGCGGGCCGCGAGCAGGGTGCCGACGGCCGCCGCCATCCAGGGGTGCCGGTGCTCGTCGCGGACGACGGCGACGATACGGCGCTCCCCGGCCGCCGCGAGGACCGCACCGCCCGCCACGCTGCCGGTGAAGGTGCCCGACTCGGTGCCGGGCACCAGCTCCGCCAGCTCGGCCGCGACGCCCCAGGGCGTCTCGTCGCCCACGGCGATGTTGGCGACCGGCGTGAGCGCGGCGACGTACGGCGCCGCCGTCAGCGGGGCGGGGTCGCCGGTCACCCGCAGGGCGCGGCGGGCGGCACGCAGGCCCACCTCGTCGCGGGAGACGGAGGCGTCGGCGGCGGGCCGGGACACCCCCGCCGTCCACTGGGCGAGCTTGCGCACCCGTTCCGCCGCGTCCGCGAGCCGCTCCTCGGCCAGCTCCCCGGCGCGCACGGCCGCCACGAGGGCGTCCCGCAGCCGTCGTACCGTGTCGTCGTCGGCGAGGCCGCCGCCCACGCAGATGGCGTCGGCGCCGGCGGCGATGGCGAGGACGCTGCCGCGTTCGATGCCGTAGGTGCCCGCGATGGCCTGCATCTCCATGCCGTCGGTGACGATCAGGCCGTCGTAGCCGAGTTCGCCGCGCAGCAGCTCGGTGAGGATGCGCGGCGAGAGGGTCGCCGGGCGGTCCGGGTCCAGGGCGGGGACCAGGATGTGGGCGCTCATCACGGCCTTCGTCCCGGCGGCGATGGCGGCCCGGAACGGGGTCAGCTCACGGTCGGTGAGGACCGCCGGGCCGACGTCGATGCGGGGCATCGCGTGGTGGGAGTCGACGGCGGTGTCACCGTGCCCGGGGAAGTGCTTGGTGCAGGCGGCGACCCCGGCCGCCTGGAGGCCGGTGACGTAGGCGGCGGTGTGCCGGGCGACCAGGTCGGGGGCGGCGCCGAAGGAGCGGACGCCGATGACCGGGTTGTCCGGGTTGGAGTTGACGTCGGCGGACGGGGCCCAGTTGAAGTTGACCCCGCAGGCGGCGAGGCGGTGGCCGAGCGCGTACGCCACGGCGTGCGTCAGCTCGGTGTCGTCGACCGCGCCGAGGGCGTGGTTGCCGGGGTAGGAGGAGCCGGTGCGCACCTCCAGGCGGGTGACGTCGCCGCCCTCCTCGTCGATGGCGACCAGGACGTCGTCGCGCTCGGCGCGCAGCTGGGCGGTGAGCGCGGCCAGCTGGGCGGGGGAGGCGATGTTGCGGCCGAACAGGCCCACCGAGGCGAGGCCCTCGCCGAGGCGGCGCAGCAGCCAGTCGGGGGCGGTGGTGCCGGTGAAGCCGGGCTGGAGAACGGTCAGGGCGTCACGTGTGAGGGTGTCCGTGCCGCTCGCGAATGTGGTCATCGGGTGGCGTTATCCCTTCACGGCGCCCGCGGTCAGGCCACTGACGGCCCGGCGCTGGAGGTAGACGAAGAGGATCAGGATCGGGATGGCGAAGAGGGAGGAGGCGGCCATGGTGGCGCCCCAGTCGTCGCCGAAGGCGGTGCGGAAGCTGGACACCCACAGCGGCAGGGTCTGCGACTCGGCGTCCTTGTTGAGGACCAGGACCAGCGGGAACTCGTTCCAGGCGGTGATGAACCCGAACATCGAGGTGGACATCAGGCCGGGGGCGAGCAGCGGCAGGATCACCCTGCGGAACGCGCCGACGCGGGTGCAGCCGTCGACCATCGCCGCCTCCTCCAGCTCCTTCGGCACGGCGGCGACGAAGCCGCGCAGCGTCAGGATGGTGAAGGGCAGGATCATCATCATGTAGAACACGGTGAGCGGGACGAGGCTGTTGAGCAGGGAGGCGTCCCGCACGATCATGTAGATCGCGATGACCATGACCTCCCAGGGCGCCATCTGGGCCAGCATGAACCCGACGATGAAGCCGCGCCGCCCCCTGAACCGCATCCGGGCCAGCGCGAACGACCCGGCGAGCGCGATGACGAGGGAGAAGACCACCGCGAGGACGGTGACGATCAGCGAGTTGGTGACGTACGTCCAGAAGTGGTCGACGCCGGTCGCGGTCCTGAAGTGCTCGAAGGTGATGTCCGTCGGGAACCAGACGGGGTCCTCGGAGATGATGTCGCCGGTCGGCTTGAAGGCCGTGGAGAACATCCAGTACACGGGGAAGACGCAGCCGATGAAGAGGATCACGGCCGTGACGTTGGGCCAGAGGCGGCCGAAGAGCGTGCGCTTCACAGCTGTCCCTCCTCGTCCTGCTTGAGCACGAGGCGCAGGTAGTAGGCGGTGATCCCGAGCAGGATCAGGATGGTCAGGACGGCGATGGCCGCGCCCATGCCGTAGTGCTGGTTGCCGACGCCCTCGATGTACGCGTAGACGGGCAGGATCTCGGTGAGGCGGTCGGGGCCGCCCGCGTTGATGACGTAGACCTGCACGAACGCCTTGAAGATCCAGATGACTTCGAGGAACGTGGTGGCGTAGAGGAAGGGCCGCAGGAAGGGCAGGGTGACCGTGGTGAAGCTCTTCCAGCCGCCCGCGCCGTCGAGGGCGGCGGCCTCGTACAGCTCGCTGGGGATGGTGGTGGTCGCCGCGTAGAGGTTGATGGCGACGAACGGGATGGACATCCACACGATCAGTACGGTGACCACGAAGAACGTCGACATCTGGCTGCTGGTCCAGCTGTAGTCGGCCATGGAGTGCCAGCCGAGCCTGTCCAGCACCCAGTTGACGACGCCGAAGCGCTCGGCGAACAGCCACTGGTAGACGGTGGTCGCCGCGATCACGGGCATCGCCCAGGCCAGCACCAGGCCGATCATCAGCAGCAGCCGCATCCGCTGGCCGAGGCGGGCCAGGAGCAGGCCGACCAGGGAGCCGCAGCCCATGGTCAGCGCGACGTTGACCGCGGTGAACAGGACCGAGCGCAGGGTGACGCGCCAGAAGTCCTCGCCGGTGAGGACCTCCTTGTAGTTGTCGATGCCGTTCCACTCGGTGACGTGCTGGATCAGCTGCGCCATGTTGAGGTTCTGGAACGACAGCAGGACGTCCTTCAGCAGCGGCCAGCCCAGCAGCAGCACGGTGGCCACGCAGGCGGGCAGCAGCAACAGGTACGGTCCCAGCGCGCCGACGCGCGCCGCGGCTCGCGGCGTCCTGCCGCCGGATCCCCCGCCGTCCGTCCCCTTGCGGACGTCAGCCGGGCCGGAGGGCGGCCGTTCGGTCTGCACGGTCATGCTCGCGTTCTCTCTACTCGACCCATTCGACCTACTCGACGTGACGGAACGCGGGGCGGGGGCCCGGGTCGGAACCGGGCCCCCGCCCCCGTGCCGCTACTGCTGCTGCGACAGGCGCTTGTTGAACTCGTCCTCGACCTGCTTGGCGGCCTTGGCCGGGGACTTCCCGTTCAGCACGGCGGTCATGTAGGTCTTGACCGGGTTGGGGGCGTTCTCCACCGCGGCCCACTCGGGGATCAGCGGCGTGGTGCCACCGCCCGCGGCGGCCGGGGCGGCGGCCTCGGCGGCGGCGTTGCCCGCGACGTTGCCCTGCAGCGACTCCTTGTTCGGGATAACGCCGTTGGCCTTGGCGAGCTTGCCCTCGAACTCGTCGGACAGGGCGATCTTCAGGAACTCCTTGGCGAGGTCCTGCTTCTTGCTGCCCGCGGCGACGGCGAGGTTGGAGCCGCCGAGGAAGACGCCCTCGGGCTTGTCGGCCGTGGCACCGGGGATGGTGAAGTAGCCGATCTGCTCCTCGATCTTCTTGTCGGCCTCGATCGCGATGCCGGCTTCCCAGCCCATGCCGATGAACGCGCCGACGTTGCCCTTGCCGAAGACCTGGCCCTGCTGCGGGGTGGCCTCGTCCTTGTCCTTGGGCGCCTTGGACAGGGCCTGGAACTTCTTGTACGTCTCCATGGCCGCGGCGACCTTCGGGTCGTCCAGGTTGGAGACGTACTTGTCGCCGTCCTTCTTGACCAGTTCGCCGCCCTCGCCGATGACCAGGCCGACGAAGTGGTACCAGTTCTGGCCGGGCAGGTAGATCGGCTCGGCGTCGGTCTTCTCGCCGATCGTCTTCAGGTCGGCGTAGAACTCGTCGCGGGTCTTCGGGGTGTCCTTGATCCCGGCGTCGGCCCAGATCTCCTTGTTGTAGATGACCACGCGGTTGGCGAAGTACCAGGGCGCCGCGTACTGCTTGCCCTCGTAGATCGAGGACTCGTTGAGCGCCTCGGTCCAGTCACCGCCGATCTCGGTCTTCAGGTCGGCGAGGTCGGCCAGGCCGCCGGTCTTGGCGTAGGCCGGGGTCTGGGTGTTGCCGATCTCGAAGACGTCCGGCGGGTTCTCCTCGGACAGGGCGGTGGTCAGCTTCTGCTGGATGCCGTTCCACTGCTGGACCTCGAACTTGACCTTCGCCTTGGTCTTCTTCTCGAAGGCGGTGGCCAGTTCGGCCTGCCAGTCGTCGGGCGAGGAGCCGTCCATCACCCACACGGTGAGGGTCTGACCCGCGTAGCCGTCCGCCCCGGCCTTGCCGCCGTTGCCCTCGTCGCCGTCGTCGCCCCCACATGCCGCGATGGAGACCATCATTGCCGCGACACCGATCGCGGATATCAGCTTGCGCTTCACGCCACCCTCCTCAGGGATGCCACAAACCCCCCTCGTCCCCGCGGTGACCGTCAACGCGTACTGTCCGTGGGGCCTGGGACCTGGACCAATGGTGTAGACCAGTACCCGGAGCTTGGCCCAGACCAAATGGCCTGTCAAGGGCCCGGAACAAGGGCTCTACCAGCCGTTATGGGACCTACATATGCAGGAACCATTACTAAAGAAGGCCGCGAAAACACCGCCAGACGGGGCCTGCTTCGGGTAGACCACTGGAGAGCCAGTCGAGAAGGCTGGACTAGACCAACGATGGGCACGGGGGTATACAGAGGGATCACGGACCGTACGGGAACCCCGTACGGACAGCCGTGTCACGATGTGAGCCGCGGCCGACACGACGTCGGCCGTGTCGGACCCGGAGCCGGGAAGGCGGAGCATGAGCACCGACGTCAGCAGTGCGGAGAACGAGGGCGGGGCAGGCGTCCGTACCGCACGCGTGCCCAAGTACTACCGCCTGAAGAAGCACCTGCTGGACATGACGGAGACCCAGGCACCGGGCACCCCGGTGCCGCCCGAGCGCACGCTCGCCGCCGAGTTCGACACCTCCCGCACCACCGTCCGCCAGGCCCTCCAGGAACTCGTCGTCGAGGGCCGCCTGGAGCGCATCCAGGGCAAGGGCACCTTCGTCGCCAAGCCCAAGGTCTCCCAGGCGCTCCAGCTCACCTCCTACACCGAGGACATGCGCGCCCAGGGGCTGGAACCGACGTCCCAGCTGCTGGACATCGGCTACATCACCGCCGACGACACCCTCGCCGCCCTGCTCGACATCACCACCGGCGGCCGGGTGCTGCGCATCGAGCGCCTGCGCATGGCCAACGCCGAGCCGATGGCGATCGAGACCACCCACCTGTCCGCCAAGCGCTTCCCCGCGCTGCGCCGCTCCCTGGCCAGGTACACCTCCCTCTACACGGCCCTCGCCGAGGTGTACGACGTCCATCTGGCCGAGGCCGAGGAGACCATCGAGACCTCGCTGGCCACCCCGCGCGAGGCCGGGCTGCTCGGCACCGACGTGGGCCTGCCGATGCTGATGCTCTCCCGGCACTCCCGGGACCGCGACGGCCAGCCGGTGGAGTGGGTCCGCTCGGTGTACCGCGGGGACCGCTACAAGTTCGTGGCGAGGCTGAAGCGTCCCCAGGAGTAAGGGCCCGCCCACGGTGTGGCGCACCCGCTGTTCCTGCTCCACGTTCCCGGCGTCAACCGCGTTCGAGCGGACCCGGACGGACCGACAGGAAGCGGACCCACGGCAGGGCTTCCGCTGCTGCTGAGCCGCCCCCTAATCGCTGAAGTGCCGACCGTTGTCCGGACGAGGGGTTCCGTTTGCGCCATGCCCTGACCTAGATTGCCTGCGCGCTACACCGGTGATCAGTGAGGGGACGGAGTCGCCAGATGTCACAAGCACCACCTGAAGCCGGCAGAGCGGCGGTGGTGACGCCCACGCGCGTCGTCATCGCCGTCTGCCTGATAGCACCCTTCGTATCGATGCTGTGGGTCGGCTCCTACGCCAAGACCGACCCGACCCTGATCGGCATCCCGTTCTTCTACTGGTACCAGATGGCCTGGGTCGTGGTCTCGGCCGGGCTGACCTCGCTGGCGTACCAGCTCTGGCAGCGCGACCAGCGCGCCCGCAGGCAGGGGGGTGCCGGGGAATGAACGACGGCGTGAACGGTGTCGCACTCACCGTCTTCATCCTGTTCTTCGTCGCCGTCACCGCGATGGGCTTCCTCGCCTCCCGCTGGCGCCGGGCGGCCAACGAGCACAGCCTCGACGAGTGGGGTCTGGGCGGCCGGTCCTTCGGCACCTGGATCACCTGGTTCCTGCTCGGCGGCGACCTCTACACGGCGTACACCTTCGTGGCGGTCCCGGCGGCGATCTACGCGGCGGGCGCGGCCGGGTTCTTCGCGGTGCCCTACACGATCCTCATCTACCCGATGATGTTCGTGTTCCTGCCCCGGCTGTGGTCGGTCTCCCACAAGCACGGCTACGTCACCACCTCGGACTTCGTCCGCGGCCGGTTCGGCTCCAAGGGCCTGTCGCTGGCGGTCGCCGTCACCGGCATCCTCGCCACCATGCCCTACATCGCGCTCCAGCTCGTCGGCATCCAGGCCGTCCTGGACGTCATGGGCGTCGGCGGCGGCGAGGACACCCACTGGTTCGTCAAGGACCTGCCGCTGCTGATCGCCTTCGGTGTGCTGGCCGCGTACACCTACTCCTCCGGGCTGCGCGCGCCCGCGCTGATCGCGTTCGTCAAGGACACGCTGATCTACCTCGTCATCGCGGTCGCGATCATCTACATCCCGATCAAGCTGGGCGGCTTCGACGACATCTTCGCCGCGGCCAGCCAGAAGTACGAGGCGTCGGGCGCGGGCGGACTCTCGCCGACCGCCGCCTCCCAGTGGACGTACGCCACGCTGGCGCTGGGCTCGGCGCTCGCGCTGTTCATGTACCCGCACAGCGTGACCGCCGTGCTGTCCAGCCGCAGCCGTGAGGTGATCCGCCGCAACTCCACCATCCTGCCGCTGTACTCGCTGTTGCTGGGGCTGCTCGCCCTGCTGGGCTTCATGGCCATCGCGGCGGGCGTCCAGGTGGACAACGGGCAGCTGGCGATCCCGCAGCTCTTCGAGAACATGTTCCCCGACTGGTTCACGGGCGTGGCCTTCGCGGCGATCGGCATCGGCGCGCTGGTCCCGGCGGCCATCATGTCCATCGCGGCGGCCAACCTCTTCACCCGCAACATCTACAAGGACTTCCTGAAGCCGGACGCCACCCCGGCCCAGGAGACCAAGGTGTCCAAGCTGGTGTCCCTGCTGGTGAAGGTGGGCGCGCTGATCTTCGTCCTCGGCATGGACAAGACCGTCGCCATCAACTTCCAGCTGCTCGGCGGCATCTGGATCCTGCAGACCTTCCCGGCCCTGGTCGGCGGTCTGTTCACCCGCTGGTTCCACCGCTGGGCCCTGCTCGCGGGCTGGGCGGTCGGCATGGCGTACGGCACGATCGCCGCGTACGGCGTCTCCTCGCCGACCCAGGCGCACTTCGGCGGCTCGTCGAAGGAGATCCCGGGCATCGGCGAGATCGGCTACATCGGCCTCACGGCGTTCGTCCTCAACCTGGCCGTCACCATCGTCCTGACCTTCGTCCTCAGGGCCCTCAAGGCCCCGGAGGGCGTGGACGAGACGAGCCCGGAGGACTACTCGGCGGACGCGGGCGACCCGGGAGTGAAGGTCGAGCTGCCCCCTGCCACGGCGGACACCGCACGCGGCTAGGGACCAGCCACCCCCACCCCGCAGCGGGCCGCCGTAAAGAAGTACTACGGCGGCCCGCTGTCGTACACACTCGCGCCATGGACATCCGGATCCGCCCCGTCACCCCCACCGAACACACCACCCTCGGCGACATCACGGCGAACGCCTACCTCCACGACAACCTCCTCGACTTCGGCGAGAACGACGCCTACCTGCACGAGCTGAGGAACGTCACCAAGCGCGCCGCCTCCGCGGAGGTACTGGTCGCCGTGGCGGACGGTCGAGTCCTCGGCGGCGTCACCTTCGTCCCCACCCCCGGCCCCATGTCCGACATCGCCCGCCCCGGCGAAGCCGAGATGAGGATGCTGGCCGTCGCCAGCGAGGCCCGCGGCCGGGGTGCGGGCGAGGCCCTGGTGCGGGCCTGCGTCGACCGCGCCCGCGCCACCGCCGGCTGCACGGGCGTCGTCCTGTCCACCCAGCGCACCATGCGCACCGCCCACCGCATCTACGAACGGCTGGGCTTCACCCGCGTCCCGGAGCGTGACTGGAACCCGCTCCCGGAGCTGGACGACATCATGCTGCTCGTCTACGAACTGACGCTCTGAAACCGGCTCGACACAACATCTGGGGGTGGCACGCCGTCCCGGCACAAGATGTATGCTCATGCTCGCTGTCGCCGCAGGGGAATCCGGTGCGAATCCGGAGCTGTCCCGCAACGGTGTACTCGCGTGTTCCCGCACGCCTGTCCAGTCCGAACGCCTGCCGACAGCGCGCCCGGCCGACCGGTCCGGGTGCCATGACGTCCGGGCCTCGTGGAATGGGCCGGTGGACGCGACGCCGCGCGCGCTCGTGAGCTGCCGCCTGCCCTCCGCCAGGCCCCGTGCCAAGCGAGGGAGAGCCCCACGTGACCATCGCGCCAGCGGATCCCGCTTCAGCGACCCCCGTGGACACCGGCGGTCCGGGCGCAGCGCTGCTGCGGACCCTGACCGAACTGACCGCCGACCTGCCCGACGCCGACCCCGGCCGGGTCGCCGCCGCCGCGCTGCGCGGCCGGTCCGCGCGGGCCGACGACAGGGAGCTGCGCGAGCTGGCGGCCGAGGCCGCCGCCGGGCTGATCTCGGAGGACCCCGCGTACTCCCGGCTCGCGGCCCGGCTGCTGACCCTCGCGATCCGCGCCGAGGCGGCCTCGCAGGGCGTCACGTCGTTCACCGGGTCCGTCGCGACCGGCCACCGCGAGGGTCTGATCGCCGACCGCACCGCGGACTTCGTCCGTATCCACGCGGAGCGCCTGGACGCGCTCGTCGACCCGGACGCCGACGACCGCTTCGGCTACTTCGGGCTGCGCACCCTGCACTCCCGCTACCTGCTCCGGCACCCGACGACCCGCCAGGTCATCGAGACGCCCCAGCACTTCCTGCTGCGCGTCGCCGCCGGTCTCGCGGAGGACGACAGCCGCCGCTCGGCGGACGAGGTCGCCGCGCTGTACGCGCTGATGAGCCGCCTCGACTACCTGCCGTCCTCCCCCACCCTCTTCAACTCCGGCACCCGCCACCCGCAGATGTCGTCCTGCTACCTCCTGGACTCCCCCAGGGACGAGCTGGACTCCCTCTACGAGCGCTACCACCAGGTCGCCCGGCTCTCCAAGCACGCGGGCGGCATCGGACTGTCGTACAGCCGTGTCCGCTCGCGCGGTTCGCTGATCCGGGGGACCAACGGGCACTCCAACGGCATCGTGCCGTTCCTGAAGACGCTGGACGCCTCGGTGGCGGCGGTGAACCAGGGCGGTCGGCGCAAGGGCGCGGCGGCGGTCTACCTGGAGACCTGGCACTCCGACGTGGAGGAGTTCCTGGAGCTGCGCGACAACACCGGTGAGGACGCCCGCCGCACCCACAACCTCAACCTCGCGCACTGGGTGCCGGACGAGTTCATGCGCCGGGTCGCCGAGGACGGGGTGTGGTCGCTGTTCTCCCCGTCCGACGTGCCCGCGCTGGTCGACCTGTGGGGCGCGGAGTTCGACGCCGCCTACCGCGCGGCCGAGGCGGCGGGGCTGGCGCGGAAGACCGTCCCGGCCCGTGAGCTGTACGGCCGGATGATGCGCACCCTCGCGCAGACCGGCAACGGCTGGATGACCTTCAAGGACGCCGCCAACCGCACCGCCAACCAGACCGCCGAGCCGGGCCACGTCATCCACTCCTCCAACCTGTGCACGGAGATCCTGGAGGTCACGGACGACGGTGAGACGGCCGTGTGCAACCTGGGCTCGGTCAACCTCGGCGCGTTCGTCGAGGGCGGGGACGGCGGGGGCGGCGGGGGCGGCGGGGACATCGACTGGGAGCGCCTGGACGCCACCGTGCGCACCGCGGTCACCTTCCTGGACCGCGTGGTCGACATCAACTACTACCCGACCGAGCAGGCGGGCCGCTCCAACGCCCGCTGGCGGCCGGTGGGCCTGGGCGTGATGGGCCTCCAGGACGTCTTCTTCCAGTTGCGGCTGCCCTTCGACTCCGCCGAGGCGAAGGCCCTGTCCAGCCGGATCGCCGAGCGGATCATGCTCGCCGCGTACGAGGCGTCCGCCGACCTCGCCCAGCGCAACAGCCCGTTCCCGGCGTGGGCGAGGACCCGTACCGCGCGGGGCGTGCTGCACCCCGACCACTACGACACCGAGCTGACCTGGCCGGAGCGCTGGGCGGCGCTGCGCGAGCGGATCGCGGCGGTCGGGATGCGCAACGCGCTGCTCCTCGCCGTCGCGCCGACCGCGACGATCGCCTCGATCGCGGGCGTCTACGAGTGCGTCGAGCCGCAGGTGTCCAACCTGTTCAAGCGCGAGACCCTCTCCGGTGAGTTCCTCCAGGTCAACTCCTACCTGGTACGGGACCTGAAGCGGCTCGGCGTCTGGGACGCCCGCACCCGGGAGGCGCTGCGCGAGGCGGGTGGCTCGGTACAGGGCTTCTCCTGGATCCCGGAGGACGTACGGCGGCTGTACCGCACGGCGTGGGAGATCCCGCAGCGCGCCCTGATCGACATGGCGGCGGCCCGGACCCCGTTCATCGACCAGGCCCAGTCCCTCAACCTGTTCATGGAGACGCCGACCATCGGCAAGCTCTCCTCGATGTACGCGTACGCCTGGAAGTCGGGCCTGAAGACGACGTACTACCTGCGCTCCCGCCCGGCGACCCGCATCGCCCGCGCCGCCCGGGCCACGGTCCCGGCCCCCGAGGCGGTCGCCTGCTCCCTGGAGAACCCCGAGTCCTGCGAGGCCTGTCAGTAATGTCCACCCGCCCCCAGAACCTCCTCGACCCCGGCTTCGAGCTGACCCTGCGCCCCATGCGCTACCCGGACTTCTACGAGCGCTACCGGGACGCCATCAAGAACACCTGGACCGTGGAGGAGGTCGACCTCCACTCCGACGTCGCCGACCTCGCCAGGCTCAGCCCCGGCGAGCAGCACCTCATCGGCCGCCTCGTCGCCTTCTTCGCGACCGGCGACTCCATCGTGGCGAACAACCTGGTGCTGACGCTGTACAAGCACATCAACTCCCCCGAGGCGCGCCTGTACCTGAGCAGGCAGCTCTTCGAGGAGGCGGTGCACGTCCAGTTCTACCTGACGCTCCTCGACACCTACCTGCCCGACCCGGAGGACCGCACGGCGGCCTTCGCGGCGGTGGAGAACATCCCCTCCATCCGGGAGAAGGCGGAGTTCTGCTTCCGGTGGATGGACTCGGTGGAGCGGCTCGACCGCCTGGAGACCCGGGCCGACCGCCGCCGCTTCCTGCTGAACCTGATCTGCTTCGCCGCGTGCATCGAGGGCCTGTTCTTCTACGGCGCCTTCGCGTACGTCTACTGGTTCCGCAGCCGGGGCCTGCTGCACGGCCTGGCGACCGGCACCAACTGGGTGTTCCGCGACGAGACCATGCACATGTCCTTCGCGTTCGACGTCGTGGACACCGTCCGCAAGGAGGAGCCGGAGCTGTTCGACGACGCGCTCCAGCGGCAGGTGACCGACATGCTGGAGGAGGCCGTCGAGGCGGAGCTGCAGTTCGGGCGCGACCTGTGCGGGGAGGGTCTGCCGGGGATGAACACCGACTCGATGCGGCAGTACCTGGAGTGCGTCGCCGACCAGCGCCTGACCCGGCTGGGCTTCGCCCCGGTGTACGGCTCGGAGAACCCGTTCTCCTTCATGGAGCTGCAGGGCGTCCAGGAACTGACCAACTTCTTCGAGCGCCGCCCGTCCGCGTACCAGGTCGCCGTGGAGGGCACGGTCGACCTGGACGAGGACTTCTGAGGTCCCGCGGGCCCTACTTCAGCGCCACGAAGTCCCCGGCCGACGCGGCGCGCGCGGTCGTCGTCGTGCCGGGGAAGTACCAGCGCCAGGTGCCCGCCGAGGAGACGGTCACCTTGGTGCGCAGCAGGCCCGACCCGTCGGTCGTCACGGTCTTGACCGTGCGGTAGTCGGAGGCGCCGCTGGGCCGGTGCTGGAGCAGCACCGAGCCGCCGAAGCCGTAGTACCTCAGGCTCTCCCAGCTGGCCCGGGACAGCTTGCCGACGACGGTGAGCGTGCCGCCCTTGGCGGCCGGCTCGGGTCCGGCGTTGATCGTGATCGCAGAGGCCCGCTTGACCTTGAACAGGGCGATTCGGTCGTGGATCCAGTAGTCACCGTCGTTCGCCTTGACGGTGGCGGCGGCCTGCCAGGTCCCGGCGATCTTGTTGGAGTTGATGTCGTCGCTGTTCGGTATCCACGCCGGGTCGACCTTCATCGTCCCCGTGCACACGGAGGTGGTGGAGGTCTTCTTCACACAGGTGGTGCCGGTCCAGTCGAAGAAGCCGTAGCCGTTGGACGCGTTGAAGGCGCTGAGGCGGGAGACGCCCTTGGCCCCCGAGTCGTCCTTGATGGTCATGGCGATCGGGAACGTCACCACCGCCTTGGTCCCGACCTTGACGTTCTTGCCGCCGTTGACGACCGTGCCGGTGACCCGGACGTCCCCCACCCCTTCGGCGTGGGCGCCCGTGGCCGTCAGCAGGACGAGCGCGGTGGCCCCGCCCGCCGTGGCCCAGGCCGTGCGCCGCGCGGAGCGCGTGGTGTGTCTCATGTTCCTCCCCTGGTGTCCGGGAGAGGTTACCCACACGCTCCGGTGGCGTCGGAGGGAGGTCGTTCAACGAGGCAGGGGCCGCAGCAGCAGCCGGTGCGGGCGCAGGGTGATGCCGACGCGGGTGGTGTCGTCGGAACCGGGGACCTGCTCCAGGCGGAAGGCGGTGGCCACCGCGGCGGTGATCAGCGTCAGCTGGGCCATGGAGAAGTGGTCGCTGGGGCACTTGCGGTTGCCGACGCTGAAGGGGCTCATGGCGTACTTGGGTACGTCCTTGACGCGTTCCGGAAGCCAGCGGTCGGGGTCGAACTCCAGGTGGTTGGCGTATGAACGCGCATCGCGCTGGATCGCGTACGGACTGTAGACGAGGTCGGCTCCGGCCGGAATGCGATAGCCACCGAGTTCGGTGTCGGCGACCGCCCGCCGGGTCAGAATCCAGACGGCGGGACGCAGCCGCATCGCCTCCGTGACGACATTGTTGGTATAGCCGAGCTGGCGGACGTCGTCGAATGCCACGGGGCGGCCACCCGTCACGGATTCCACCTCGTCCCGGACCTTGTCGGCGTGTTCCGGGTGTTCCGCGAGAACCTGGAGCAGCCACATGATCGTGGAAGCCACGGTTTCGCTTCCCGGGGTGAGTATCGCCACGACCTGGTCGTGGATCTCCTGCTCCCCGATGGGCTCGCCATTCTCGTCCCGCGCCGCGAGCAAAGCCGTCAGCAAATCGTCCGGCCTTTGTGCGGAGGCGCGGCGCTCGGCCACGATCTCGTCGACGAGGAGATGCAAATCGGCCAACGCGCGGTTGAATTCGCGGTTGGCGGGGAGCGGCAGCCGGTACAGCGGCCCGAGCGGTACGACCATCCGCCGGTACATGCCCCGGAAGACGGTGGCGAGCGCGACGCACAGCCGCTCCGCCCGCTCGTCCATGAACCGGCCGCGCAGCAGGCAGCGGGCCGCGATGCGCACGGCGATCCGGAACGACTCCGACGTGCAGTCGACGGTCCCGCCGGTCCGCCACCGCTCGACGAGGGCGTGCGCCTCCTCCTCCATGACCGGCCCGTAGGCGGGGATGGCGTCCAGCCGGAACGCGGGCTGGACGGTGCGCCGCTGGCGCCGGTGCCGTGGGCCGTTGGCGGTGGCGACGCCCTCCTTGCCGAGCAGGCCCTCCAGGGACTCCCACAGCGGCCCGTCGATCTCGTAGTCGGGGTCGAGTGCCAGCGCGCCGGTGAGCGCGGGGGTGGTGACGGCGTACACCGTCTTGGGGCCGAGCCGCAGCCGGACCACGTCGCCGTGGTCGCGCAGCCGGGCCATGAAGGCCAGCGGGTCGCGGATCAGCCGCCAGCCGTGGCCGAGGAGCGGCAGTCCGCCGCCCGCGAGGGGTGGTTCACGCAGTTCCCGGGCCGGAGTGGGGGTGTCCGCCCCGGGGCGCACTGACTCGACGGTCATTTCTCACCTGCCGCTTCGTTGTTGACGTACGGGGGTGTGGACCGGTCGTCCCAGCTGTCGACCATGTAGCGGCCGGACTCGTGGTGGAACCAGTAGACGGAACTGAACCAGTTCCGCATGTTCGCGAGGCAGGACCGCACGGCAACGCTCAGTTCCTTTCCCTGCCGCGTGCCGTCGGCGAGGTCGTCGGCGAAGCGTACGGCGTCCTTCTCGGCGATCAGGAATTCCGTTATGCAATTCTCGACCCGTCTCCGCACCTCGGTGATTGCCTCTTCCAGGCTCAGCCCTTCATGGGTGATGAGACTGATTCCCAGATTGTGCACCTCGTCGCCCGCGATCTCCTTGGGCAGCGAACAGAGGTCGTTGTACCAGGCGGCGAATTCCTGACTGAGCAGTGCCGCCCGCCGGAATGCCGGATGTCCGCGCACCCAATCCGGGAGTTCACATCCCGCGCTGGGCTCCAGCAGGTCGGTCCAGATCCGGTGGGCGAAGGTGAGCCGACGGAGCGCCAGATACTCCTCGACCGTGGGGACGGTTCCCTCGGTGCGGTTCCGGAATTCCCGGTCGTACGCCTCTATCACCGCGTGGAAATGCCGCGCGAACCGTGCGTTCCAGGTCCGCGGCAGGAACGAGTAAAGACGCAGCACGCTGTCCGCGAACCCCGCGACCAAGGGGTCCTCGTGGCACTGGTGGTGCTGGGGGGAGTCGAGCGCCGTGTGCAGCAGCTCCTTCAGGCGCCGCCATGCTGCCGGACGGCGGTGGACGATGTCACGGTCGTGCCGGTCGTCCCAGACGAAGAACCACGCGCTGTAGTCCGCTATCGCCTGCATGACCTTGTCGGGGGCGCCGATGTAGTACCCCGCCATGAGATCGGTGTAGCACAGTCCATCGGCATATTCCGCCACCTTGTCCGCGGGCATGAGTCGCTTTTCCAGCAACCATGCGCGGGTTGTCTCCTGAAGCCGGGGCCAATACGGGTGCAGTTGCCGTGGAAAGGCCGCCTCGATCACCGGCAGAGAGAGCGACGGTGGGACCGCGACCGCTGTTGCGGTCGATGTGGTGCTGGGTGGGAAAGCGTGCAAGACGAGCCCCTTTCAGCCGCCGATGACGCACGCCCCTGCCGCTGTGCCGGGCGTGCGCCGTTGCGTATCCCGCGCCCCTATTCAGCACCACAACTGACCGGTCTGGGAATGGATTTGCTCCATTCACTACCCCAACATGCCGAGAATCTCCCCCCGTGTGACTGGTTATGGATCACCGGACCGGCCATGGCGATCGGCCGTGCGGCGGACACCCGAACGGCGCCCGGCGGGGGCTCACCCCGGCCGGACGCCGTCGGTCGTGCGGTGTCCCGTCGTCAGTCGTTCGCGACCACGGGGTAGCGCGGCTCGTTCTCCGCCATCTGCCGCAGCGCGTCCTTGCGTTCCCGCTTGGAGAGGCGGTCGATGTAGAGGTAGCCGTACAGGTGGTCCGTCTCGTGCTGGAGGCAGCGGGCGAAGTAGCCGGTGCCGCGCACCCGGACCGGGTGGCCCTTCTCGTCCTGCCCGGTGACCTCGGCGTAGTCGGGGCGGGCCAGCGAGGCGTACGCGGTCGGCACCGACAGGCACCCCTCGTTGCTGTCGTCCAGGCGGCGCTGGTCGGCGGGGAGTTCGACCAGCCTGGGGTTGCAGACCACGCCGACGTGCCGGACACCGGCGTCGTCCTGGCAGTCGTAGACGAAGACCTTCAGGTCGACGCCGATCTGGTTGGCGGCGAGGCCCACGCCCTCGGCGGTGCGCTGGCTGGCGAACATGTCCGCGACCAGCTGGTCCAGCTCCGCGCCGAACTCGGTGACGTCCTGGCACTCCTTGTGGAGCACCGGGTTCCCGACCACCGTGATGGGCCGCGAGGTACCTCGCGCACGCCAGGCGGTCTCGCGCTCCTCGCACTCCTCGGTGTCGATGACGAACCCGTCGTCGTCCACGGGGAGCACGCCCGCGTGCTGCTGATCGGTGTCCTGCTGGGCCATGACGGACGTATGCCTTCCTACACAAAACCAAGAACAAGGGGGTGTGACGCTGGTCCAGGGTACGGGGACCGCTCAGCAGACCTCTTCCAGATCCCGCCAGTCCCGGGTGTCCGGACTGTCCGCGACCCAGCCGTCCAGCAGGCCGCGCACCAGGGAGGCCGGGGCCGCGAGACCGCACTCCCGCTCCGGCACCCAGAGCTGCCCGTCCGTGCGGTGGCCCAGCGGCCCGGGGTGTCCCGGCTCGCTGTGGTCGTGCGGGTCGAGGTGCTCACCGTCGCCCTCGTCGGCGGGCATCCGCGACTCCGAGCACATCCGGCACAGCAGCCGCACCGACGACGACCAGTCCTCGGCGGCGAACCCGGCGTCCGCGGCGAGCTGCTCCAGCGCGTCCCGGTCGGCCTCGGTCTCCGCCTCCAGGAGCACCACCCAGGTCGGCACCGGCGACGGCGCCCACAGCTCGATCTCGTCGAACACGGGATAGCTGTGCCCGGCGGCGGTGGTCCGCTCGCCGTGCGGCACCCCGTCGTGCAGGACGACCTCGCCCCAGCGCCGCCCCGACGACGGCAGCGGGATCGACAGCACCTCGACCCGGGCCGGGTCGAGCCGCCGGCCCCACACCACCTCGGCCTCCCCCTCGGGCGACAGCCGTACGGCCGCGCTGCCGAGGTCCATGCCGACGGGCTCACCGGAGACGGCGGCACCGCCGGGCACGTCCAGGCCGTAGGCCTGCCAGGCGCGGCGGGCCAGCGGCCAGTCCTGCAGGGCGGTGGCGGCGATGCCGACGTTCCACCAGTCGGGGGCGCCGGTCTCCCGGTCGAGCAGGGCCACCGCGCGCAGTCCGGCGGCCCGCGCCTGCTCCCAGTCGTGCCGGAACTTGTGCAGCAGCGCCAGGTTGAACCAGGACTCCGACAGCCAGGGCTCCAGATCGGCGGCCCGTGTCAGCAGCGCGCCCGCGTCCTCGTACCGGCCGTCGCCGATCAGGGTGAACGCGCGGTCGGTGGCCTGCCGCCAGGAGGCGGAGGGCCGGTGCCGTCCCTTGCCGAAGATCCTCACGATTCCCGCCTGCCAGTTCCGTTCAGTGGGCTGGCTGTGCCTTTCGCGCCCCCGTACACCTTCTCCTGGGCATCAAACCACGTGCGACTGGAGAGGCGCCCATTACCCATGGGTTACCCAGCCTCGCACGGGGTCAGACTCCCGGCCCAGCGCGCGGGCCAGTGACTCCACCACTTCCGGAGCGTAGTCACCCCCGGCGCCCAGGCGCAGCTCCTCCAGTGCCGTCGGGGCCCCACCGGGACCGGCTTCCCTCACCCGCTCCTCGTAGGCGTTCACGGCCCGCACGATCCGGGCGGCGAGCGGCTGCTCCGCGCACGGGTCGGCCTGCCGCTCCACGACCACCGCGACGGCCGGGTCCACCCCGGTCTGCCGTACGACGGCCCCGCCGAGCAGCGCGATCCGCCGCTGTTCGGCGGCCGGGAGCCGGGCGGTGGCCCCGGCCGGGACCGGGTCCACGAGGCTGAGCTGTCCGATGTCGTGCATCAGGGCGGCGTGCTCCAGCACGGCCAGCTCCGGCGCCTTCAGCCCCAGCTCCCGCCCCACGGCGCGGCTGAGCGCCGCCACCCGCCGCGCGTGCCCGGCCGGGGTGTACCCGGCGACCTCGGTGGCGCGGGCGAGGGAGGCGATGGTCTGCCGGTAGGTGGTCCGCACGGCCGCGTACCGCCGGAACGCGAGCTGGACGAGGGACAGCGGCACACAGAACACCGGCAGCGCCCAGAGGCCCACCACGGCGACCGCCGGCGCCACCACCGCGCCCGTGGCGCACACCGCGGAGCCGATGCCGAGCAGCCCGCGCAGCTCGTCCCGGAGCAGCGGGCCGAAGGGCCAGCCGGTGCGGGAGCGGGCCGTCGCGGCGGCGAGCACGGCGTCGCACAGCGCGGTGAGCGCCAGCAGGGCGAGCAGCAGCGGTGCGTAGGCCGGGCCGATCCACGCGTCGAACACGCCCCGGTTGTAGAGCGGCTGGAAGCAGACGGCGGCGAAGCCGACGGTGAGCACCCGGCGTGCCAGGTGGTCCGCCGTGCCGCGCTCTCCGCGCGCGAGGTGCGGTACGGCGCCGACCAGCGAGGCGGCCACCACCACGGCGACGACCTGTGCGACACCGTGCCGGGTCGGCTCCCCCGCCGCCTCCCCGAGCAGCGCGTACGCCAGCGCCCCCGCGGCCCCCAGCGGTGCCGCCTCCCGTGGCGGGACCCCGGTCCACCGGGTCACCTCCCCGACCGTGACGAACGCCCCGAACGCGAGCGCCACGCCCCGGTCCGCGAGCCCGTGCCAGAAGGTGAGACCGACCGCGACGCCGCCGAGGACGACGGCACAGACGTGGATGACCCGGTGGGCGCTCACGGGCCCCTCCGCAGGGAACGGGGGCCGCGGTCACCGACCGCCGGAACCGCCGTGGCCCGCGGCGCGGGCAGGGCGCCCCCCGCCTCGTCCGCCGTCACCGTCGGCCCCCACCCCCACCGCCGTACCACCCGCACCAGCGCCCCCACCATCCGCGGGTCGAACTGCGCGCCCGCGCACCGCTCCAGCTCCCGGAGCGCCACGGGCACCGGCCGGGCCCGCCGGTAGGCGCGGGTCGACGTCATCGCGTCGAAGGCGTCCGCGACGGCGACCACGCGGGCGGACTCGGGGATCTGGGCGCCGACCAGCCCGTAGGGGTACCCGCTGCCGTCCAGTCGCTCGTGGTGGTGCAGGACCGCCGCCCTGGCCTCGCCGAGGAAGGCGATGCCGCGCACCACCTCGTGCCCGTACTCGGGGTGCAGCTCGATCACCCGGCGTTCCTCGGGCGTCAGCGGCCCGTCCTTGCGCAGCAGCCGGGTGGGCACGCCCAGCTTGCCGACGTCGTGCAGGATCCCGGCGAAGCGGAGCGTCTCCACGCGGTCGTCGGCCATGCCCAGCTCCCGGGCGATCATCATGGACGCCTGGCCGACCCGCTCGCTGTGCCCGCGCGTGTACCCGTCCTTGATGTCGACGGCCCGCACCAGCGCCCGGATGGTCGCCCGGTGCGCGGCCCGCTCCCGGTGGTACTGGGCGAACACCCACCAGGACACCCACATCGGCAGCAGCACAAGCAGCGCGGCGGCGGACCCGTAGGGACTGCGCCACAGTACGGCCATCATCAGCCCGGCGAGCCCGTGCACGGCGACCGCCGCCAGCGAGCGCCCGAACAGCCCCCGCCAGGCGCGGCGCGCCGGCACCCGTTCGGCGAGCACGAGGACGCCCCCGTCGAGCGCGGTGAGCACCAGGCAGAAGACCAGCACCGCCGCCCCCGCGGGCAGCAGCGCGTAGGGGAAGTGGGGCGCCACGACCGCGTCCCGGCCGCCGAGCGCCCAGTGCGTGCGGGCGGCGGCCCACACGGCGAGCGCGAGCTGTGCGGCCCGCCAGACCCGCCGCAGCCCGGCGGGCCGCTGTCCGACGTACGACAGCAGCGCCCCCGGTACCGCCACGAGCGCGGCGGCGGGCGGGGGCAGCAGGAACGCTCCGGCGAGCAGGACGGGGTAGCAGGTCCCGGCGACACCGCGCCGGGTGAGCAGCTCGCCGCCCGCGTACAGCACCGCGAGCAGGCCGACGGCCCACCAGGGCGTGTGCAGGGCGGTGAGCGGGCGCAGACAGAACAGGGCGCCGAGGGCGACACAGGCGACGTACACGCGTGCCCGCCCCGGTACCGCCTCCATGACGCAGCGCCCCTTCCCCACCGCCCGGCCGTCGGTTCAGGCTCGGAGCCTAGGTGGGGGCGGGGGGAGTCCGGGACGGGTTGCGTCCCGGATTAGCACCTTCGGGTGATAGGGCAGGTGGTCAGGATTCCTGCGCGGCGGCCGGACCCGCGGCCACGTCGTGGTCGGGGACGGCCTGTCCGGAGCGGATCACGTCGATGCGCTGCATGACCTTGGCGCGCAGGTCGGTGGGCACGTCGTCGTGGCCGCAGCACCGCTTGACCAGCTTCTTCACCGCCTGTTCGAGACCGTACTTCTCAAGACAGGGCGAGCACTCCCTGAAGTGCTGCTTGAACTTGGCGCGATCGACGTCCGGCATCTCACTGTCGAGGAACTCGTACAGATGGTCGAGGACCTCACCGCAGTCCGTCTCGTGCGGCTCTCCGCAGCTCATGAGCCCGAGCCTTTCGCTTCGTTCGACTCTCCCGCGCCGGCCGGGACCAGACCCCGCTCGCGGGCGTAGTCCTCCAACATGCCGCGCAGTTGGCGACGGCCCCGGTGCAGCCGGGACATCACCGTACCGATGGGTGTCCCCATGATGTCCGCGATCTCCTTGTACGCAAAGCCCTCTACGTCGGCGAGATAGACGGCGATGCGGAACTCCTCGGGGATCGCCTGCAACGCCTCCTTCACGTCCGAGTCGGGCAGGTGGTCGAGCGCCTGCGACTCCGCGGAGCGCAGACCGGTCGACATGTGCGACTCGGCGCGGGCGAGCTGCCAGTCCTCGATCTCCTCGGCCGCGCTGCGCTGCGGTTCACGCTGCTTCTTGCGGTACGAGTTGATGAACGTGTTGGTGAGGATCCGGTACAGCCACGCCTTGAGGTTGGTGCCCTCGCGGAACTGGTGGAAGGACGCGTACGCCTTGGCGTACGTCTCCTGCACCAGGTCCTCGGCGTCGGCCGGGTTGCGCGTCATGCGCAGCGCGGCCGAGTACATCTGGTCGAGGAATTCGAGCGCGTCCCGCTCGAAGCGCGCGCTGCGCTCCGCGGTCGACTCCGCGCCCGTACCGCCCAGGCCCTCGGGCTGCTCCGCCTGGCCGTTGTCGGTCCCTGCGTCGGTACCGGGAACCGGACCCACCTCCTCCAGTGTCCGCGCGGGACCGAGATCGGTCCCACCAGAATCGGAGGATAGACGACGATCCGGTCCATCCGCCGCCTGAATAGGGGTGGCCGTCGCCACGTGCAGCACTGTCCAGTCCAGTTCAGTGCGGCTGCTGCGGCTCGAATCAGACGCTGCCTGGCGCAGCCCGTCCACGGGATGGTGGGAGGCGGGTGGGCAGATGGTCGAACCCATGCGGCGGTCATCCTCTCCTACGAACTTCGTCTGACCGCCATAACAGGGACCGGGCCTTTCGCATTCCCGGGCCCTACCCGAGCCTCCGGGTCCAGCCGAGCACCGCGTCGGTGATGATCCGCACCGCCTCCTCCTGCCCGACCTCCGCGCGCTTCGGCACGGCGAACCCGTGGTCGCCGTACGGCACCTCGACGAGTTCGTGGTCGCCCTCGGGGAACTCCCCCGGCCGCCCGAAGGGGTCGTTGCCGCCCTGGACGACGAGGGTGGGGACCCGGGTGCCGAGCAGTTCGGCGGCGCGGGACTTCTCCGGCCGGCCCGGCGGGTGCAACGGGAAGCCGAGCGCGAGGACGGCGTGCGCGCCCAGCTCGGCGGCGGTGCGGCAGGCGACCCGGGCGCCCGCGCTGCGTCCGCCGGAGACCACGGGCAGGCCCGGCGCGGCGACCGCGGGCCAGATCCCGCGCCAGCCGGTGTCGAGGGTCTTCGGCGCGGGCGCGACCTTCTTCCCGGCGACCCGCCAGGGCTGCTCCACCAGCGCCACGCTCACCCCGTGCTCCGGCAGCACGGCCGCGAGGGCCCGGAGGTCGCGGGCCTCGATGCCGCCGCCCGCGCCGTGGCTCACCGCGAGGACGAGCCGGGCGTCGTCCGCCGGGTGCCAGGTGACGCGGGCGTCCCCGGCCTCGGTGTGGATGGTCTCCGTACCGCTGGTCCGGGTCCTGGGCGTCTCGCTCGTCACGCTAGAAGAGTGTGCCCTCTTCCGGCCCCGACAGCTCCTTCAGCAGCTCCGGCCCGTTGTTGCGGACGTTGCTGACGGCGGTGGAGACCGGGTAGGCGCGCATCAGTCCGGCGGGCGGTGGGGCGAGCAGCTCCCGCAGGTCGTCGGGGTCGGTCCGGACCGGGTCCAGCCAGGCGTCCCAGCGGTCCGGGGTGAGCATCAGCGGCATCCGGGGGTGGATCTCGGCGAGGGCGTGCGGCCCGTCGGCGGGCGCCACGGCGAGCGGGGTGGTCTCCGCCTCGGTGGTGATCACCGAGCAGGTCGCCCACCACGCCCGCGGGTGGTCGTCGGGGAGCGTCCGGTCCCGCCAGAACTCGTACAGCCCGGCCATCGCGAACACCGACCCGTCCGCGGGGAGCACGAAGTACGGCTGCTTGCGGGGCCGCTTCTTCTTCCCCTCGACCTCCAGGTCCCGCTCCTGCTTGCCGGTGACCCACTCGTAGTAGCCGTCGGCGGGGATGATGCAGCGCCGGGTGGTGAAGGCGCGGCGGTACGACGGCTTCTCGTGCACCGTCTCGGCGCGCGCGTTGATCATCCGCGCGGCGCCCTCGGGCGTCTTGGACCAGGAGGGCACCAGCCCCCACTTCAGCCTGCGCAGCTGCCGAACCGGCCGCGGGTCGTCCGCGTCCTTCACGGGACGGTCGAGAACGGCGTAGACGTCCTTGGTCGGGGCCACGTTGTAGTCGGGCGCGAGGGTCTCCTCCGGCTCCCTCTTCTCGATCTCGAAGATTCCCGCGAGATCCTCGGGCCCACGACTCGATGCATACCGTCCACACATACGTGCCACACTGCCAGACTCCGTACGACCAGAGGGAGCGCTCCGGACACATGGACAGCACGACAGCCACCTCACTCTGGGACGAACTGACCGGCACGCAGCCGGAGCCCGACCTGTGGGTGGTGATCGCCACGCTGGTCGCGGCGCTCGCGGTGATCGTGCCGCACGCGGTCTGGCGCGTCTCGCGCAACGCCGTCACCATCGCCCACGAGGGCGGCCACGGCCTGGTCGCCCTGCTCACCGGCCGCACCCTGACCGGCATACGGCTGCACTCCGACACCAGCGGCCTGACCGTCAGCCGGGGCAAGCCGTACGGCCTCGGCATGATCCTGACGGCCGCCTCCGGGTACACGGCGCCCCCGCTGCTCGGCCTCGGCGGTGCCGCGCTGCTCGGCGCCGGGAAGATCACACTGCTGCTGTGGCTGGCCACGGCGCTGCTGCTGGCGATGCTGGTGATGATCCGCAACGCCTACGGGGCGCTCACCGTCGTCCTCACCGGCGGCACGTTCCTGCTGGTCTCCTGGCTGACCGGGCCGCAGGTGCAGGCGGCGTTCGCGTACGCGGTGGTGTGGTTCCTGCTGCTCGGCGGGGTGCGCCCGGCCTTCGAACTCCAGGGCAAGCGGCGGCGCGGCGGCGCGGGCGACTCGGACGCGGACCAGTTGTCCCGGCTCACCCACACACCCGCCGGGCTGTGGCTGTTCCTGTTCCACGCGGTGTCCCTGTGCTCGCTGATGGGCGGGGGACGGTGGCTGCTGGGGGTCTGAGCGCCACCGGGCGCCAGGCCGCGCCCGACGGCGCTCGGCGCGCGGGCCCGACCAGCCACAACGCGCCCGCCACCGGTCCACAACCGCGTTCCCCGACCGAACCCCGGAGGGCGAACCCCCACTAAAGTGGGGCGCATGACCGTTCACCCCGCCCACACCGCCCTCTGGCCCGCCCCGCACGCGAGCGGAGCCGTCAACGCGACGGTCCACGTGCCCGGGTCCAAGTCGGTCACCAACCGGGCCCTGGTGCTGGCCGCGCTGGCCTCCGAGCCCGGCTGGCTGCGCCGCCCGCTGCGTTCGCGCGACACCCTGCTGATGGCGGGCGCCCTGCGCGCCCTGGGCGTCGGCATCGAGGAGACGGTGTCCTCCGCCTCCTCCGTCTCGGGTGAGCGCGTCACCGGTGAGGCATGGCGGGTCCTCCCCACCGATCTGCACGGCCCCGCCACGGTCGACGTCGGCAACGCGGGCACCGTGATGCGCTTCCTGCCCCCGGTCGCCGCCCTCGCCGACGGCCCCATCCGCTTCGACGGCGACCCGAGGTCGTACGAGCGTCCCCTGAACGGCGTCATCGACGCGCTGCGCGTGCTCGGCGCCCGGATCGACGACGACGGCCGGGGCACGCTGCCGATGACGGTGTACGGCGGCGGCGCCCTGGACGGCGGCCCGGTGGAGATCGACGCCTCGTCGTCGTCGCAGTTCGTGTCGGCGCTGCTGCTGTCCGGCCCACGCTTCAACCAGGGCGTGGAGGTCCGCCACATCGGCGCGACGCTCCCCTCGCTCCCCCACATCCGGATGACGGTCGACATGCTGCGTTCGGTCGGCGCGCAGGTGGACACCCCGGAGTCGGGCGGCGAGCCGAACGTCTGGCGGGTCACCCCGGGCGCGCTGCTCGGCCGGGACCTGACCATCGAGCCGGACCTGTCCAACGCCCAGCCGTTCCTCGCGGCGGCCCTGGTGACCGGCGGCAAGGTCCTCATCCCCGACTGGCCCGCGCGCACCACCCAGCCCGGGGACCGGCTCCGCGAGATCTTCACCGAAATGGGCGGTTCCTGTGAACTGACGGACTACGGTCTGGAGTTCACCGGTTCGGGTGCCGTTCACGGTATCGACGTGGACCTCGGTGACGTGGGCGAGCTGACCCCCGGCATCGCGGCCGTCGCCGCCCTCGCCGACTCCCCGTCCACGCTGCGCGGCGTCGCGCACCTCCGCCTCCACGAGACGGACCGGCTGGCGGCCCTCACCAAGGAGATCAACGAACTCGGCGGCGACGTCACCGAGACCGCCGACGGTCTGCACATCCGCCCGCGCCCGCTGCACGGCGGCGTCTTCCACACCTACGAGGACCACCGCATGGCGACGGCCGGCGCCATCATCGGCCTGGCGGTCGACGGCGTACGGATCGAGAACGTGGCGACCACCGCCAAGACACTGCCCGACTTCCCCGACCTGTGGACCGGGATGCTCGGGGCGGCGTAGGACGCGGGGACCAGTCATGCGCCGCTACGGCAAGCACACCGACGAGGACGACATCCGCAGCCGCCCCGGCCGCCGGAACACCCGCCCCCGGACGAACATCCGCCCGAAGCACGAGGACGCCGCCGAGGGCATGGTCCTCACCGTCGACCGGGGGCGGCTGACCTGCCTCGTCGAGGACCGGGTCGTCCTCGCCATGAAGGCCCGCGAACTGGGCCGCAAGGCCGCGGTGGTGGGCGACCGGGTCGCCCTGGTCGGTGACCTCTCGGGCAGGAAGGACACCCTGGCCCGCATCGTCCGCATCGCCGAGCGCACCTCGGTACTGCGCCGCACCGCGGACGACGACGACCCCTACGAGCGGGTGGTCGTCGCCAACGCCGACCAGCTCGCCATCGTCACCGCCCTCGCGGACCCCGAGCCGCGCCCGCGGCTGATCGACCGCTGCCTGGTCGCGGCGTTCGACGGCGGCCTGACCCCGCTGCTGGTCCTCACCAAGTCCGACCTCGCCCCACCCGACAAGCTCCTGGAGCTGTACGGCGACCTGGACATCCCCTACGTCGTCACCAGCCGCGAGGAGCTGGACGACGGCGGCGCGGCCGACCGGGTGCGCGCCGAACTGGACGGCAAGATCACGGCGTTCGTCGGCCACTCCGGCGTCGGCAAGACGACGCTGGTCAACGCGCTGGTGCCGGAGGAACGCCGCCGTACGACGGGCCTGGTGAACGCGGTCACGGGCCGCGGTCGGCACACCACCACCTCCGCCCTCGCCCTCCCCCTCGCCGACGCGACGGGCTGGGTCGTCGACACCCCGGGCGTACGGTCCTTCGGCCTGGCCCACATCGACCCGTCCCGGGTGATCCACGCGTTCCCCGACCTGGAGCCGGGCACGGAGGGCTGCCCCCGCGCGTGCAGTCACGACGAGCCGGACTGCGCCCTGGACGACTGGGTGGCGGGGGGCCACGCCGACCCGGCCCGGCTGTACTCCCTGCGTCGGCTGCTGTCGACGCGGGAGGCGAAGGAAGATGACTGACCTTCACGGGGTGGGCGTCGCGGGGTTTGTCGTCGGGCGGTCCCGGTAAGGGCATAATCGCAAAGCTGGAACCAAGCCCGAGCAAAAGCTGACATGCAGTCACCGAGGGTGCGCACGTACGGGGAGGACAGCCATGGCGTGGCTGCTGGTCGTTGTTGCCGGGTTGCTCGAAACCGGCTTCGCCGTCTGTCTGAAACTGTCCCACGGCTTCACCCGGCTCTGGCCGACGATCGCGTTCGCCGCCTTCGCGCTGGGCAGCTTCGGTCTCCTCACCCTCTCCCTGCGCAAGCTCGACGTGGGCCCGGCGTACGCGGTGTGGACCGGCATCGGCGCGGCGGGCACGGCGATCTACGGCATGGTCTTCCTCGGTGACCTGGTCTCCACGCTGAAGATCGTGTCGATCAGCCTGGTCATCATCGGCGTCATCGGCCTGCAGCTGTCGGGCTCGGCGCACTGAGCGCGCTGCGCACCAACTCACCGACCCCGCACGCGTCGGGCGGCGCGGCGACGCAGGACAGCGCGAGCCGGACGGCGAGTTCGCAGGACCGGGCCAGCTCACGGCTGCCCGTCCCGGGCCCCGGCGCCGAGATCACCGCGACGGCACGGTCACGCACCATCGAGACCAGGTCCCCGGGCGAGGGCAACGGCCCGTCGGCCCGCCGCTGCGCGGGCACGGACGAGGAGGACGGCACCGACGACAGCGTCGGCGCGGGCAGCCGCTCGCCCCAGCAGCCGGTGAGCATCGCCCGCACCAGGGCGTTGTCGCGGGCGACGGCGGTGGTCCACTCCGCGGTCGCGGTCAGCCGCTCACGGGCGTCGCCGTGCGCGCCGAGCGCCCGGTCGACCCCGGCGAGGTAGCCGTCCGCCTCACGGCGCACGAGTGCCCGGGCGAGGCCCTCCTTGCTGCCGAACTCGTTGTACAGCGTCTGCCGGGACACCCCGGCGGCGGCGGCCACGTCCACCATGCGCACCGCGGACCACGGCCGCCGAAGCAACGCCGTATAGGCGGCATCCAGCAGAGACTCCCGCGCAGCAGGCATCATCGCCTCCTTCAGGGGCCCACCCCTCCGCCCAGGTTTGACGCCCTCCATGACACTGTCAAGGGGCCTTGCGGGGGCGACATGGCAGCGGGCAGCGCCCTGCCGCAGCCGGCGCGGCTGCGGGCAGTCGTAGCGCCGGGGCGGAGCCCACCCGGCAGCGGCGTGACACGGGCGCCGCCATCCGCCATGACCGCGGGCACCCGTACCGTCGGGGCGGAGCCCACCCGGCAGCGGCGTGGCGGTGAGGCCGCCATCCGCCGTAGCTGCGGGCAGTCATGCCGCTGGGGCGGCACGGGTGGGCGCGGCGGCACCCAGCGAGCACTGGCTTCCCACCCCCGTACCCCCACCGCCCCCCATGGCCCCACCCCACCCCCGCCAGATACCGTTCCGACATGCCCGACTACCGCGATGACCTCCGCCTCGCCCACGTCCTCGCAGACGCCGCCGACGCCGCGACGACCGCCCGCTTCAAGGCCCTCGACCTCAAGGTGGAGACCAAGCCGGACATGACCCCGGTCAGTGAGGCGGACAGGGCCGCCGAGGAGCTCATCCGCGGACAGCTCCACCGCGCCCGCCCCCGCGACGCGATCCTCGGCGAGGAGTACGGAGTGGAGGGCACCGGCCCCCGCCGCTGGGTCATCGACCCCATCGACGGCACCAAGAACTACGTACGCGGCGTCCCCGTCTGGGCCACCCTCATCTCCCTGATGGAGGCGGGAGAGGGCGGCTACCAGCCCGTCGTCGGCGTCGTCTCCGCCCCCGCCCTCGGCCGCCGCTGGTGGGCCGCGAAGGGCCACGGCGCGTACACCGGCCGCAGCCTCTCCTCCGCCACCCGCCTGCACGTCTCCGCCGTGTCCAAGCTCTCCGACGCCTCCTTCGCCTACTCCTCCCTCTCCGGCTGGGAGGAACGCGGCCAGCTGAACGGCTTCCTGAACCTCACCCGAGAGGTCTGGCGCACGCGCGCGTACGGCGACTTCTGGCCGTACATGCTGGTCGCCGAGGGCGCGGTCGACCTGTGCGCCGAACCGGAGCTGTCCCTCTGGGACATGGCGGCCAACGCGATCATCGTCACCGAGGCGGGCGGCGCCTTCACCGGCCTCGACGGACGCCCGGGCCCGCACAGCGGCAACGCGGCGGCCTCGAACGGCCTCCTGCACGACCCGCTCCTGGACCACCTCAACGAGCGCTACTAACGCCTTCGCGCCCCCTTGTTGACCCCTTCTTTGCCTGCCACTCTGAGAACCCCCCACTTGTGAATTTGTGAATCCAGGAACAAGGGGCGGGACACTCTCCAGGAGGTGGCTCCAACCCATGCTTGTCCGCGACGCCATGAGCACAGTGGTCCTCACCATCGGCCCGACCCACACCCTCCGCCAGGCCGCCGAACTCATGTCCGCCCGCAGCGTCGGCGCGGCCGTGGTCCACGACCCCGACGCCGACGGCATCGGCATCCTCACCGAGCGGGACATCCTCAACTCCCTCGGCCGCGGCCAGAACCCCGACACCGAACCCGCCCACGCCCACACCACCACGGACGTCGTCTTCGCCGCCCCGGCCTGGACCCTGGAGGAGGCGGCCAGCGCGATGACCCACGGCGGCTTCCGCCACCTGATCGTCCTGGACGCCAGCGAGCCCGTCGGCGTCGTCTCGGTCCGCGACATCATCCGCTGCTGGGTCCCGGCCCGGCAGCACGCGCCCGCCTGACCGCACCGGACACACCAGGAGGCCGGGCCCCGAAGGGTCCGGCCTCCGCCGTACCGCTTCTCCCCCTTGGCTGAAGCCAGCCCCGATCCCATAATAGATAGTGTCTAAGTCGAGTAGGCATCCAAAGTCACACCCATTCGGGACCTGGTCCCCCTACTGTTAGGCTGGACTCCATGAGTGACCTTCTGGAACGGCTGCGCGGACGCGGATGGCGCATGACCGCACAGCGGCGTGTCGTCGCCGAGGTCCTCGACGGCGAACACGTCCACCTGACGGCCGACGAGGTGCATACGCGGGCCGTCGCCAAGCTGCCCGAGATCTCCCGGGCGACCGTCTACAACACCCTCGGGGAACTGGTCTCCCTGGGCGAGGTGCTCGAAGTCGCCACGGACAAGCGCGCCAAGCGCTACGACCCGAACGCGCACCGGCCGCACCACCACCTGGTCTGCGCCCAGTGCGGCGCCATCCGCGACGTCCACCCCATCGGCAACCCCCTGGCCGACCTCCCGGCCTCGGAGCGCTTCGGCTTCACGGTGTCGGACGTCGAGGTCACCTACCGGGGCGTCTGCCCGAACTGCGCGGCGGCCTGACCCCACCCCACAGCGACACGAACGGCCCCGGCCGCCCTGAGAGCGTCGGGGCCGTTCTCGTACACAAGAACCGAGGGCCGGGATCCTGAGCTGAACTCAGGATCCCGGCCCTCGGGCCTTCAGTAGCGGGGACAGGATTTGAACCTGCGACCTCTGGGTTATGAGCCCAGCGAGCTACCGAGCTGCTCCACCCCGCGTCGGTAAACGCAACACTACGTCACCCCCGCCCCGATAAGCAAACGCCCCCGACTACCCCCGGTAGCTACGGGCAGCCGCGCCCCTGCGGCGGCACGAGTGGGCGCGGCGTCACGCCGACAGCTCCTCCCCCAGCGCGTCCCGCAACCGAGCCGCCCGCTCAGCCACCTCCCCCGGCCCCAACGCGACCGCCCGGTCGGCCCACCGCTGCCCCTCCGCCAGCTCCCCCCGCCGCGCGTACACCAGCGCCAGCCGCAGCGCCGCCCGCCCGTGCCCCGCGTCAGCGGCCCGCGTCCACCACACCGCCGCCTCCGGCTCGCTGCCCTCCCGGGCCAGCAGCAGCCCCAGGTTGAACGCCCCGTTCCGCGAGCCGGCCTCCGCCGCCGAGCGGTACCACCGCGCCGCCTCCACCAGGTCGCCCCGCGCCGCGGCGAGCATCCCCACCCGCACCTGCGCGCGCCGGTGCCCCTGGGAGGCCGCCCGCTCGTACCACTCCTCGCACTCGGTCTTCTGGTGCACGGACTCCCCCAGCTCGTGCCCCGACGTCCGCGGTCGCCGCGCGTCGAGCACCGTCGCCAGCCGGTACGCCGCCTCCGCGCTGCCGCCCCCCGCCGCGCACCGGAGGTGCCGCTCGGCGGCCCGCTCGTCACCCTCCCGCAGCCGGGCGATCCCGACCTGCAACGCCGCCTCGGTGTGCCCGGCCGCCGCGGCGCGCTCGTACCACCGCAGCGCGTCCCGCTCCGCGCCGCGCCCGGCGTACAGGATGCCCAGGTTGAACGCCGCGTCCACGCTCCCGGCCTCGGCCGCCTTGGAGAACCACGGCTCGGCGCCCGTCGCGTCCCCGCCCTGGAGCAGCAGGATGGCCAGCGCGTTCGCGGCCTCCCGGTGACCGGCGTACGCCGCGCGCCGGTACCACTGCTCGGCCTGCGGGGTACGCCCCTGCTCGGCGCAGAGCAGCCCGAGGTTGTACGCGCCGTTGACGTCCCCGGCGTCCATCGCGGCCCGGTACCACCGCTCGGCGGTCTGGGTCTCCCCGCGCTCGGCGTGCAGCGCGCCGAGCGCGTTGGCCGCGTTGCCGTCGCCCTCCTGCGCGGCCCGCAGCCACCACACGGCGGCGTTCTCGGTGTCCCCGGCGTCCCGCAACAGGAACCCCAGCGCGCAGGCCGCGCGCGGCTCCCCGTCCTTCGCTGACGTCAGGTACCAGCGCCCCGCCTCCTTCAGCTCCCCGCGCTTCTCCAGGATCGCCCCGAGGTGCAGCGCGGCCCGGCGGTGCCCGCGTGCGGCGGCCTGCCGGTACCACTGCTCGGCCTCCGCCAGCGGACCGTCGGCGGCGCCCCCGCGCTCGCCGTCGCCAGCGCGCCGTCTGACGCCGCCCGCTCCCCCGGTCTCGCCCCCGCGGGGCGCTCTCCGGTCCAGCACGCGCGCCAGCCGGTACGCCGCCTCCCGGTGCCCCCGTTCGGCGGCGGCCCGCATCCACCGCTCGGCCGCGGCGTCCGCTCGGTGGTCGAGCAGGTCGGCGAGCGCGTAGGCGCCCAGGACGTGTCCCTGTTCGGCGGACTGCCGCAGCCAGTACTCGGCGGCGGGCTCGTCCCCGCGTTCACGGTGGTGGCGCCCCAGCGCGTGCGCCGCCGCGGCGGATCCGGCGACGGCGGCGATGCGCCACCATCCGGCGGCCTCGTCGGCGTAGCCGCGCTGGTGCAGCAGGACCCCGAGGTTGTTGGCGGCGGCGCGGTCACCCGCGGCGGTGGCGGCACGGAGATGGGCCTCGGCCCCGTCGAGATCCCCCCGGCGCAGCAGCATGGCGCCGAGGACGCTCATCGCCTCGACGTCACCGGCCTCGGCCGCGAGCCGCTGGCGCAGTTCCTCGGCCGCCAGCTCGGCGGTGTCCGTCGTCTCGTCCGGCGTCTCCGAGGTCAGCGGAGTCTCCGGGGTGCCCGGGATCTCGGCGCGGGGTGCGTCGAGCACCTCGTACCGCCCCGAAGCGTGCTCAAACCGCCCTGTCTCGTACAGAGTTGCCTTGTCCCCCATAACGTCCATCGTCGCACCACCTGCAACCTGGGTACACCTGGTATACCGCAGCCATTGAGGTCACTTCAGCGTTTTGTCGACATGCCCACAGAGAGACAAGTCAAACACAGATCCCCCAACTCCCCACGGCGGCACGGCGATCCCCCACCCCGGCACATGCGTTCGCACATCACGAAGGCCCGGATCCTGATCAGGATCCGGGCCTTCGTTTCAAGTAGCGGGGACAGGATTTGAACCTGCGACCTCTGGGTTATGAGCCCAGCGAGCTACCGAGCTGCTCCACCCCGCGCCGTTGTTCTGCAACCGTATCACGGCGCGGGGTGGACCCTTCACTCAGCTCTCGGAGCCGCCGGCCCCCTCACCGCCCCCGGTGCTGTCCGGCTGCGACTGGGCCTTCTCGGCCCGCTCCAACGCGTCCTGGAGATCCTCCTGCGCCCGGCCGTACGCCTCCCAGTCACCCTTCTTCAGGGCTTCCTGACCGGCCTCGAAGGCCTTCTGGGCGTCGTCGAGGGCGTCCTGGACGGTCGGGTTCTCGGCCGTCGGCGGTGGCGTGGTCCCGCCGCCGTCGTCCTCGCCCGTGCCCGTGTCCTGGTCCGGCGGCGTCTCGGTCGCGCCGTCCGCGCCGAAGACCTTGTTGAGGGCCTCATCAAGGGTGTCCTCGAAGGCGGTGGCGCCGCCGTAGGAGACCAGCACCTTGCGCAGCAGCGGGTACTTGAGGTCGCCACCGCGGACGTAGACCGGCTCCACGTACAGCAGTCCGCCGTCGAGTGGTACGGCCAGCAGGTTGCCGTACTCCACTTCCGAGTCGCCGCCTCTCAGCAGCCGGATCGTCTCGGCGATGTCCTGCTCGGAGTTGAGCTGGGACTGGATCTGCTTGGGTCCCGAAACGGTCGTACTCGTGGGCAGCTTGAGGAGTCTGATCTGGCCGTACCCCTCGGTGCCCGCCTCGGCGTCGACCGCCATGAACGCGCTGAGGTTGTCACGCCCGTTGGGTGTGAACGTCGTCGTCAGCGAGAACGCCTGTTCCTTCTGGTCCGGCATCCTCATGCTGAGGTAGTACGGCGGCACCGACTCGCCCGCCTTGTTGGTCGGGTCGTCCGGGACCTGCCACACCTCACTGCCGCTGAGGAACGTGTCGGCGTCCTTCACGTGGTAGCGGGTGAGCAGCTCGCGCTGCACCTTGAACAGGTCCTGCGGGTAGCGCAGATGTGCCATCAGCTCGTCGCTGATCTCGCTCTTGGGCTCGACCGTGCCGGGGAACGCCTTCTTCCACGTCTTCAGGACCGGGTCCTGGGTGTCCCACTCGTAGAGCTTGACCTCGCCGGTGTACGCGTCGACGGTCGCCTTCACCGAGTTGCGGATGTAGTTGACCTGGTTCTGCTGGGCCACCACCGCGCGCTGGTTGTTGGTGGCGGTCAGCGAGTCGGCCGTCGTGTCACCGAGGGTCGTCCGCGAGGAGTACGGGTAGCCGTTCGTCGTCGTGTAGGCGTCGACGATCCACTGGATACGGCCGTCCACGACCGCCGGATAGGCGTCGCCGTCGATGGTCAGCCACGGGGCGACGGACTCGACGCGGTCCTTCGGGGTGCGGTTGTAGAGGATCCGCGAACCCTCGCCGATGGCGCCGGAGTACAGGATCTGCGGCTCGCTGAACGCCACCGCGTACGCGGCCCGGTTGACCGGGTTCGACAGGTTGACGCCGCTGTCGCCCTTGTAGCTGTAGGTCTTCTCACCGCTGTCGTCGGAGTAGTCGACCTCCTTCTGGGGGCCGCCGACGATCGAGTACATGTTGGTCTTCTCGCCGTAGTAGACCCGCTGCTCGTACGTGCCCAGGTCGCCCTTGGACGGCAGGTCGGACTCGGTGAACTCCGGGCGTCCCTCGGAGTCGGCGCTGGTGCCCTCGGCCGCTACGACGCCGTAGCCGTGGGTGTACCGGAAGTGGTCGTTGATCCAGTTGTTCTTCGGGATGCCGCTGAGGTTGATCTCACGCAGACCGATGACCGTGTCCTGGTCCTTGCCGTCCTTGGTGTACCGGTCGACGTCCAGGTTGGTCGGGAACGCGTAGTAGTTCCTGATCTGCTGGAGCTGCTGGAAGGTCGGCGAGACGATGTTCGGGTCCAGGATGCGGATGCTCGCCGTGGCGTCGACGTCGTCCCGCAGCTGGGTCTTGTCGTCGGTGTTGCTCTTGCCCGGGTAGTCGTCGACCTTGGCGCCGTCGATGCCGTACGCCTGCCGCGTCGCCGCGAGGTTCTTCTCGACGTACGGCGCTTCCTTGGCCTGCTCGTTCGGCTGGACCTGGAACTTCTGCACGATCGCCGGGTACAGCCCGCCGATCAGGATCGCCGACAGCACCATCAGGCCGAAGCCGATGACGGGCAGCTGCCAGGTGCGCCGCCAGATGGTGGCGAAGAACAGCAGCGCGCAGATGACGGCGATGCAGAACAGGATCGTCTTGGCCGGGAGGTAGGCGTTGGCGTCGACGTACCGCAGACCGGTCCAGTTGTCCGTCGCCTTGAAGTCACTGGACTTCACCGCGAGGCCGTAGCGGTCGAGCCAGTAGGCGACCGCCTTCAGCGCGACGAAGATGCCGATGAGGACCGACAGGTGGCCGGTCGCGGCGGCCGTCGCGCGCGCGCCGGGGCTGGTGACGCGCAGCCCGCCGTACAGGTAGTGGGTCAGCGCGGCGGCGATCACGGAGAGGATCGCGGCGGCGAACCCGAAGCCGAGCAGGAACCGGTACCAGGGCAGGTCGAAGGCGTAGAAGGAGACGTCCAGGTGGAACTGGGGGTCCTTCTGGTTGAAGGAGACGCCGTTGACCCACATCAGCCACGTCCGCCACTGACCGGAGGCGGAGGCGCCCGCGATCAGTCCGACCAGGGCGGTGATGCCGAACAGCAGCCACTTCTTGTAGGGCGCGATGCCCATGCGGTACCGGTCGAGGTTCTGCTGCTCCATCGACATGGCGCTCAGCGGCGGGCGCAGCCGGTGCGCCAGCCAGATGTTGAAGCCCACCGCGAGGGCCATCAGCAGGCCGAAGACGAAGAACAGCCCGATCTTGGTCCACAGGGTGGTGGTGAAGACGGACGAGTAGTGCACCGACCGGTACCAGAGCCAGTCCGTCCAGAAGCCCGCGAACATGGTGAACGCCATGCCGAGAACGGCCAGCACGCCCAGTGTCATGAGCAGGGTCCGGACACGCCGGGACGGGCGGCCCACTCTGATCCGTGGCCCCGTCGGGCCTCCGCCGCGGTCCGGCATCTGGAAAGCCAAGGTGGCACCTCGAAGTTCGCTGTTGGTCTGTCAGGCCCCCGTGTCCGCGGGCCCCCGTCGGGCCCCGTGATCGTAGGGCCTCACCTATGCAACTTACCTACGCTTTACTCAGTTCCCGATTCGGGGGTTGAACGAGGCAGGATTGTGACCATGTCCAACACTCCCATGGCGGCGAGCCCGCTCACCCGGGCCGTACTCGAGATCGACGAGTACGCCTCCGGCCTCGGCTGGGACCAGCCCGCCCGCCTCTTCGCCCTCGTAGACACCGCTCGGCTGCGGACCCAGGAACCGTCCCTCGCGGCGCAGCTCGGTCTGGATGAGGAGCGGGAGACCACCGGCCTCACCCCGATCGAGCAGGACGAGGTTCCAACGGACCGGGCGCTTGACGAGTTCCTCGCCACGATCGCCTGGCCGGACGCGGTGGCCGGGTGCGCCCTGACGGTGGAGCGGCTGATGCTCCCGCCGTCCGCGGAGGCCCAGGTCCCGCAGGATCTCGGCGAGGCCCAGCTGGCGAAGTGGGTGGCCGAGCACCCGGAGCGCCAGGAGGTCCGCATGACGGTCGCGGTGCTGCGCGACGGGGCCCGCGAGTCGGCGCTGCGGCTGCGGGAGAAGGACTCCGCGACCGAGGTCCTCACGGGCTCCGACCTGGTACCGGGCCTGGCGGAGGCCCTGGCGGCGACGTTCGAGGACTGACGGCCGGGGCTGCTCCGCGACGGGTCGCGGAGCAGCCCTTCAGCTCTCAGCCCTCAGCCCTCAGACCTCAGCCCTTGGTGCCTTCCGGGACTGGTGCCGCGCGGGCCAGCTCTTGGCGTCGCACTCGCGGGTCAGCTCTCGGCGTCGCACTTCGGGAGGTCGGCGGTGTTGTCCGCGCGGATGTCCTTCAGCGCCCCCAGGGCGTCGTCGATGGTGTTCACCTTGACGAGGGTGAGGCCGTCCGGGGTGTCCTCGGCCGCGGACGCGCAGTTGTCGGCGGGCGTCAGGAAGAACTCGGCGCCCTTGTTCCGCGCGCCGACCGTCTTCATCTCGATGCCGCCGATCGGGCCGACGTCGCCGTCGTCGCCGATGGTGCCGGTGCCCGCGACGAAGTGGCCGCCGGTGAGGCTGCCGGGGGTGAGCTTGTCGTAGATGCCGAGCGCGAACATCAGACCGGCGCTCGGGCCGCCGACGTCGGCGAGCTTGATGTCGATGGGGAACGGGAACGTGTGGTCCGTCCCGGCGGAGATGCCGACGATGGCGCGCTTCTCACCGGTGTCGTCGGACGTCGCCGTGGTGATCCTCACGTCCTTGGTGACGGTGGCCGAACGGTTCTCCTTCTCGGCGGCGGCCTGCTCCTTCGCGGGCACGATGGTGAAGACGACGTCCTCGCCGGGCTTGTGCTTGGTCACGAGTTCGGCGACGTCGGCCGGTTCCTTCACCGTCGTCCCGTCGACGGACCTGATGACGTCCCCCGCGTGCAGGGCGCCCTCGGCCGGGGAGTCCTTGACGACGGTGGAGACGACGACCCAGGACCTGACCGAGATGCCGAGTTCCTTCAGGGCGGCGACCTTCGCGCTCTCCTGGGACTGGCTGAACTCCTCGGCGTTCTCCTGGGTCGACTCCTCCTCGGTCTTGCCGTCCGGGTAGAGCGTGTCGTGGGGCACGACCTTGTTGTCGTGTGCCAGCCAGCCGTAGACCGCCTCGACGAGGTTCATCTTGTAGTCGGCGCTGGTGACGCGGACCGTGGTCATGTTCAGGTGACCCGTCGTCGGGTACGTCTTGTGGCCCTCGATCTGGAGGACCGGCTCACCGTCGTGCTCGGCGAGGGTGTTCACCGTCGGCCCCGGGGACATCTCCGCGTACGGCACGGGGATGAGCACTCCCGCGCACAGGAGCGCGATCAGCATCAGGGTGGAGGCGAGCATCGTCGCCGTGCGGCGTGGCATGACTCGACAGTACGGGACGGGTCTGTCAGCGCACCGTCAGGGCCGTCCGTACGGGGACGGCCCCTGTGACCTCGGGGGACGGCGGTCGCCGGGACGGTCAGCCGCCCGAGTGGGACTTCTCCATCGCGGCGCGGAAGCGGGCGTACCCGTCGAGTTCGGGGCCGTCGCTACGGGCCTTGCGGGTCCGGTTGGCCCAGCTTCCCCACAGGCCGCCGCCGACCGCGGCCCCAAGCGGAATCAGCAACCAGGCGAGCGCCCCCATGCCGACCTCCCACGCACACGCGTCCGCAACTGACTGATCAGCAGATTAAACCTCCGCACGGACAACGCTCGCGTCAGGGGCGCGGTTACGCAACCGGAATCTTCAGCAGGCGCCGACCCATTCCTCCGTACCATCGGAGAACTTCTGGTGCTTCCAGATCGGCACCTCGTGCTTGAGGTCGTCGATCAGCTTCCGGCAGGCTTCGAACGCCTCCCCCCGGTGCGGGCAGGACACGGCGACGACGACCGCGAGGTCCCCCACTCCGAGGTCACCGATCCGGTGGACGGCGGCGAGCGCGCGCACCGGGTACTCGGCGGCCACCTTCTCGGCGATCCGCCGCATCTCGGCCTCGGCGGTGGGGTGACAGGAGTACCCGAGCGCGTCGACGTCCGCCCCGCTGTCGTGGTTCCGCACGGTCCCCACGAAGAGCGCCGTCCCCCCGGACGCGTCGTCCCCCACCGCGCGGAAGACCTCGTCCAGGGAGAGGGGCGTCTCCCGGATCCCGATCAGCTTGACGGGATCCTGGGCGCCCTGCTCACCAGGGTGGTCCTTCATCTCTGCCATGCCTCCATCGTGCCTTACGCCCGGACGGCCGACCCGGCCCGTCCGGCGTTTCCGGACGCGGCCCGTGCGGGCCGGGGAGCCTCAGATCCGCCGCCGCGCCTTCCGGGCCCGCCGCACCACCGCCGCCGCGCCCAGCAGCGCCACCGTGGCCCCGGCCGCCCCCGCCGCCGTCGCGTCCTTGCGGCCCAGCCTGCGCCCGGCGACGGTGTGCCGCCCGGCCACCTCCTCCAGCAGTTCGGCCAGCACCTCCTCGTTGGTCCACTGGGCGCGCCACCCGGCGTCGTGCAACCGGCTCCCGCTGACCACCCACGGGTACATCGTGTACGCCAGGTCCCCGGCCGGGGACGGCGTGAGCCCGATCCGGTGCAGCCGCGCCGCCGCCCCCAGCGCCACCGCGCTCGGCAGCTCCATACGCCGGATGCCGCTCAGCTCCTCGACCTCCTCCTGCTCCAGCCACCCGTCGCAGCCCACGGCCAGCTCACCGTCGACCTTCTCCAGGACGGCGTACTCCAGGGCGCTGCACAGGTCCTCGACGTGGCAGAACTGCCAGGCGGGCCGCGACCCGGCCACCACGAGCAGCCGTGGCGACTCGAAGTACCTGGTCAGCGCGGTGTCGGTGCCGCCGACGAGAACGGCGGGGCGTACGACGGTGACGTTGAGCCCGGGGTGCGCCCTGGGCGCCCGGCGCGCGAGCCGTTCGATCTCCAGCAGGTCGCCGACCCCGGTGGCCTCCGCGGTGGCCCGCAGCTCCGCGTCCTCGGACAGCGGCAGCTCGTTGTCCGGCAGCGCGCCGTAGACCATCGCCGAGGTGCACAGCACCACCCGGTGGACACCGGCCGCCGCGGCCGCGGTCAGCACGGTCTGCGTCCCCCGGACGTTGTACGCCGTTCGGGCGGCGGCGTCGCCCTCCAGGTCGAGGTCGACGGCCAGGTGCACGACGACGTCCGCGCCGCGCAGCTTCTCCGCGATCGCCGGGTCCCGCACGTCGAGGATGTGCCACTGGGCCGCCGCGCACTCGCCGCGCCGCTCGTCGACGGCGATGACCTGCTTGATCTCCTCCGACGCGGCGAGCCGTTCGGTGAGCAGGGCACCGATGCCGGTCGCGGCGCCGGTGACCGCGACGACGGGCCCGCGCGGGGCGGACGGGGTTGAGTGGTTTCGCGCTGCGCGAACCTGCGGATCTGGGGAACTCACCAGGCGTCTCCAGCGGTTGTTATCACATACGGGCGCGAGTGACGCGTACGTACCAGGTGGCATCCATCCTGCCGCAGGCCATGCGTCGGCGAAGCACCGAGGCCCGAACCGCCCGTGGTGTCTACGCTGGAGGGTGTTGTCGGGCAGCCGCGCCGCCGGAAAGAACCGGTGGCCTTACCAGCCGAGGAATCCCGTGAGTGACACCCCATTCGGATTCGGCCTTCCGCCGGAGGAGCCGGACGACGGCGACGAGGGCAAGAAGAAGGACCAGCAGAGCGGTGGTGGGCAGGGACCGGCCAACCCGTTCGGTTTCGGAGGTCTGCCCGGCGCCGGAGGCTTTGGCGGCCCCGGGGCGGACAATCCGCTCGCTGCCATGTTCGGTTCCCTGAACCCCACCGACCTGGGCGCCGCGTTCCAGCAGCTGGGCCAGATGCTCTCCTACGAGGGCGGCCCGGTGAACTGGGACATGGCCAAGCAGATCGCCCGCCAGACGGTCAGCCAGGGCGCCCCGGACGGCACCAAGGACTCGAGCGTCGGCCCCGCCGAGCGCACCGCCGTCCAGGAGGCCGTCCGCCTGGCCGACCTGTGGCTGGACGACGTGACGTCCCTGCCGTCCGGCGCCGCCTCCGCGGTCGCCTGGAGCCGCGCGGAGTGGGTCGAGGCGACCCTGCCCGCCTGGAAGGAACTGGTCGACCCGGTCGCCGAGCGGGTCGGCGGCGCCATGGGCGACGTCCTGCCGGAGGAGATGCAGGCCATGGCGGGCCCGCTGATCGGCATGATGCGCTCCATGGGCGGGGCGATGTTCGGTACGCAGATCGGCCAGGCCGTGGGCGTGCTCGCGGGAGAGGTCGTCGGCTCCACCGACATCGGCCTGCCGCTCGCCCCGGCGGGCAAGGCCGCGCTGCTGCCGGTGAACATCGACGCCTTCGGCAAGGACCTGGGCGTCCCCAAGGAGGAGGTGCGGCTGTACCTCGCCTTGCGCGAGGCCGCCCACCAGCGCCTCTTCGCGCACGTGCCGTGGCTGCGCTCGCACCTGTTCGGCGCGGTCGACGGCTACGCGCGCGGGATCAAGGTCGACACCGCCAAGCTGGAGGACGTGGTCGGCCAGTTCGACCCGCAGAACCCCGAGCAGTTGCAGGACGCCCTCCAGCAGGGCATGTTCCAGCCGGAGGACACACCCGAGCAGAAGGCCGCCCTGGCCCGTCTGGAGACCGCTCTGGCGCTCGTCGAGGGCTGGGTGGACGCGGTGGTCCACGCCGCCGCCAAGCCGCGACTGGGCTCCGCTGACGCCCTTCGGGAGACGCTGCGCCGCCGCCGCGCCTCGGGCGGGCCCGCGGAGCAGACGTTCGCCACCCTGATCGGCCTGGAGCTGCGCCCGCGCCGACTGCGGGACGCCTCCCGCCTGTGGGCGTCCCTCACGGACGCGCGCGGTGTCGACGGCCGGGACGCCCTGTGGGCCCACCCGGACATGCTGCCGAACGCCTCCGACCTGGACGACCCGGACGGCTTCGTGCACCGGGAGCACGCCGACTTCTCCGAGCTGGACAAGATGCTCGGCGAGGCGGCGGGCGGCCCCACCGGGAAGCCGGACCTGGGCAAGGAGCCCGGGAACGCCCCCGGGAACGACCCCGCGAAGGATCCCAGGAAGGACTCCACGAAGGACGACGACAGCGAGTGAGCCTGTACGACGACGCGGTCCTCGTACTCAAGGGGTACGAGGACCAGCCGGAGCTGCGTCAGAGCTACCTGGACCACCTGGCGGCCCACCAGGACGGCGTGTGGAAGTCCTGCGCCGACGGCCACGTCACGGCCAGCGCCCTGGTCGTCGACCCGGGGCGCGGCCGGGTGCTGCTGACCCTGCACCGCAAGCTGCGCCTGTGGCTCCAGATGGGCGGCCACTGTGAGCCCACGGACGCCACCCTCGCGGACGCGGCGCTGCGCGAGGCCAGCGAGGAGTCCGGGATCGCCGGGCTGACCCTGCTGCCGGGCGGCCCGGTGCGGCTGGACCGGCATCCCATCCCGCCGCCGTGCCACTGCCACTACGACGTGCAGTACGCGGCGCTCGCCCCTCCCGGCGCCCTGGAGGCGATCAGCGACGAGTCGCTGGACCTGCGCTGGTTCGCCTACGACGAGGTCGCGGACGTGGCGGACGACTCGGTCGTACGACTGCTGGAAGCGACCCGCGCGCGGCTGTGAACGGGTAAGGGGTGACCGCCATGGACGGTCACCCCTTACCGCCGGCGTCGGCTCAGCTCCAGACGTTGCCCTGGTTCTGCCCTCGCGCCCCCTGCTGGCCCATGCCGTACTGCGCGGCGAGGCCGGAGCCGATCTGGGCGTTCTGCGGCGGCAGCAGCTCGCTGGGCTGGACCAGCGCGTAGCCGCTGCCCATGAAGCTCAGCTCCCAGCCCTCACCGGTGTTGCCGCGCCGCCGCCACACCCCCGAGGAGTGCGTCTGGGCCTGCATCTGCACCCGCAGCCCGGTGGACCAGGCGACGATCGCGTCCGCGTCGCAGTTGACGTACTTGTCCGGGGTGACCTGGAGCAGCAGCGGCGCGCCCGAGGTCATCAGCGCGACCTTGCCGCTGCCGGTGATGTTGAGCTGGTACTTCCCCGAGCCGGAGATGCCGTAGAGGCTGTCGACGGCGATGACCTCGTGGTGCAGCGAGGAGTCCATCGCGAGGACGTAGCTGCTGTCGACGGTGAGCCCCTCGTGGTCCACGTCCATGAGGTGGACGTGCTGCTTGAGGTTGGCCAGGTAGACCGTGCCCTGCCCGTGGCAGCGCATCAGGTCCAGGCCCTCACCGGTGCGCGCACGCGCGCGTGCGGCGCTGTTGCCCTGGTGCTCGGCGTCGAACTCGACCATGCCCTGGTAGGCGACCATGGTGCCCTTGCGGGCGAGGATGTCGTCGTGACCGGCCAGGCTGACCCGGAGCATCTGCTTGTTCTGGAGCGCCCAGCGCTCCTGGGTCTGCTGGTCGTTGTAGGCGAAAAGCGGACTCTGCATGGTGTGGTGCTCCCCCTCAGCCCCGGAACCGGAGGCGGTCGGTGCTGTCCTCGCTGGGCTGGACGACGACGATGCCCTGGCCGGAGAAGGCCATCTGGTAGGCCTCGCCGCTGCCCCGGCCGATCAGCGACTGCGCCTTGAAGCTGCGCTTGCCCTTCACCTTGAGGTTCGGGGACCAGGCGACGAGCGCGTCCGGGTCGACGTAGGTCTCGTCCTCGCCGCCGCCGCAGTCGACGACGATGGGCTTGCCCCGGGAGGTCAGCGCGACCCAGCCCTGCCCGGAGATCCTGGTGTTCCACAGGCCCTGCCCGGCGAACTTCGCCAGGCCCTTGACCCGCTCCACGCCCCAGGTCAGATGGGCGTCGAAGGCGAGCAGGTTGGTGGCGTTGACGGAGATCCCGTCGCCGTTGAGGTTGATCACGACGACGTTGGCGCCGTAGTCGGCGAGATAGAGCAGTCCGTCGCCGGAGCACTTCATCAGCGGCGCGCCCTCGCCGGTCATCCAGTCCTTGGCGATCTGGCGGACGGCGGGCGGGGTGGGCTCGTACTGGACGAACCCCTCGTAGGCGACCATCGAGCCCACGCGCGCGAGGAGGTCGTTCCCGGTCTGCATGGCGACCTTCAGCATGTGGTTGCCGTGGTTCTCCATGCGGGCGGTGACGGGTGCGGGGGCGTAACCCGCGAGTGGCTGGTTCATGACGGGCTCCCCTTAGACCTCGTAGGGCTGGACGACGACGAAGTTGCCGGGCGCGGCCCGGAACTGGAGGTTCACACTCTCGCCGGTGTCGCCCGCGTAGCTGTTGCGGCGCATCCGGACCTGGCTGGAGACGATCACCTGGGCGGCGGACGACCAGGCGACGACGGCGTTGCTGTCGGCGAACGTCGTCGGCGTCACCGGCAGCACCACGGGCGTGCCGTGCGTCTTGACGACGATGGTGCCGGTGCCCTGGAACAGCATGGTGAACAGCGCGCCGCCGGGGATGCCGTGGCCCTCGATACGGCGGACCTCGTAGGTGAGGCTCTCGTCGAAGGCGAGGACGTTCTCAGCGGCGACGCAGATGCCGTCGCCCTGGAGTTCGATGGGGTGCAGCATCGTGGAGTCCTCGGCGAGGAACACCTGGCCCTGGCCGGTGCAGCGCATCAGCTGCATCTCCTGGCCGGTCGCGTTGCCCACGACGCGCCCGGCGAACCCGGCGCCCTTGTAGCTGAAGTCGACCTTGCCCTGGTAGAGCACCATGCTGCCCTGCCGCGCGAGCACCGGCTGGCCGCCGATGCCGAGGTCCACGCGGACCATCTTCTTGTTCTGCTGCGTCCAGCGCTGCCCGGTGGGCGTCTCCTTGAACTGCTGGAGCGCGCCGGCGACGCCGGGCGTCTGGGGCGTGCCCTGGGGGACGCCCTGCGGTGCGCCCATGGGCGCGGGCTGGGGTGCTCCGTAGGGAGCCTGCTGGCCGTAGCCGGGCGGCGGCGGGGCGGTCGGCAGACCCGGCTGGCCTGGCTGGCCCGGCTGGCCCGGCTGGCCCGGCTGGCCCGGCTGGCCGTAGCCCGGGGGTGGCGCGGGGGCCTGCGGCGCGGTCGGCTGCGGGTAGCCGAGGGGCGGGGCGGCCGGGGCCTGGCCGTAGGGGGCCTGCGGGGGCTGGCCGTACGACGGCGGGGCCGGGGGCGGCACCGTGCCGCCGGGCGGGGTCATCGGCGCGACCACGGTGGGCGCAGCGTGCATCTGGGGCGCGGGCGCCGGGGGCGGGGTCGCTCCCTGCGGGGGCGCGAAGCCCTGCGGCACGGGCGCGGGTGGCGCCGGAGCGGGTGCCGCGGGCGGGGCGGGAGCCGGGGTCGGCGCGGGCGCGGCCGACGGGGCGCCGAAGGCGGGCGGGGCGGAGGCCTGGGCGGGCAGCGCGAAGCCGGGCGCGGCACCGGCCTGCGGCTGCTGCGCGGCGGGCGGCTCCTCCTCGGCGACCTCGCCGCCGAAGTTCTTCAGCAGCGCGTCGAGACCGCCGTCGAAGCCCTGCCCGACGGCCGCGAAGCGCCATACGTCCTTCAGGTAGAAGTCGCCCAGCATCACGGCCCGCTCGGTGGTGAACTCCGAACCGTTGAACGCGTACCGGGCCACCTCCTCGCCGCCCGCGACGATGCGGAGGTATCCGGGGCCGACCTGCGACATCTGTCCCGCGCCGTCGATCGTGGCGGTGAACGACAGCTTCTGGATCTGCGCGGGGATCCGGTCGAGCGTGACCCGGAAGGACTCCGTGTCGCCCGCCTGGGCGCCGAGCAGCTGGATGGCCTCCTCGGGGGACTTCGGCTGGTTGAAGAAGACGAAGTACCGGTCGTCCGAGAGCCGCTCGTCGGAGTCGAGTCCGAAGCAGCTGATGTCGAAGCTCAGTCCGGGGCCGGAGATCTGCACGCCTACGTACAGATCCGTGCCCGCGGTGAGGTCACTGATCCTGGCCTTGTGGCCGCGTTGGAATTCCCTGGCCATGCGTTACGACCGTCCCCCATCCCGAATGTGAGTGCGTCGCGTCAGGCTAACGGCAAACGCTGACAGCGGCGGATCTCGGTACAGAGCCGGTACATAACCGGCGCGGCGGGGTGGTGGCGGGCGGCGCTCCCGCGCGGGCGCCCGGTTCCGCGTGAGGGCCCGGTTCCGCGTGAGGGCCCGGTTCCGCGTGAGGGCCCGGTTCCGCGTGAGGGCCCGGTTCCGCGTGAGGGCCCGGTTCCGCGTGGGGGCGCCGGATCAGCGCGCGCCGGGCGGATGGGGCAGCCGCTCGGCGGCGACCACCCCTTCAAGGTAGCCGCGGGCCCGTTCGGTGCGCGGGTAGGTGTCCAGCAGCCGCCAGAAGCGGGGCCCGTGCCCGGGGACCAGCAGGTGCCCCAGCTCGTGCAGGAGGACGTAGTCGACGACGTACTCGGGCATCCCCTGGAGCCGGTGCGACAGGCGGATGCTGCCCTCGGCCGGGGTGCAGGAGCCCCAGCGGGTGTTCTGGTTGGTGACCCAGCGCACCGACGAGGGCCGGGCCCGGCCGTCGAAGTACTGTGCCGACAGCCGCTCGGCGCGCTCGGCCAGCTCGGTGTCGCCCAGTACCCGTCTGCTCTCCTGGGCGGCCAGCTTGTCGAGCATGACGTTCACCCAGCGTTGCTCCTCCGCCTCGGACATCCGGGCGGGGATGAGCACGACGGTGCGGTCGCCCTCGCGGTACGCGGAGACCGTCCGGCGTCGACGCGCACTCCTGCGCACCTCGATCGCGCTCGTCCCCGAGCCGCTGGGCGGCTGGCTCGTCGTGCTGCGCTGTGGCGTTCCGGCACGGTGCAGTGGGTCGGCGGACACGCCCCGACGTTACCCGCTGCACACGGGGGAAGTCCCGCCTCCGGGACGGTTCCGTTCCGATCCCCCGCCCGACCGTTTGATTTGTCCTTTGATTCGTACGGCACTCCGACCCACCCGACACACCGATTCATACGATGAATTCCCCCGCCTGTGGACAACTTCCCGCAGCCCTCCCCTCGCCCCCGCCATGCTGGCCTCCGCGACGACCACACTCGCGGACCGGGATGACGCGGAATTACGGGGGATCTGGGATGCATCCGATGGTGAAGCCCGCGCTGCGGCGCGGCTGGCGCGACCTCAACACCGTCCAGTTCGGTATGACACCGGCGCACGCGCTGACGCTGGGGCCGGTGGACCTCGCGACGGGCACTTTCCTGGACCTGCTCAACGGCACCCGCGGCCTCGCCCTGCTACGGGACGAGGGGCGCCGCATGGATCTGCCGGACGGACATGTGGACGCCCTGGTGGACCGGCTGGCGCGGGCCGGTCTGCTGGACGACGCCCGGGGCGGCGGCCCGGCCGCCGACGCCCTGCGCGCGAAGCAGGAGGTCCTCGACCGGCTCCGCCCCGACCTCGCCTCCCTCTCCCTGACCAGGTCGGAGCCGGGTGACGCGGTCCGGCGGCTCGCTGCCCGCCGCGCCCTGCGGGTGCAGGTGCGCGGCGCGGGCCGGGTCGGCAGCGTGCTGGCGTCGTTGCTGTCGGCGGCGGGCGTGGGCGAGGTCGAGGTGCGCGACGGCGGCTGTGTGGAGCCGTGGGACGTCGCGCCGGGCGGCCACCCCGCCGAGGCCGTCGGCGAGCGCCGCGAGGAGTCAGCCCGCCGTGCCGTGCGCCGGGCGGCACCGGACCGACCGCCCCGCCGCGGCCCCCAGTCACCACCGCGGGACGACTCGGGCCACGGTCTGGTGATCCTCGCCCCACGGGACGACATCGCCGTGTACGCCCCCTCGCCGACCACCGCCGAACCGCTCCTCGCCTCCGGCACCCCGCATCTGTACGCGGGCGTGGTCGAGGGCACCGGCATGGTCGGCCCGCTCGTCCTGCCCGGTGAGACGGCGTGCGCCCGCTGCTTGCACGAGGGCCGCACCGACCGTGACCCGGCCTGGCCGCGCCTGGTCGCCCAGTGGAACTCGGGCAGGCAGCCCCAGGTCCGGCCGTGCGATGTGACACTCGCCACCACCGTCGCCGGGCTGGCCGCCGCCCACGCGCTCGCCTTCCTCGACGGCCAGGTGCCCGCGAGCGCGGGCGCCCGCTGGGAGGTCTCCCTGCCGGGACTCCAGTGGCACGCCCGGCCCGTTCGGGCCCACCCGGCATGTCCGTGCGCGGCGGCGGAGAGAGTCAGGGAAGACGCCGGAAAACAACCGGAAGAGGAGCAGCCCTCCAAGGACGGGGAGTCGCACGAGACAATGGTGGAGCAACGGTCGTCAACGGAGGTATGCCGTAGGTCAGCCGCGGCGCGGCCGGCTGGCACTTGGAGGGCGCATGTCTGATCTTCCCCGCAAGGCGGTCACCCGTACCGCCAAGCTGGCCGCGCTCCCGCTCGGCTTCGCCGGGCGGGCGACCTGGGGGCTGGGCAAGAGAATCGTCGGCGAGTCCGCGGAACTCGTCGGACGCGAGCTGCAACAGCGCACCGCCGAGCAGCTGTTCAAGGTGCTCGGCGAGCTGAAGGGCGGTGCGATGAAGTTCGGGCAGGCGCTGTCCGTCTTCGAGTCGGCGCTGCCCGAGGAGGTCGCCGGTCCCTACCGGGCGGCCCTGACGAAGCTCCAGGAAGCCGCTCCCCCGATGCCGACGCGCACCGTGCACTCCGTGCTCGCGGAGCGGCTCGGTGAGGACTGGCGCGAGCTGTTCGAGGAGTTCGAGGACAAGCCCTCGGCGGCGGCCTCGATCGGCCAGGTGCACCGCGGGGTGTGGCACGACGGACGTGAGGTCGCGGTCAAGGTCCAGTACCCGGGCGCCGGTGAGGCGCTGCTGTCGGACCTGAACCAGCTCAGCCGCTTCGCCCGCCTGCTGGGACCGCTGGTCCCCGGTATCGACATCAAGCCGTTGATCACCGAACTCAAGGACCGGGTCTCCGAGGAGCTGGACTACAGCCTGGAGGCCCAGGCGCAGGCGGTGCACGCGGAGGAGTTCGCCGGTGACCCGGACGTCGTGGTGCCCGCCGTGGTCCACCAGTGCGAGCAGGTCCTGGTCACCGAGTGGATCGAGGGCATACCGATGTCGGAGATCATCTCGGACGGCACCCAGGAACAGCGGGACCGCGCGGGCCAGCTGCTGGCCCGGTTCCTCTTCTCCGGCCCGGCCCGCACCGGCCTGCTGCACGCCGACCCGCACCCGGGGAACTTCCGGCTGCTGCCCGGCGGCCCGGACGACGAGGACGACTGGCGGCTGGGCGTCCTGGACTTCGGCACGGTCGACCGTCTCCCCGCGGGCCTGCCGACCCCGATCGGCGACTCCCTGCGGATGACGCTGGACGGTGACGCGGAGGCCGTCTACGACCTGCTGCGCGCCGAGGGGTTCGTCAAGGAGTCGATAGAGCTGGACCCCGACGCGGTCCTCGACTACCTCCTGCCGATCATCGAACCGGCACGAGCCGACGAGTTCACCTTCACCCGGAACTGGATGCGCAGCCAGGCGGCGCGCATCGCCGACCCCCGCTCCCCCGCCCACCAGCTGGGCAAGCAGCTCAACCTCCCCCCGGCCTACCTCCTGATCCACCGGGTCACCCTCAGCACCATCGGCGTCCTGTGCCAGCTCGGGGCGACGGTGCGGCTGCGGGAGGAGTTGGAGGAGTGGCTGCCGGGCTTCCTGCCGCCGGCGGAGGAGCTGGATCTCGGCGAAGACGAGATGGACGGCCCGGAGGAGTCGGTGGCCGGAGCCTAGGGGGTGCGCGAAAGTCCCGTCGTCCGCCCGCAGGGCGGGCCAGACGTCGCTCGGCGGGCGGGACTTTCGCCACACGACCTAGGCGTGCAAGAGGGGCCGGGCCCGTCACAACGCGGAGAGGGCCGGCCCGTTGGACGGACCGGCCCCGGTGGGAAGCTCCCCGGCTGCTGGCTACTGCATGACCGCGATGGCCAGCGCACGGCGAGCGCGGCGCGAGGCGCGCTCGGCGCGGCGTTGCATCCGGCGGGCGGTCACCAGGCTCATGGCCTGGCGCTCCCGCTGCGCCTCGTGCAGCCGGTCGTGCATATGCGCACGAGCCAGGGCTTCTGGGATGAGTTGCATCTCACGGGTCCTGTTCTGACGCGAGTCGTTCGCGCCGGTGGTGGTGACGTCTGGGGTCGCGGAGCCGGTGGGCTCATGAGTGGACGGCTTCATCGGGGCCTGCTTCTGGGGGTCGTGCGTGAGGGGGCGGTCGATCGTTCCTGCGGTGTTCATGCGGTGACCGGGTTCTTGCGCGGGCGGCCACGTGGCCGCTTCCGGGCGACGACGACACCTTGGACGAACAGCTCGCCACCCCAGACGCCCCAGGGCTCACGCCGCTCCTTGGCACCGGCGAGGCACGCCTCCATCAGCGGGCAGGTGCGGCAGAGGGACTTGGCGTACTCGACATCCGCCGGCGACTCCGCGAAGAAGACCTCCGGGTCGTAGGAACGGCAGGGGACGGGCACGCCGAGGTTCTCGATGGCGTCGTCAAGCGCGGTGAGCGCGGTGAGCGGGGTCAAGGTGGAGTCCTCCGTGAGGCCGGGCTTGGGGATCGTGTCGGAAGGCGGTACGGACGGGGCGTGCGCTTCGAGTTGCACGGATCGTCTTCCTCGTCTGGTCGTGCCGGTCGGGTTGACCGGTTGGCGGCTGGTACCGGGTTCTTTTCTTGTCCCGAGGCCCCTTCGCTCCGTCGTCCCCGTTCGGGGACAAACAGAAGGGCCGCGGATCCCGGGTGGGGTTCCGCGGCCCTGAAGGCGCCGGCCTGATCGAGATCAGGCTGGATCACTCCAGGGTTCTGGCCCACGGAAGGCCCACATCAGGTGGTGCTGCGTCGTCTGCTTCCGGCTGGCGGCACCGGTCGCCGTAAAGGCATAGGCCTGCGCCTGTGCCACTACTGCCGCTTCCAGTGCCTTGGTCGGTCGCTCATTGCGCTCTCGGACGGGAAGACCCGCAGGAGACACGGAGGACGCCGGACGGACGGCACGAATGCCGGACAGACCGGTGCCCGGGATCGAGGCGCCGAGGGTGCACAGGGAGACGGTCGGGCGATCGGTCATTTTGGCCGCGCTGCAGAAGCTGGTGTTGATGCTGATCACTGGACTCGCCTCCTCTCGGCGTCTCATGGACTGGGGGAACCAGTCCGTCGGGTATACAAGTACAACACGGAATCAGGGCCTCAGGAAGGCCGCTGTCCCCGTGGCTTAGAACCTATGGGGATTCCTGGGGCGGGCGCAAACTATTTTTTCGACGAGTTCGCATCAGTCCGTTTCGTCCCCCTCGTCGGGGTCCTGGCCTGCGCAGATGGCCAGGACTTCGACGCCGTAGCGGTTGAGCTTGCGGACGCCGACGCCCGGGATGCGGGCCAGTTCACCCTCGTCGTCCGGCGCGGCCTCGGCGATCGCCATCAGTGTCTTGTCGGTGAAGACGCAGAACGCGGGCTGGCCGCTGCGTCGCGCCTGGACCGCGCGCCAGTCGCGCAGGCGTTCGTAGAGGCCCTCATCCATGTCGGACGGGCAGTCCTCGCAGCGCATCAGCTTCATCTCACCGGCGTCGGTGAGAGTGCGCCCGCAGACCCGGCAGCGGGCGGGAGCGCGCTGGGTGCGCCGGGGGGTCCCGGTGCCGGTGCGGCCGGGGACGCCACGCTCGATGCCGCCCGGGGCCCCGGCGCCGGTGCGGCCCCCGCCGTTCCCGGAGCCTGGCCGCAGCCCGTTCAGGAAGCGGCTGGGGCGGCGGTTCGGGCGGCCTCCGGGTGAGCGGGACAGGGACCAGGAGACCTGGAGGTGGGAGCGGGCGCGGGTGACGCCGACGTAGAGGAGACGGCGCTCCTCCTCTATCTGCTCGTCGGTCCGGGCGTAGCTGATGGGCATCATGCCCTCGGCGACACCGACCAGGAAGACGGCGTCCCACTCCAGGCCCTTGGCCGAGTGCAGGGAGGCCAGGGTGACGCCCTGCACGGTCGGGGCGTGCTGGGCGCCCGCCCGCTCGTCGAGTTCGGCGACGAGGTCGCCGAGGGTGGCGCCGGGGTGGGCGGCGGCGAAGTCATGGGCGAGGTTGACCAGCGCGGCGAGGGACTCCCAGCGCTCCCTGACAGCCCCCGAGCCCGCGGGCGGCTGGGAGGTCCAGCCCTCCCCGGAGAGCACGGCGCGGACCTGGGAGGGCAGGTCCACCGCTTCGTCGAGGAGGGTGTCGTTGCCGCCGAAGCGGGCCGCGCCGCGCAGGGCGATGCCCGCCTTGCGCACCTCGGGCCGGTCGAAGAACCGCTCGGCGCCGCGCAACTGGTAGGGGATCCCGGCGTCGGCGAGGGCCTGTTCATAGGTCTCGGACTGGGCGTTCGTGCGGTACAGGACGGCGATCTCGCTGGCGGGGACGCCGGAGTCGAGGAGGGCGCGGATGCGGCGCGCGGCGCCCTCGGCCTCGGCGGGCTCGTCGGGGTACTCGGTGTAGCCGGGTTCGGGGCCGGGGCCGCGCTGGGAGACGAGTTCCAGCCGGTGGTCGGCGGCGCGTCCGCGGGCCTGGGAGAGCAGTCCGTTGGCGAGGTGGACGACCTGCGGGGTGGAGCGGTAGTCGCGGACCAGCTTGACGACGGTGGCCTTGGGGTGCCGGACACGGAAGTCGAGCAGGTGGTCGGGCGTTGCGCCGGTGAACGAGTAGATGGTCTGGCTGGCGTCGCCGACGACGCACAGGTTGTCGCGGTCGCCGAGCCAGAGGTCGAGCAGGCGCTGCTGGAGGGGGCTGACGTCCTGGTACTCGTCGACGACGAAGTGCTGGTACTGGGCGCGGACCTGGTCGGCGATGTCGTGGCGGTCCTGGAGGACCGCGACGGTCAGCAGCAGCACGTCCTCGAAGTCGATGACCGCGCGGTCGCGCTTGAGGTCCTCGTAGGCGGCGTAGAGCTGGGCGATCTCCGCCGGGGAGCGGGGGGCTTCCCGGCCCGCCTTCGCGGCTGCGAGCGCGTAGTCGGCGGGGACGGTCTGGGTGACCTTGGACCATTCGATCTCCGCGGTGACGTCTCGCAGCTCCCCCCGGTCAAGGCGGATACGGCACGCGGCGGCGGCGTCGGCGACGAGCTGGACCTTGCGGTCGACGAGCCGGGGCATCGAGCCGCCGATGGCTTTCGGCCAGAAGTACTGGAGCTGGCGCAGGGCGGCGGAGTGGAAGGTGCGGGCCTGCACCCCGCCCGCGCCGAGCAGGCGGAGTCGGCCGCGCATCTCGCCCGCGGCGCGGTTGGTGAAGGTGACGGCGAGCACGCTGGAGGTCGGCAGGATCCCGGCGCGCACGCCGTAGGCGATGCGGTGGGTGATGGCGCGGGTCTTGCCGGTTCCGGCGCCGGCCAGGACGCACACCGGGCCGTGCAGCGCGGTGGCGACCTCGCGCTGCTCGGGGTCGAGCCCTTCGAGCACCGCGTCGGCCGAGTCCGGTACCCGCGGGAAGAGGGTGGAGTGCGTTGCTGCTGTCACACCGCCATGCTGCCAGGTCGCGTGGGGCTGCTGAGCCGGTTGTCCACAGGCACCCCCTCGCAGTCGTACTAATGCAGGCGTCACAGGCGGCGTCAGCCCGGATACCCCCGGCGGGAATGGCGGGCCGGGTCGGATACGTTCACCCACTGCGACGCGCGCACCTACCCGAGCCCCCTGAGGAGAGCGAAAGACATGCTGGGTTCTGTGACGATGTACAGCACCACGTGGTGTGGCTACTGCCGCCGGCTGAAGAGCCAGCTGGACCGCGAGGGCATCGCGTACACCGAGATCAACATCGAGCAGGACCCGGAGTCCGCGAAGTTCGTGGAGAAGGCGAACGACGGCAACCAGACGGTGCCGACGGTTCAGGTGGTTCCCTCCTCCGGCGGCCCCGAGGTCGTCATGACGAACCCGAGCCTCGCCCAGGTGAAGCAGGCGCTCGGCGTCTGACCTCGTCATCTCGCACAGCGGCCCTCGCCTCCGCCTTGAGCGCGGGGGTCGCTTCGTTCGCCGGGCCTTCTACCGCCGCTTCCAGAAGCTCATCAGTTCGGCCAAGGCTCGGATGATCTCCGGCCGGTGCCCTGGCTCGGCATCCCTCAGCGCAATGACCAGAGCCGACAACATCATGACGGCCAAGAGCGCCACGAAGGCCAGCAGTACATACGGCCCTGAAATGGCCAGCTCCTGCATGACGGCCCACACAGCGCCCCCTGATCGACGGGTCTGACCGCCGTCTTCGAGAAAGGTGAGCTGACTGCCTCAACCTCAACGACGACAGCCGGAAATCTGTCTGTGCTCGCAGCCACCCGCGAGCTGCGCCCCACGTGCCAGTGGGGTGTTCGTTGAGGTCGTGTAGGACCGCACACCGCTGTGGAAGCTGTCGGGAGACCCGGAGTGCAAGAACGGCACGTGCCCGACGCTGTGAGGTACGGACGATGGCAAGGACTACGTGGTGCAGGGCTACGTGATCACCGGCCCGGAGCGGCTGGCACAGCTCGATCTCCCCATGGGAGATGACGGCCGTCATGGTCGGTCCGCTCCGGCAGGCGACGAGCCACAGGCGATGTGAGGGGTGGGTTTCCTGACCTGGTCGGGAAACCCACCCCTCACTCATGCGTCAGAGGAGACCGCGCGTCGGCAGCGGCTTGCCGTACCACAGCTCGATGAGGCGGGCGGCGATGGAGATGCCGTACGGCGGGAGCACCTCGCCGCTGTCGAAGGCGGCGCCCAGTTCGTCGCGGGAGAACCAGCGGGCCTCGTGGATCTCGTCGCCGTCGACGTCGACGTCCGTGGAGGTGGCGCGGGCCATGAAGCCCAGCATGAGGCTGGACGGGAAGGGCCAGGGCTGGCTGGCGACGTACTCGACCTGGCCGACGGTGATACCGGCCTCCTCGAACACCTCGCGGCGCACGGACTGCTCGATCGACTCGCCGGGCTCGACGAAACCGGCCAGCGTGGAGAAGCGGCCCTCGGGCCAGTGCACCTGGCGGCCGAGCAGGATGCGGTCGTCCTCGTCGGTGACGGCCATGATCACGGCCGGGTCGGTGCGTGGGTAGTGCTCCCCGCCGCAGGCGGGGCAGCGGCGGATGTGGCCCGCCGCCGCGATGACCGTGCGCTCGCCGCAGCGGGAGCAGAAGCGGTGGGTGCGCTGCCAGTTCTCCAGCCCGACGGCGTGCACCATCAGGCCCGCGTCGCGCGGGGACAGCAGCAGCCCGGCCTCGCGCAGGCCCGCGGGGCGGGCGGACTGGTCCATGCGGCCGGGCAGCGCGTCCTTCTGGAGGGCGAAGTAGCTGACGCCGTCCTCGTCGATGCCGAGGAAGTAGCGGTGGGCCTCGGTGAGGGGGGCCTCGAAGGAGGGGGTCATGACGAGTTCGGTGCGCCCGTCGGACGTCTCGTCGATGAGGACCTGGCCGCCGGAGACCACGAAGCAGCGGGTGGTGGGGTGGCTCCACGCCGCCGCGAGCCAAGCCTCGTCGAGCCGGTGGTGCGCGGCGCGGTCGATGCCGCTCGGGACGGTGAGCGAGATGGGTCGGTCGGCGGTGTGGTCGGTCCAGGTGGTCACGGGTGCTTCCATCTCCCCCGGGGAACGGTGGTTTCGGCGGCGGTTCAGCTGGTCGTACGGCGGGTGGTGACCGGGTGCGGGACTCGGTGGTACGGGACGGGGTGGTGCGGGTCCTGGTGGTTCGGGGCGGTGCTTCCAGTGTGCCCCGTTCGGGGGAGCGCTCCGGACGGGCCGGGGCGCTCAGGGCGCATGGCGCCAGTTCTCGGCCAGGTCGCCCCACAGGTGGGCGGTGGTCTCGACGCCTTTGAGGAGGAGGTCGAGTTCCACTTTCTCGTTCGGGGCGTGCCAGCCGTCGGAGGGGACGGAGATTCCCAGGAAGAGGACGGGCACGCAGAGGATGTCCTGGAGGTCGGCGGCGGGTCCGGAGCCGCCCTCGCGGGTGAAGCGGACGGGTGCGTCGAAGGCGCGGCCCATGGCGCGGACCAGTGACGTCAGGGCCGGGTGGTCCAGCGGGGTCAGACAGGGGCGGGTGGCGGGGGCGAAGGCGATCTCGCAGCGGACGCCGTCGGGCACCTGGTCCGCGGCCCAGGCGCGGACGACCTTCTCGATGTGGTCGGGGTCCTGGCCCATGACCAGGCGGAAGGACAGTTTCACCATGGCGCTGGCCGGGATGATCGTCTTGCTGCCGGGGCCCTGGTAGCCCCCGCCGATGCCGTTGACCTCGGCGGTGGGACGGGCCCAGACGCGCTCCAGGGTGGTGTGCCCGGCCTCGCCATGGGTGGCGTGGGAGTGGGCGGTGCGCAGCCACTGCCGCTCGTCGAACGGCAGCTCGGCGAGGAGTTCGCGCTCGCGGTCGGTGAGCTCCACGACGCCGTCGTAGAAACCGGGGACGGTCACGCGCGCGTGCTCGTCGTGCAGGGCGGCGACGAGGCGGGCGGCGGCGGTCGCCGGGTTGGGCACGGCACCGCCGAAGGAGCCGGAGTGGATGTCCTGGTCGGGGCCGTGGAACCGGATCTCGCACTCGGCGAGGCCGCGCATCCCGGTACAGACCGTGGGGGTGTCCTCGGACCACATGCCGGTGTCGGAGACGATCACGGCGTCCGCGGCGAGCCGGTCCGCGTGCTCCTCGACGAGGGCCCGGAAGTGCGGGGAGCCGGACTCCTCCTCGCCCTCGATCAGCAGCTTCAGATGCACGGCCGGGGTGTCGCGGCCGGTGGCGGCGAGGTGGGCGCGGACGCCGAGTGTGTGGAAGAACACCTGCCCCTTGTCGTCGGCCGCCCCGCGCGCGTAGAGGCGGTTCCCCCGGATGACGGGGTCGAAGGGGTCGCTGTCCCAGCCGTCCTCGCGGGCGGCGGGCTGAACGTCGTGGTGGCCGTAGACCAGGACGGTGGGTGCCTCCGGGTCGGCGGAGGGCCACTCCGCGTAGACGGCCGGTGCCCCGGGCGTCGGCCACACCTCGGCGGTGGGGAAGCCGGTCTCCCTGAGTCTGGCGGCGAGCCAGTCCGCGCTGCGGTCCACGTCCCGCGCGTGGTCGGGCTGGGCCGACACGGAGGGGATGCGCAGCCACTCGGCGAGGTCGTCGAGGAAGGCGGCGCGGTGCTGCGCGATGTACGTGCGGACGGCGCTGACGGCACTGTCAACGGGGTGGCTCATGGTCACGAGCCTATCGGCCGCCGGTGACAGTCCGATCGTGCGATGCGTCACCGGGCGGCTCCTCCAGCAGCAGCCGTTCCAGCGCGGCCCGGTCCGGCAGCTCGCGCGGGTGAACGACGTCGCCGGTGCGTACGTACAGGAAGGCGGCGGTGACCGATTCCAGGGGGACGCCCTGCTGCTCGGCCCAGGCGAGCCGGTACAGGGCGAGCTGGAGCGGGTCGGCGGCGGCGCCGCGGCCGGTCTTCCAGTCGACGATCTCGTACGTCGTCGTATCGCCGTCGCCGGTCTTGTAGACGGCGTCGATGCGGCCTCGGACGACGCGGCCCGCTATGGAGAGCTGGAAGGGGGCCTCGACGCGGTAGGGCGTGCGCCGGGCGTACTCGGTGCGTTCGAAGGCGTCCTTGAGGGCTTCCAGGTCCTGTTCGTCGGCGATGTCGGCGTCGCTGCCGGGCAGGTCGTCGGGTTCCAGCAGGGGCAGGGTCAGCGCCTCGAAGCGGGCTTCGACCCAGGCGTGGAAGCGGGTGCCGCGGCGGGCGGCGGGCTGGGGCGGGCGCGGCATGGGGCGGGCCAGTTCCTGGGCGAAGCCGTCGGGGTCGGCGGCCAGGTGCAGCAGTTGGGAGGCGGTCAGGGAGGCGGGCAGCGGGACCTCCGTGACGCGGGCACGCGCGCGCAGCAGTTCGCCGGTGAGGGCGTCGAGGTCGCGGTCCCAGGAGGCGACGGTGCGGGCCTCCTCCGGGGTGAGGGGGGTGTCGGCCTCGCCGACGGGGGCCGGGGTCTCGGGGGCGGTCGCCTGGTGGGGGACGGTGGGGCGCCGGGTGGGCAGGGAGTCCCAGTCGTCGTCGGTGAGGAGGGAGCCTTCCTCCTCGTCCTCGGGGAGGGGTTCGTCGTCCTCCGGGGGCGGGGGCCAGTCGGGGTCCTCGTAGGTGGTGGTCTCGTGCACGGCGGGGCTGGCGGCGAGGGTGTCGAGGTGGGCGTGGACAGCTTCGGCGGCGGCCCGGCGTCGGGTGAACGCCTCCTCGTCCAGGGGCAGCGGCCACACCTCGTCGGCGGTGGTCTGGTGGAGGGCGGGGTTCTCCTCGTCCTCGGCGGGTTCGTCCGCCCACACCTCGATCTCGCCGTGGCCGGCGGCGCAGTGGTCGTGGAGGGCGGTGAGGAAGCCGGAGGGGCCGCGGGGCTTCTTCTGGGTGGGGCCCCACCAGTGGCCGGAGCCGAGCAGCAGGGAGCGGGGGCGGGTGAAGGTGACGTAGCCGAGGCGGAGTTCCTCGGTGTGCTGGTGGTCCTTCATGGCCTCGTGGAACGCCTTCATCCCGCGCGAGTCCCACACCTCGACGTCGGGCAGGGTGTCGGCGTCGCCGCGCAGCCCGTGCGGCAGCACCTTGGCCTGCGCGGTCCACTTCTCGCGGCCCTGGGCGCTGGGGAAGGTGCCGTTGACCAGGCCGGGGACGGCCACGACGTCCCACTCCAGGCCCTTGGACTTGTGGGCGGTGAGCACCTTGACGGTGTTCTCGCCGCCGGGCAGGGCGTTGTCGAGGCCCTTCTCGTACTGGGCGGCGGTGCGCAGGAAGCCGAGGAAGGCCAGCAGGCTCGCCTCGCCGTCGCCCGCGGCGAAGGAGGCGGCGACGTCGAGGAAGTTGGAGAGGGTCTCCCGGCGTCGGGCGGCCAGGGCGTGCGGGGAGGCGGACAGCTCCACCTCCAGGCCGGTGACGGCGAGGACGCGGTGCAGTACGTCCATCAGGGGGTCGGCGAGGGAGCGGCGCAGGTCGCGCAGTTCGGCGGCGAGGCGGGCGAAGCGCACGCGCGCGTCCGGTGAGAACGGCAGCCCGTCGTCGTCCCCGCCGCCCTCCATGGGCGTCTCCAGGAAGGTGTCGAGGGCGTCCGCGAGGGAGATCACCTCGGCCGGGTCGACCCCTTCGACGGCTTCCGCGAGCCGCAGGTCGGGGTCGTCGCCGGAGTCCACGCGCGCGTGCGCGACGAGCAGCCGTGCGCGGCGGCCCAGGAGGGCGAGGTCGCGGGGCCCGATGCGCCAGCGGGGGCCGGTGAGCAGCCGGACCAGGGAGGCGTTGGCGCCGGGGTCCTGGAGGACCTCGCAGACGGCGACCAGGTCGGCGACCTCGGGCAGGTGCAGCAGCCCGGAGAGGCCGACCACCTCCACCGGCACGTCCCGGGCGACCAGCGCGCCCTGGATCTGCGCGAAGTCACCGGCGGTGCGGCACAGGACGGCGATCTCACCGGGCGCCTTGCCGGTGTTCACCAGGTGGGCGACGGAGTCGGCGAGCCAGTCGATCTCCTCGGCGTGGGTGCGCAGCAGGGCGCAGCGGACCGTGCCGTCGCGTTCGGCGCCGGGCGCGGGGCGCAGGGCCTGCACGCCCGCGTGCATGGCGCGCAAGGGCTGCGCGAGGCCGTTGGCGAGGTCGAGGAGGCGGCCTCCGCTGCGCCGGTTCTCGCTGAGGGCCTGGCGGGTGGCGGGGCGGCCGTCGGCGTGGGCGAAGTGCTCGGGGAAGTCGTCCAGGTTGGCGACGGAGGCGCCGCGCCAGCCGTAGATGGCCTGGCAGGGGTCGCCGACGGCGGTGACGGGGTGGCCGGTGCCGCCGCCGAAGAGGCCCGCGAGCAGGACGCGCTGGGCGACAGAGGTGTCCTGGTACTCGTCGAGGAGCACGACGCGGAACTCCTCGCGCAGGTGGCGGCCCACTTCGGGGAGCTGGCCGAGTTCGGCGGCGAGGGCGATCTGGTCACCGAAGTCGATCAGGTCGCGTTCGCGTTTCGCGGCGCGGTAGCGCACGACGAGTTCGGTGAGTTCCCGGCGGGCGGCGGCGGTCTCGGGGACCTTGCGCAGGTCGGCGTTGCTGAGCTTGGCGCCGTCCAGGGCGAGCAGCAGTTCGGCGTCCCAGGCGCGCAGCCGCTCGGGCCGTACGAGGTGCTCGGCGAGTTCGGCGTCCAGGGTGAGCAGGTCGCTGACCAGGTCGGGGAAGGAGCGGGTGAGCGCCGGGTAGGGGCCGGGGGCCTCGCGCAGCACCCGCGCGGCCAGCTGGTAGCGGGTGGCGTCGGCGAGGAGGCGGGAGGAGGGTTCCAGGCCGATGCGCAGGCCGTGGTCGGTCAGCAGGCGGCCCGCGAAGGCGTGGTACGTGGAGATCGCGGGCTCGCCCGGGGGGTTGTCCGGATCGATGACATCAGGGTCGGTGACGCCTGCCCTGATCAGGGCCTTGCGGACGCGTTCGGCCAGTTCTCCGGCCGCCTTGTTGGTGAAGGTCAGGCCGAGCACCTGTTCGGGGGCGACCTGGCCGGTGCCGACCAGCCAGACCACGCGGGCCGCCATCACCGTCGTCTTGCCGGAACCGGCTCCGGCCACGATCACCTGCGGGGCGGGCGGCGCGGTGACGCAGGCCGTCTGCTCCGGCGTGAACGGGATGCCGAGCAGCTCTTTGAGCTGTTCGGGGTCGGTGATACGGGCGGGCACGTAGAGAGGCTAGCGGCGGGCACTGACAGTGGAGGCCGCAATCGTCGTCAGAGGCGGAAGAAGCGCAGGTCAGCGCAGGGGGTGCAACCCGTCACAGCAGCCCCTCACTCCACCACGTGACGGCCTTCCGGGCGGGCGCCGCACGAGGCGCGGAAGGCGCAGTGCGTGCAGTGCTGGCCGGTGCTCGGCGTGAACCGTTCGTCGAGCACCTTCCCGGCGGCGGTGGCCAGCAGGTCGCCGACCCACTCGCCCTCCAGGGGCTCCTGGGCCTGCACCTTCGGGAGGGTCTCGCCGCCGTCCCGCTTGGCGGCGCCCTGGCGCAGCTGGACGAGTTCGGCGCCACCCGGCTCGGGGCGCGCCCCGTCGAAGGCGTCGTCGACGGCGCCCTCGCGGACGGCGAGCTGGTAGACGGCCAGCTGGGGGTGGCGGGCCACCTCAGCGGCGCTGGGCGCCTGTTTGCCGGTCTTGAAGTCGACGACGTAGGCGCGGCCCTCGCCGTCGGTCTCGACGCGGTCCATGGAGCCGCGGATGCGCACCTCGTACTCCCCCGCTTCGAGGGTGACGTCGAAGTCGTGCTCGCTGGCCACCGGGGTGCGCCCGGTGCGGTCCATGACGTGCCACTTCAGGAAGCGTTCGAGCGCCACGCGCGCGTGCTCCTTCTCCTGGGCCGACTTCCACGGCGCGTCGAAGGCGAGCGCGTCCCAGACCGAGTCGAGGCGTTCCATCAGCACGTCGAGGTCGGCCGGGGTGTGCCCGGAGGCGACCTCGTCGGCGAGGACGTGTACCACGTTGCCGAAGCCCTGCGCGGCGGTCGCCGGGGTGTCCGCCTTCACCTCGCGGCTGAGGAACCACTGGAGGGCGCAGGTGTGGGCGAGCTGGTCGAGGGCGCTGCCGGAGAGCGTGACGGGCTGGTCGCGGTCGCGCAGCGGCACCTTGCTCTCGGTCGGCTCGAACATGCCCCACCAGCGGGTGGGGTGCGCGGACGGCACCAGCGGGCGGCCGTCCTCGTCGGTGAGCGCGGCGAGCCGGGCCAACCGGTGGGCGGCGGCCTGGCGCAGGGTGGCCGACACGCGCGGGTCGACGGTGGTGGCGCGCAGTTCGGCGACGAGCGCGGCCACGGACAGCGGGCGGCGCGGGCGGCCGGTGACGTCCCTCGGCTCGACGCCCAGCTCGGTCAGGAACCGGGAGGGCTGGTCGCCGTCGTCGGCGGGGGCCTTCACGGCGGTGACGACGAGACGCTCACGCGCGCGTGTGGCGGCGACGTAGAACAGGCGGCGCTCCTCGGCGAGGAGGGCGCCCGGGGTGAGGGGTTCGGCGAGCCCGTCGCGGCCGATGCGGTCGGCTTCCAGGAGGGAGCCGCGGCGGCGCAGGTCGGGCCAGAGGCCCTCTTGGACGCCCGCGACGACGACCAGCCGCCACTGGAGGCCCTTGGCGCGGTGCGCGGTCATCAGGCGGACGGCGTCGGGGCGTACCGCGCGGCGGGTGAGGGTGTCGGCGGCGATGTCCTCGGCGTCGGTCTCCGCGAGGAAGTTCAGGGCGCCGCGGCCGCCGGTGCGCTCCTCCGCGCGGGCGGCCGTCGCGAACAGCGCGCATACGGCGTCCAGGTCGCGGTCGGCGTTCCGGCCTGCCGCGCCGCCGCGCCGGGCGGCCCGTTCCAGGCGTGAGGGCCACGGGGTGCCCTCCCAGAGGTCCCACAGCGCCTCCTCGGCCGTGCCGCCGCCCGCGAGGCGCTCCCGGGCCTTGCGCAGCAGCGCGCCGAGGCGTTGGGCCCCGCGCGCGTACGCCGGGTCGTGCGCGACCAGGCGCTCCGGTTCGGCGAGCGCCCGCGCGAGCAGGTCGTCTGAGGGCGGGGGCACGGGGTTGCCCGTGGCCCGCTCCTCCTCCCGCAGGGCCCGGCCCAGACGGCGCAGGTCGGCGGTGTCCATCCCGGCAAGGGGGGAGGTGAGCAGGGTGAGGGCGGTCTCGGTGTCGAGCCAGGGGGCGTCGTCGGCCGGTTGCGGGCCGTCCACGGCGCGCGCGTCGTCGCCCGTGTGCCCGTCTCCGCCGCTCCGCCCGGCCTCCGCCGTGGCCACCGCGCGCAGTGCCGTCAGCAGGGGGGCCACCGCGGGTTCGTGGCGCAGGGGCAGGTCGTCGCCGTCGATGTCCAGGGGGACGCCCGCGGAGGTGAGGGCGCGGCGGAGGGTGGGGATGTTGCGGGACCCGGCGCGCACCAGCACGGCCATCTCGCCCCACGGGACGCCGTCCTCCAGGTGGGCCCGGCGGAGGATGTCGGCGACGTTCTCCTGCTCGGTGCCCGCCGTCGGGTAGGTGAAGACCTCGACGCGGCCACCGTCCCGCGCGGGGGCGAGGTCGCGGTGCGCGCGTGCCTGGTCGGCGGGGAGGCGGGGCAGCGGCATCCGCTGGGTCAGCAGCCGGGTCGCGGCGAGCAGGGCGGCGCCGGAGCGGCGGGAGGTGCGCAGCACCTCGACGGGCGCCGGGCGGCCGTCGAGGTGCGGGAAGGCGTGCGGGAAGTCGAGGATGCCGTTCACGTCGGCGCCGCGGAAGGCGTAGATCGACTGGTCGGGGTCGCCGAAGGCGACGAGGGTGCGGCCGCCGCCCGCGAGGGTGTCGAGCAGCCGTACCTGCGCGGGGTCGGTGTCCTGGTACTCGTCGACGTACACGGCGTCGTACTGCGCGGCGAGCCGTTCGGCGACGGCGGGGCGGCGGGCGAGGAGCACCGCGCGGTGGACGAGTTCGGCGTAGTCGATGACGCCCTGGAGGTCGAGCACGTCGAGGTACTCGGCGAGGAAGGCGGCGGCGGCCCGCCAGTCGGGGCGGCCGATGCGGCGGGCGAAGGCGTCCAGGGCCTGCGGGCCGAGGCCCAGCTCGCGGCTGCGGGCGAGGACCGCGCGGACCTCGTCGGCGAAGCCGCGGGTGGTCAGGCAGGCACGCAGTTCGTCCGGCCAGCGCACAGGGGCGAGGCCGAGCCGCTCCAGGTCGGGCTGGCCCGCGAGCAGCTCCCGTACGGTGACGTCCTGCTCGGGACCGGAGAGCAGCCGCAGCGGTTCCACGAACAGGTCGCTGTCCTGGTGGGCCCGGACCAGGGCGTAGGAGAACGAGTGGAAGGTGGTCGCGCGGGGCGCGCGGGCGGCCCCTATGCGCAGCGCCATGCGGTCGCGCAGGTCGACGGCGGCCTTGCGGCTGAAGGTGAGCACGAGGAGCCGCTCGGGGTGGGCGCCGCGCGCGATTCGGGCCGCCACGGACTCCACGAGGGTGGTGGTCTTCCCGGTGCCCGGACCGGCGAGGACGAGCAGCGGACCGGCGCCGTGGTCAACCACGGCGCGTTGCGCGGCGTCCAGACGAGGGGGACCCGGTCGGTCCGGCGGGGTACGTACCAGTCGGTAAGCGCCACGGCTCCCCTGCCGCGCCTCATGGTGCGGCAGGCGACTGGTGGAGGAGAGGAAGCTCACGTGGTTCGCCGGTCCTGGTGGGTGTGCTGGTGGGGCGACCGCCGTGCGTGGCGGACGGTGGCCGCGGGATGAGGGGGACGCGTGCAGCCGACGCTACGCCGACGGACGCCACGGAAGCAGGGCTTCCGCTTCTTCCCACCGGGCTCTCACACCCCGCGCGTCCCTTGCCCCTCGAACGTACGCCATGTCACGGCCGTGCCCTGTTTCCCCCGTACGGATCACGCGTCCCCCGCGGGCCGGGCCGATGGCGGAAGCTGTCAGGTGTGAGCCTTCGCGCTTTCGCCGCCGTCCCACCGCGCGCGTCTGACGTCGACCCGCGGCAGGTGACCCTCGGCCGCCCGCCCGGCGCCCTTCAGCGGAGTGCCCTCCGCGCGGTAGGCGTCCAGCGCCCGAAGCTCATGGCCGGCGAGCAGCACGCCGTCCGCGCGGACGACCCGCCACCAGGGGACCGCGCCCCCGTAAAGGGACATCACACGGCCGACCTGGCGGGGGCCGCCCTCCTCCAGGTACTCGGCGACGTCCCCGTACGTCATGACACGCCCGGCCGGGATCCGCTCGGTCAGGTCGAGGACCCGTTCCGCGTACTCCGGCAGCGCGTCGGCGTACTCCGGGCGGGCGTCCTCAGGAAGGCTCTGCTCGCTCATTCGCCCCATACTGCCCGACCCCACCGACAATGTGACGGGCCCGCGACCGCGGGTACGTCGCGCCCGGGAGCAGCGCTTCGGGCGGACTGCGCGCCCCGTGTTTGCACCCTGATGCCCCCGTGTGTCGGTGGAACATGCCACCATCGTGCGGGCGGTGACTGGTGATACGAGATCAAGAAGAGACCATGAAGCAGCAGGGTGTGCACCCCGACGACGCGGAGGGCACCTCTGATGCTTCGGCGCGCCCGGACACCGAGGGCCCTGACCGGACCAGCGGGGCGACGACGCCCTTCGCGGACAGGGCCGCGATGAACGGGGAGCCGGGCGGTGACGCCCACACCGACGCCGTGGAGGGCGACGAACCACTGCTCCCCGCGCGCGTGCACCGCCCCTCCGACCTGATGCGGCTGCTGGTGGGCGTGCTCGCCATCGCCGTACTGCTCGCCATCGCCGCCTTCGCGCACGGCACCACCTCGGGCCTGGAACAGGACATCAACAAGGGCACCGGCCAGGCGCCCGACCTCCTGATCAAGATCGCCGGACTGGCGTCCAGCATCGCGATCCTCCTCGTGCCCGTCGCCTTCGCGATCGAACGGCTGATCAAACGGGACGGGCTGCGCATCGCCGACGGCGTGCTGGCGGCCGTACTCGCCCACGGAGTGACACTCGCCACGGACCTGTGGGTCGCCAAGGCCGCCCCCGACTCCATCCAGGAAGCGCTTACCCAGCCCTCCCCCGGCGACATCACCGCCCTGACCGACCCGGTACACGGCTATCTGGCGCCCGTCATCGCCTATATGACGGCCGTCGGCATGTCCCGCCGACCGCGCTGGCGCGCGGTGCTGTGGATCGTGCTGACGCTCGACGCGTTCTCCATGCTCGTCACCGGCTACACGACGCCGTTCTCGATCATCCTGACCGTCCTGATCGGCTGGAGCGTCGCCTACGGCACCTTGTACGCCGTCGGCTCCCCGAACGTCCGCCCCACCGGGCGCACGCTCATGGCGGGCCTGCGGACGGTCGGCTTCCGCCCGGTGAGCGCCTCCCGCGACGACACCGCGGACGCCGCCGACGGCGACCGCGGACGGCGCTACTTCGTCACCCTGGAGGACGGCCCGCCGCTGGACGTCACGGTCGTCGACCGCGAGCAGCAGGCGCAGGGCTTCTTCTACCGGGTCTGGCGCAACCTCACCCTGCGTGGCTTCGCCACCCGCCGCAGCCTCCAGTCGCTGCGCCAGGCGCTGGAGCAGGAGGCCCTGCTCGCCTACGCCGCCATCGCCGCGGGCGCCAACGCGCCCAAGCTGATCGCCACCTCCGAACTCGGCCCCGACGCCGTGATACTCGTCTACGAGCACAGCGGCGGACGCACCCTGGACGCGCTGGCGGAGGACGAGATCACCGACGAGTTGCTGCGCCACACCTGGGACCAGGTGCGGGCGTTGCAGTCGCGGCGCATCGCGCACCGCAGGCTGGCGGGTGACGCGGTTCGGGTGGATCGTTCCGGCACGGTGGTCCTCACCGACCTGCGCGGCGGCGAGATCGCGGCCGGTGACCTGCTGCTGCGGATGGACGTCGCCCAGCTGATGACCACGCTGGCGCTGCGGGTGGGCGCCGAGCGCGCCGTGGCCTCCGCCGTCGCCGTACTCGGACCCGACGCCGTCGCCGACTGCCTGCCGATGCTCCAGCCCATCGCGCTGACGCGCTCCACGCGCGCGACCCTGCGCAGGCTGGCCCGGGAGCGCGCGGAGCGCGAGCGAGAGGCGGTGCTGGAGGCGTCCCGGCAGGACCGGCAGACCCGTCTGGACGACGCCGGTCACGGCAGTACGGTCGCCCTGGAGAAGCCCGGCAAGAAGGCCGAACGCGCGCAGGCCAGGGCCGAGAAGCGGGCCGTCGAGGAGGCCCTGGAAGAGGCCCGCGAGGACGATCTGCTCACCCAGATCCGCCACGAGGTGCTGCGCATCCGCCCCCAGGCACCGGTGGAACCGGCCCGTCTCGAACGGATCCGTCCGCGCACGCTGATCAGCTTCATCGCGGGTGCCATCGGCGCCTACTTCCTGTTGTCGCAGCTCACGCACATCGAGTTCGGCACCCTCTTCGCCGAGGCCGAGTGGGGCTGGGTCGCGGCGGCCGTGCTGTTCTCCGCGCTGAGCTACCTCGCGGCGGCGATGGCCCTGCTGGGGTTCGTGCCCGAGCGGGTGCCCTTCCCCAGGACGGTGCTGGCGCAGGTCGCCGGGTCGTTCGTCAAGATCGTCGCACCGGCCGCGGTGGGCGGCGTCGCGCTCAACACGCGGTTCCTCCAGCGCTCGGGCGTACGGCCCGGCCTCGCGGTGGCCAGCGTCGGCGCCTCACAGCTGTTCGGGCTCGGCGCGCACGTCCTGATGCTGCTGTCCTTCGGCTACCTGACAGGCACCGAGAAGACGCCGTCGCTGTCGCCGTCCCGGACGGTCATCGCCGGGCTGCTGACGGTGGCGGTGCTGGTGCTCGTGGTGACCTCGGTGCCGTTCCTGCGGAAGTTCGTCGTCACGCGCGTGCGGTCGCTCTTCGCCGGAGTGGTGCCGCGGATGCTCGACGTGCTCCAGCGCCCGCAGAAGCTGGTCACCGGCATCGGCGGCATGTTGCTGCTCACCGCCTGCTTCGTGATGTGCCTGGACGCCTCCATCCGGGCCTTCGGCGACGAGACCACCTCGATCAGCATCGCCAGCGTCGCCGTCGTCTTCCTGGCGGGCAACGCGCTCGGTTCCGCAGCGCCGACGCCGGGCGGTGTCGGCGCGGTCGAGGCGACCCTGACCGTCGGCCTCATCGCCGTCGGCCTGCCCAGCGAGGTCGCCGCCCCGGCCGTCCTGCTGTTCCGCCTGCTGACGCTGTGGCTGCCCGTACTGCCGGGCTGGCTGGCGTTCAACCACCTCACCCGCAAGGGCTCCCTCTAGCCACGCGCGCGGGGCGTACCTCGGACGGCCCGGTGCCCCGCGCGGGTGGCCCGGTGGGGTCGCAGGATGGGTGTATGTCGAACCCTTCCCGCCCGCGCGTCGCCGCCCTGACCGCCACCGCCGCGCTGCTGGCCGCCCTGCTGGCGGGATGCGGCGACCACGACCCCGGCGACGAGGACCTGTCGGCCCAGGAACTCGCGTGGAAGGACTGCCCCGCCCCGGACCAGGCCCAGGGCGGCGGCACCGCCCCGTCACCACTGCCGGACGGCACCGCCTGGCAGTGCGCCACCATGAAGGCGCCCCTCGACTGGGACGACCCCGAGGGCGACACCATCGACCTCGCCCTGATCCGGGCCAGGGCCAGCGGCAGGGGCGGCGAGCGCATCGGCTCCCTCGTCTTCAACTTCGGCGGACCCGGCGGCTCCGGCGTCACCACGCTGCCCGCCTTCGGTGAGGAGTACGAGACCCTGCGCACCCGCTACGACCTGGTCAGCTTCGACCCGCGCGGGGTCGGCCGCAGCGCCCCCGTGTGGTGCGAGAGCGACCAGCGGCTCGACGCCTACTTCCAGTTGGACTCCACCCCCGACGACGCCGCCGAACGCCGCGAACTCCTCGAAGGCGTCCGGGACTTCAACGGCGCCTGCGAGGACCGCTCGGAGCGGATGCTCCCGCACGTGGCCACCACCGACGCCGCCCGCGACATGGACCTGATGCGCCGGGTCCTCGGCGACGACAAGCTCCACTACTTCGGCGTCTCCTACGGCACCGAACTCGGCGGCGTCTACGCCCACCTGTTCCCCGGGAAGGTGGGCCGCGCCGTGTTCGACGCGGTCGTCGACCCGACGCAGAGCCCCGCACAGGGCTCCCTCGGCCAGGCCAGGGGCTTCCAGCGGGCGCTCGACAACTTCGCCGAGGACTGCGTGGCGGAAGGGTCCGGAGAGGACGACTGCCCGATCGGGGACAGCGCGCAGGACGTCAAGGACCGCATCGCCCGGCTCCTCGAGGACCTCGACACCCACCCGATCCCCGGCGCCGTCACCCGCCGGCTGACCCAGACCGCCGCGACCAACGGCATCGCGCAGGCGCTGTACTCACAGGACTTCTGGCCGTACCTCACCGACGGTCTGCAACAGGCGTACGACGGGGACGGCCAGATCCTGATGCTGCTGTCGGACGCGCTGAACGGGCGCGGCGAGAACGGCGAGTACAGCAACCTGGTCCCGGCCAACGTCTCCATCAACTGCGCCGACGACCGGGCCCGGTACACCGAGGAACAGGTGCGGCAGCGGCTGCCCGGGTTCCGGGCCGCCTCACCGCTGTTCGGCGACTTCCTGGCGTGGTCCATGCTGAGCTGCACCGACTGGCCGGTGCAGGGCGCCGCCGACCATCCCGACGTCAGCGCGCCCGGCGCGGCGCCGATCCTCGTCGTCGGCAACACCGGCGACCCGGCGACACCGTACGAGGGGGCGCGGAAGATGGTGGACGCGCTGGGTGAGGGCGTCGGTGTCGAGCTGACGTACAGGGGGCAGGGGCACGGCGCGTACGACAGCGGGAACAAGTGTGTGCGGGGCGCGGTGGACGGCTATCTGCTGGACGGGAAGGTGCCCGCGGCCGGGACCGTTTGCTCCTGACACGTCAATCTGGTCACTAAACTCGCAGGTCAGAAGGTTATCCACAGGCTTCGGCGAGATCACGACGTTGCGCATAGCATGGCCTGACTGCGGTCCGCGGCGCGGAAGCGGACGGCCTGCGAGGGGGGATGTGCGACATGGCGCGGTTTGTACGGTGCGCGGCGCTCGGCGTTGCCGCGGTGCTGCTGGGGACGGGGTGCAGTGGCGGTGGTGACGGCGACTCGACAGGGGACGGGCCCGCGCCCGGCAACCGGTCGGCCTCGTCCGGGAGCGCCTCCGCGCCGGTCGTGGAGGACCTGGACTGGGGGAAGTGCGAGGGCACCGACGACAGTCCCGCGCCGGGCGGTGACTGGCAGTGCGCCACGCTCAAGGCCCCCCTCGACTGGTCCAAGCCGAAGGGCGAGACGATCGACCTGGCCCTGATCCGCGCCAAGGCCACGGGCGACGACCGGATCGGCTCCCTGCTGTTCAACTTCGGCGGGCCCGGCGGGTCGGGCGTCTCGACCCTGCCCGCCTACGCCAGCACGGCCTCCGCACTGCGCGAGCACTACGACCTGGTGAGCTGGGACCCGCGGGGCGTGGGCGCCAGCGGGGGCATCCGCTGCCGCGACGACAAGGAGATCCAGGCCGCCGAGGCGATCGACGTCACCCCGGACACCCCGGGCGAGGAGCGCGCCTACCTCCAGGACGCCGCCGACTTCGGCAAGGGCTGCGCGCGGGCCGCCGGGAAGCTGCTGAGCCATGTGTCGACCACGGACACGGCCCGGGACATGGACCTGATGCGCCAGGCCCTCGGGGACGACGAGATGCACTACTTCGGCATCTCCTACGGCACCGAACTGGGCGGTGTGTACGCCCATCTCTTCCCCGACAGGGTGGGGCGGATGATCCTGGACGCGGTCGTCGACCCGGCCGCCGACAGCGTGGGCCACGCCAGGAACCAGACCACGGGCTTCCAGCGCGCCCTGGAGGACTACCTGGAGTCCCGGGACAAGGACCCCGAGCAGGGCACCCGGGAGATCGCCGACCTGCTGGAGCGGATCGACGCGAAGCCGCTGCCGACCTCGTCGGGGCGTGAGCTGACGCAGACCCTCGCCGTCACCGGCATCGTCCTGCCGCTCTACAGCAAGACCAGCTGGCCCACCCTGACCAGTGCCTTGGACGCGGCCGAGGGGGGCGACGGCTCCGGGCTGCTGGCGCTCGCCGACGGCTACAACGACCGCGACCCGTCGGGGCACTACGGCACGACGACCCACTCGCAACGGGTCATATCGTGCCTGGACGACAAGCAGCGGCCGACGCCCGCCGAGGCGAAGGCCCTGCTGCCCGAGTTCGAGCGGATCTCGCCGGTGTTCGGGGCGTTCCTCGGTTGGGACACGGCCGGGTGGTGCCACCAGTGGCCGGTGACCGGGCAGTTCGACACCCCGGAGGTGAGCGCGCCCGGCGCGGCACCGATCCTCGTCGTCGGCAACACCGGCGACCCGGCGACGCCCTACGAGGGCGCCCGCACGATGGCGGACGAACTGGGCGCCGACGTGGGTGTGGTGCTCACCTGGAAGGGCGAGGGGCACGGCGCCTACGGCAGTGGGAGCGACTGTGTCGACTCGGCGGTGGACGCGTATCTGCTGGAGGGCGCGGTACCGGAGGACGGCAAGGTCTGTTCATGACGACGGCGGGGGTTCCGGGCACACCCGGTGCCCGGAACCCCCGCCGGTCGGACTGGTGGCAGGGCGGCTCAGTACACCGGCTTGTCCGGCTCGATCTGGTTGACCCAGCCGATGACACCGCCGCCGACGTGGACGGCGTCCGAGAAGCCCGCGGACTTCAGGACCGCCAGGACTTCCGCACTGCGGACACCCGTCTTGCAGTGCAAGACGATCTTCCTGTCCTGCGAGAGCCCTTCCAGGGCGGTGCCCATCAGGAACTCGTTCTTCGGGATCAGACGGGCGCCCGGGATCGAGACGATCTCGTACTCGTTGACCTCGCGGACGTCGATGATGTCGATGTTCTCACCGTCGTCGATCCACTCCTTGAGCTGCTTGGGAGTGATCGTGGAGTCGGCGGCCGCCGCCTGGGCCTCCTCCGACACGACGCCGCAGAAGGCCTCGTAGTCGATGAGTTCCGTGACGGTCGGGTTCTCGCCGCAAACCGCGCAGTTCGGGTCCTTGCGGACCTTGACCTGCCGGTACTGCATCTCCAGGGCGTCGTAGATCATCAGTCGGCCGACCAGCGGCTCGCCCGTGCCGGTCAGGACCTTGATGGCCTCGGTGACCTGGATGGACCCGATGGACGCGCACAGCACGCCCAGGACGCCGCCCTCGGCGCAGGAGGGGACCATGCCGGGTGGCGGGGGTTCCGGGTAGAGGCAGCGGTAGCAGGGGCCGTGCTCGGACCAGAAGACGGACGCCTGACCGTCGAAGCGGTAGATGGACCCCCATACGTACGGCTTGTTCAGCAGCACGCACGCGTCGTTGACGAGGTAGCGGGTCGCGAAGTTGTCGGTGCCGTCGACGATCAGGTCGTACTGGCTGAAGATGTCCATCACGTTGTCGGCTTCAAGCCGCTTCTCGTGGAGGACCACGTTGACGTACGGGTTGATGCCGAGCACGCTGTCGCGGGCCGACTCGGCCTTGGAACGGCCGATGTCCGCCTGGCTGTGGATGATCTGGCGCTGCAGGTTCGACTCGTCGACCTCGTCGAACTCCACGATGCCGAGCGTGCCGACGCCCGCGGCGGCGAGGTACATCAGCGCCGGCGAGCCCAGGCCACCGGCGCCCACACAGAGCACCTTGGCGTTCTTCAGCCGCTTCTGCCCGTCCATGCCCACGTCGGGGATGATCAGGTGGCGGGAGTACCTGCGGACCTCGTCTACGGTGAGCTCGGAAGCGGGCTCGACCAGGGGTGGCAGCGACACGGGGACTCCGTTGGTCGGTCAATCACTACGGTTGTTCTGCCTGTAACACTGCCATGGCCTTTTTCATTCCGAGACACCTGTCCCGACCCGCGAGACGAATTCGTCCCAGTAGCCGGGCACCGTCTCCCAGGGACTGGTACCGGCGTGCGGGGTGCGGTCGGTGAAGTAGATCGTCGCGGCGCCCTGCCAGCGGGCGATGCGCAGGGCTTCTTCGAGGTGGCCGCGGGGTACGCCGTGCACGAAGTGGCAGAAGCGCTCGGGCGGGTGGTCGGCGGTCCACTCCGCCACCTGCGACCAGCGGTAGTCGCTCCAGGGGCCGCGGTAGGTGACGAGCTGGTCGGCGTGGTCGGCGTAGCCGGGGTGCGGATGGCTGTCGTGGCCGAGGACGATGTGGGCATCGTCACGCAGGGCGCGGAGGGCGGTGATCGTGCGGCCGATACCGGGGAGCGCGGCGCGGTCGGCGGGGCAGCGGTCGAGGTAGAAGCCGTCCACGCCGTACCAGTCGAGGTAGCGGTGGGCGGTGTGGGCCGCGGTCGCGGTGTCCGTCGTGGGCAGGTGGCCCAGGATGCGGACGCCCGCGGTGCGCAGCCGGGTCGCTGCCTGGAGGCAGCGCGGGTCGAGGCGGGTGCCGGGGCCGTCGGCGACGTTCAGGACGGCCCAGTGCAGCGGGGCTCCCGGGCGGGCCAGACCGGCCCACTCCTCGGGGGCCACCAAAGGGTGCGCGTAGCCGGGGACGCCCACGCCGGTGCCGGTGACGCGCCCGGGGGCGGTGGACGCCGTGCTGGTCAGATGCGACATGCGGCCTCCATCCAGATGTCGGCGAGGGACTCTTCGAGGTTGATCCGGGGGCGCCACCCGAGCCGGTCGCGGGCGGTGCGGACATCGGCCTGCTGCCAGCTGCCGCAGCCGTCGGGGTACGGGTACGCGGCCGGGGGGAGGGACGGCGGGCCCGCGGTGGGCGTCGGGTGGTCGGGGTCGTGGCGGGGGTGGCCGACCGTGTGGGCCAGGGCGGCGTGGCCCGCGGAGTGGGCTCCGGCGCCGCCCGGGTGGCCGAGGCCGTGGGCTCCCCCGCCACTAGCCGGGTGGCCGAGGCTGTGGGCCAGAGGTGACCGCAACGAGGGCGGGGGGCCGTCGAGTTCGTGGAGGGCGCCGCCGTACCCGGCGACCCGGGCGAGGACCGCGGCGGCGTCACGGAGGCGGACGGCGCGGCCGGAGCCGATGTTGATGACGCCCTGGGCGGCGGAGAGCGAGGCCGCGTGGACGGCGCGGGCCACGTCGCGGACGTCGATGAAGTCGCGCTGGACGCCCAGGCCGCCGAGCTTCAGTTCGCCGTCGCCGGTCTGCATGGCGCGGCGCATGGCCTCGGCGAGGCGGCCCAGGGGGGAGCCCGCGGGGGTGCCGGGGCCCGCGGGTGAGAAGACCCGCAGGACCACGGCGTCCAGGCCGGAGCCGAGGACCAGTTCGGTGGCGGCGAGCTTGCTGACGCCGTACGGGCCGCCGGGGCGGGGGACGGCGTCCTCGGCCGTGGAGGAGCCGGGCTGGCTGGGGCCGTACTCGGCGGCGCAGCCGATCTGCACCAGGCGGGCGCCGCAGCGGCTGCGGCGCAGTGCCTCGCAGACCGTGGCCACGGCGACGGTGTTGTGGCGGGTGAGGTCGCGGGCGCCGCCGCGGGTGGTGCCCGCGCAGTTGATGACCACGCCGGGGTGGACGGCGTCGAGGAAGCGGGTGAGCGCGCCGGGGCTGCCGGAGGCCAGGTCGAAGCGGACGTCGGCGTCGTCGCCGCGGCCGAGGGCGGTGAGCTGGACGGCCGGGTCGGCGAGGAGGCGGTCTGCCACGAAGCGGCCGAGGTAGCCGTTGGGGCCGATCAGCAGGACTCTCATCGTGCGGCTCCCGGGGTGAGGAGGTGTGCGGGGGTCTGTGCGGTGGGTGGGGTGCCGGTGGTGGTCATGGGGTCGGTGGTCATGGGGTTCTCCTGCGGAAGGGCCCGTGCGGTGCCGTCAGCACGGTCCGTCCGGTGGTGCGTGGGCGGTCGCCCGGGTCAGCGTGCGGGTCGCGTGGAGGAGGAGGGCCAGTGCGGCCGCCGCGCAGCTGACGGCGGGGATGGCTCCGGGGCCCCAGGTGGCTACGGCGCTCTCCACGGGGGTCGCCAGGAACGCGCAGCCCGGGAGTCGGGCGGTGAGGAGGGCCGCCAGGGTGAGGGTCTGGGTGGTGGCCGCGGCGGTGAGGGCCAGGGTGGGGGCGTGGGTCCGGCCGTGCGCCGCCAGGAGGCGGGCCAGGAAGAGGAGGGCGCCCAGGGTGAGGGTCTGGGCGTAGCTCGCGGGCTGGTCGAGGAGGGTGGTGCAGGCGGCCAGGAGGGCTGCGAGGGAGGTGAGGTACAGGGCGACGGTGGCCAGCAGGAGGGGGCGGACCGCGCTGGTGAAGTCGCCCAGGCGTGGGCTGGCCGTCAGTCTGCGGCGGGCGGTTGAGGCGAAGAGGCGGGTGCACCAGGCGGCGGGGGCGCAGACGAGGGCCAGGGTCAGGAGGGGGGCGGTGGTGAGCGGCCAGGGGTCCTCGGTGGTCCCGGTGGGCAGGGCGTCCGGTCCTCCCGTGAGGGTTGCCTGGAGGAGGCCGTCGCCCAGCGCCACGTAGGTGAGGAGCCAGAGGACGGGTGTCGCGGGGAGCGGGCCCCTGACCGCCAGGGTGACCGTCAGGAGGGCCGCCGCCGTCATGAGCAGGCGAGTGGGACCGCCTTGGGGCAGGTACGAGACGGTCACGGCTGCCGCGGCCAGGGCGGCCGGGAGCAAGGTGCGGAGGGGGTGGCTGGCGGTGCTGGAAAGGGGTGGGTCGTGAGGTGGTCGGTGCGTGGGGGGCGGGGTGTCCCGGGGGGAGCGGGCGTACATCTCCTCCGCCAGGGAGAAGACGTCCCGGTGGCGGAAGCGGGCCGCCGAGCGGTCGGTGAGGCCGTGGGCCTCCAGGGCGGCGGCGATCTCCAGGGGGTCCACGGCGCGTTCGCACAGGTCGCGGTGGCGGTGCATCAGGGTCCTGACCGGGTCCGCGGCGCCGCGGTGCGGCGTGGTGGGTGCCGTCTGGTCGTTCACCGGGCCCCCTCCGTGGCGGTCAGGGGCGTCGCGCGCACCGGTGGGCCCGGGGCCCAGCTGGGGGCGGTGCGAGGCGTGCGGTCGGTCCAGCGGCCGGGGAGGTGGGCCTCGGCGGGGACGGCGAACGGGAGGGGTTCGCCGGTGGCGTCGACGACGACGCGGCGGACCGGGCTGTGCGACACGATGTCCAGGTAGATGCCGTGGAAGGCGGCGATGTTCTGCTCCACGGTGAACAGTTCGAGGGCGCGGGCGCGGGCGGCGGCGCCGAGGCGCTCACGGCGCCCGGCGTCGCGCAGCAGGTCCAGGCAGGCTTCGGCGAGCGCCCTCGGGTTGCGCGGCGGCACGACCAGTCCGGTGCCGCCGATGACCTCCAGCACGGCGCCGACGTCGGTGGAGACCGTGGCGCGACCGCAGAGCATGGCCTCGACCAGGCCGACCGGGAAGCCCTCGACGACGCTGGAGAGCACGCTCACGGCGCCCGTGGCGTAGGCGTCGGCGGGCCCCGGGAACTCGCCGATCGCCTCGAACGCCACGGGGTTGTCGCCGACGGCGTGCCGCCCCTCGGCCTCGTCGGGGAAGAGGTGGGCGGCGAGGGCCTGGCAGTGGGCGAGGTAGGCCGCGTCCTCGGTGCCGGTGCTGATGATCCGCAGCCGGGTCCTCGGCTCGGTCCTGCGGATCTCCGTGAAGGCGTGCAGCAGGGAGACCAGGTCCTTGGCCGGCTCCACCTGGCCGACCCACACCAGTGTCCCGGGGTCCCCGCTGTGCGGTGCCTCGCCCACCTCGGCGAACGGCGCGGCGTCCATGCCCGGGTAGACGGTGCGCAGCTTGGCCCGGTCGGCGCCGCAGCGTTCCTGCCAGCGGCGGGCGTGCCCGTTGCCCGGGGTGACGCAGGCGGCCTGCCGGTACGTCTCGGCGGCGAGCCTGCCGTGGTAGGCGGCGAGCAGGGCGCGGACGGCCGGGGCGGTGTCACCGGCGCCGGAGGCCAGGTGGTGGGCGCGCAGCCGGACGCCGTACTCGGTGACCAGCAGGGGGACGCCGGTGAAGTGGCGGGCCAGCAGTCCGGGCAGGGCGGCCGGGCCGCCGGAGGCCGCGTGGCACAGGTCGACGGCGCCGAGCGCGTCGTCCTCGTACCAGTCGAGGGAGAGGGGGCGCAGGGCGCGTTCCAGCCGCGCGGCCACGGCGAGCAGGTCCGGTACGCGCGCCGCCCGCACGGTGCGCCGGGCGCCCGGCGCACGGCACGCGCGCTCCAGGGCGCGTACGGCGGTCTCGGAGCGGAGGGCCGTGGGCAGGCCGCCGGTGTCGCGGGCCAGCTCGGCCAGTCCGTAGAGGGCGCTGGCGAAACGGTCCGCCTGGGAGGCGGAGGCCTGGAGGGCGGGGGTGGTCAGGACCGTCGCCAGGTCGCCGTAGTGCTCGGCGAAGCGGCGGCGGGCGCGCCTGCCGAGTACCGTCCCGTGGTCCTCCACCGTCCAGAGCGGCGCCGTGCGCACCCTGGTGGCCTGCGGTGGCAGCGGCGGCCAGCCCTCGTCCTCCTGTCGCCTGCTCCGGCTGAGCGCGTAGACGTCGAACTCGTGCTGTCCGAGCCCGCGCACGAGCCGGTCGCACCAGAGCCTGGCCTCACCGTTCAGGTACGGATAGCCACCCTCCGTCAGCAGTCCGATGCGCACGCGTGCACCCCCGTTCTCCCTTGTGGGGAGCCGTCGTTGGTTTCGACGGCTCGCTGCGGGACGAACGTATGCGGACAAGGCGGTGGGTGCCCAGGAGGTTCTTGCGCAGGTTCAGCTCGGCGATCTTCGCCGCGGT